>NZ_CP155828.1:0-352262 GCF_040126175.1 Candidatus Phytoplasma solani
TTATAATAATAAAATAATAAAATAATAAAATAATAAAATAATAAAATAATAAAGGATTTAAAATGAAAATAAATTCTTATATTAAAATATGGGAAATAATTTTAGAAAATTTATCTAAAATTTATAGTGATGAAGTTTTTAAAGAAACATTTTCTAATATTGAAAAAATTTATAACGAAAACAAAAAAATCATTATTTTAGTAGAAACAGATTTTATAAAAAATAAAATTTATAAAATGTATTTTAAAAAAATAAAAGAAATAATTAAAAATGAAATAAAAGAAAAAATTGAAATTGAATTTATTTCTAAAGAAAAAAACCAAAAAACAAATTTTGAAAAAAATGAAAACATAGAAATTGAAGATAGAAAAATAAATTTCAATAAATATAATTGTGGAAATATAAATTCTAAATATAATTTAGATAATTTTGTAATTGGTAAAAGTAACAAATTTGCATTTCAAATAGCTAAAAAAATAATAGAAGAAAATGAAATTTCAATAAATCCTTTCTATATTTTTGGAAAAACCGGAATTGGAAAAACTCATCTTATTCAAGGAATTGGAAATTATATAATAGAAAAAAAAGAAAAAAAAATTTTATATGTTAAAGCTGATGGTTTTATTGAAGAATTTACTAATCAATTAAGAAAAGCTAAAATGGAAGATTTTAATGAAAAATATCGCGATATTGATGTTTTATTAGTTGATGATATTCAAATTATGGCAGGTGCTACAAGAACCCAAATGGAATTTTTTAAACTTTTTGATTATCTTTATTTAAATCAAAAACAAATTATTATTACAAGTGATAAACCAGCTTCAGAATTAAAAAATATTATGAATAGATTAACTTCACGTTTTGAAGCAGGATTGATGGTTGATATTCAAAGTCCTGATTTTGAACATAGAATTAATATTTTAAAAAAGAAAATATTAGAATTTCAAAACAAAGACCCTTTAAAAGTCAAAAAAGAAGTTTTAGAATTAATTTCTTTTACTTTTGTAAATAATATAAGAGAGATGGAAGGGGCTTTATTAAGATTATTAAACTATGCTAAAACATTTGGTTATGAAATTAATTTAAAAGTAGCTAATGAGGCTTTAGAACCTTTAATAAAGAGTAAAAAAAATATTTCTTACGATGAAGATATTTTGGAAAAAATTAAATTAATAGTTAGTAAATTTTTTAACATTAGTATTCGTGATTTAATGGGGAAAAAAAAACAACATAAATATACTTTACCAAGGCATGTTGCAATGTATTTAATTAAAGAGTTAAAAGGAATACCTTATAACATTATTGGAAGTTTTTTTAAAAGAAATCATTCAGCTATTTTTAAAGCTTATCAAAAGATTAAAAAAACTTGTGAAAATGATTGTGAATTAAAAAGATCAATTGAACTTATTTTAAAGAAAATAAATTCTTAACCTTGAAGAAAAAAAATTAAAAAAATTAGGAAGGAAATAATTTGTTTTAATGTATTTAGAAATTAATAAAGATGTATTTTTACAACAACTTTTAAAAATACATAAAATTTTACCACAAAAAAGTTTTTTCCCTATTTTTAATGCATTAAAAATAACAGCCCAAAAAAATATTTTAACTTTAGAAGTTAATAATGGTAACATTGCAATTAAAATAACAATTCAAGATCAAAGTTTGAAAATCAAAAAAGAAGGTCAAATTGCTTGTTTGGGTAAATATTTTATTGAAATAATTAAAAAAATTAATGATTCTTTAATTAAAATAACAGTTACAGAAAATAATTTTCTAGTAATTCAAACTAGTTTTTGTGAATATAAATTAAAATTAATGGATGTTTTAGATTTTTTGTCGCTTAATTTTAATTTTCAAGAAATAGATTTTTTCAAGATCAAAGTTTTTTGTTTTAAAAAAATGATTAAAGAAGTAAATATTGCTAGCTCTAAAAGTGAAAAAAGACCTATTTTGATGGGTTCTAATTTAATTTATGAACAAAAAAACTTAAAAGCTTTGGCAACCGATTCTTTTAGAATAAGTCGCAAAAAGATTGAATTAGACGTTTTTTATCGTGATTTTGATATTGTTGTCCCTAACAAAAGTTTAGAAGAATTGATTAAAATATTAGAATATTATGAAAATGAAAATTTAAAATTTTATTCAAATAATAAAAAAATTTTTTTAGAAATTGATAATTTATGGTTTTGCACTTCTCTTTTAGAAGGTAATTATCCTAAAATTCAAGAATTTAATTTGCAAGCTTTTCCTTCTGTTATCCATTTGAATAAAGAAGAATTAATAAAGATTTTAGAAAGAATTTCCTTATTTTTTTCAAAAGAAGAAATAAATAATAATGTTATTTTATTTGAATTAACTAAAGAAAAAATAATTGAAATATCGATTTCAAATGAAAATTTAGGGACAGCTTTAGAAAAAATTATTCCTTTAAAAGTGGTTTCCAAAAGTTTTGGGATAACCTTTAATGCTAAATATTTAGAAGATATTTTAAAAGTTTTAACGGTTTGCGAAATTGTTTTTTATTTTGAAAACTCTTTAAAACCTTTTGTTGTAACTACTTTAGAAAAAGAATCTTCAATACATTTTATTTTCCCAATTCCAAAAGAAAATGATTAATGTTTTTTAAATTTTGTTTGGTAATCAAAAAGATTAAATTTTCAATGAATATTTTTTTATTTGTTTAATTATGTTCTTTTTTAAAATTTTTAATTTTGATATTTGCAATTAAATTTTGTAGGAAAATTAAATATTTCTTTTTTTCATATTTAGAAACTAATACATTTGTTTTAATTTGGTTTCATTTTTTTAAAATTTTTAATATCGGATTTAATTAATAGTTTTTATGATTTTTTTGTTTAATTGTTTAACTAAATTAATTCGATTTGTTTTGTTTTTGAATATTTTCAGTCATTGTTAAAAACAAAGTTTTTGTTGTGTTAAAATCGTTTATAATAATTTTATTTTTTAAAAAAATATTGTCATTACACTTGCAATAAAACTATCTTTTTAAAAAAAATATTTTTTTATGAAAAATTAATTTCAAAACAAACTCTTTTTAGTTATAATAAATATAGTGAAACTTTTCAGTTATTATTTTTTTATGTAATTTTTAAGAAAATGGGGATTTTAAATGTTTCAATGGTTTAAAAAGAAATTTTTCCAAAACAAAAATAATGATAAATATCAGTTAGGGTTAGGAAAAACAAAAGATATTTTTACTAATTTTGAAATTCTTTTGAAAGAATCTAAAAATATTGAACACTCTTTGTTATCCGCTTTAGAAAATATACTCATAACAAGTGATTTTGGTGTCAAAACAACTCTTTTTTTAATGCAAACTATCAAAGTTGAACTTAATCAATCAAACATTAAAGAAACTCATAAATTACCACCCATTATTATAGAAAAAATGCTGCAATTATATCAAGATAACTCAAAAGAATTTTTAAGTGAAAATATAGTAATTGATGATTCAAAAATTCATCAAAATTCCTTAAATCAAAAAATACCTCAAATGTATTTATTTGTTGGTATTAATGGAGTTGGAAAAACTACCACTATTGGCAAAATGGCTACTAAATTTAAACAAGAAGGAAAAAAAGTCCTTTTAATTGCAGGAGATACTTTTCGTGCAGGAGCAATTGAACAATTAAAAATTTGGGGAAAACGTTCCAAAACTCAAGTTTTTGAAAAAATTGGCTCAACTAGTCCATCAAGTGTTATTTTTGAAGGTTTACAATATGCTAAAAAAAATGATTATGATGTTATTTTATGTGATACTGCAGGTAGATTACAAAACAAAACTAACTTAATGCAAGAATTAGCTAAAATAAAAAGAGTTATTTTAAAGCATTTACCTTTAAAAAACTTGCAATCTTTTTTAGTTTTAGATGCTAATACAGGACAAAATGCCTTAAATCAAGTCGAATTATTTAATGCGGCAGTTCCTCTGATGGGGGCAATTCTAACTAAATTGGACGGCACTTCCAAAGGTGGTATTGTTTTTGCCATCAAGCATTTATATGGCTTATCAACTAAATATATTGGTTTAGGAGAACAACCAGAAGATTTAATTGCTTTTGATATTCAAAATTATCTTTTTCATTTATTTCAAAATTTTTTTCCTGAAAAATATTTACAATAAAATTATTTATCTTTAAATAATAGATATTATAAAAACAAAGGAGTAAAAGCTATCCCAAATGAGCATATTAGGAGATGGATTACAAAAAATTATTAATAAGATCCAAGGAAAAACAATCATCGAATCCAAAGATATTGAAACTATTATGCAAGAAATTCGCCTATCTTTAATACAAGCTGATGTTAATATAAAAGTAGTAGATAAATTTCATGATCTTATTAGTCAAAAAAGTTTAAAACAAGAAGTTTTAAAAGGTTTAAAACCGAAAGAACACATCATCAAAATCATTAATGAAACTTTAACTCAAATTTTAGGTTCGACCCGAGCTGATTTGATATTAAAACCCAAACCTAATTTAACTACTATTATGTTAATAGGATTGCAAGGCAGTGGCAAAACTACTACAGCGGGTAAATTAGCACTTTGGTTAAGAAAAAAAAACAATAGAAAAGTTTTGTTAATTGCTTGTGATGTTTATCGTCCAGGGGCTATCGAACAATTAAAAACCATCGGTAAACAAATTAAAATAGATGTTTTTTCAAATGAAAATCCTAAAGTTGTAAATATTGTTGATGAAGGTTTGCAATACGCTAAAAAAGAAGGATATGATGCAGTAATTATCGATACTGCAGGAAGATTAAACATTGATAAAAAAATGATGAATGAACTACAAGAAATTAAAACTAAATGCAATCCTTCGGAAGTTTTGTTAATTATCGATGCTTTAACAGGACAACAATCAGCTCATAATGCTCAATCTTTCCATCAACAAGTTGGTGCTACTGGTATTATTTTAACCAAAATGGACGCTGATACCAAAGGAGGTGCTTCATTATCTGTAAGAACAATGACTCAATTACCTTTAAAATTTATTTCCTCTTCGGAAACTATTGATTTTTTAGAATCTTTTAATCCTGATAGAATGGCATCACGACTTTTAGGAATGGGTGATGTTTTAACTTTAATTGAAACAGTTACTGACAAAATTGATCCTGTTCAAGGTAAAAAAATGATGGATCGCTTTTTTGATAATAATTATAATTATTATGATTTTCAAAAACAATTAAAAACTTTAAAAAAAATGGGTTCTTTTAGTAAAATATTAAGTTTTATTCCAGGATTAGGTAATAAAATAAAAAACCTTTCTGCAGATATTAATGATGAAAACTTAAAAAAATTTGAAGTTTTAATTCAAAGTATGACCAATAAAGAAAGAAAAAATCCCCAATTAATTTCTTTAAGTGGAAAAAGAAGAGTTCGCATTGCTGTAGGTTCTGGTAATAAATTAACTGATATTAACCAATTAATAACTCTATTAGAACAACAAAAAAAATTAGCCAAGCAAATGAAAAACTTTAATGACCAAGATTTTACCAAATTACAAGATGACCCTTTGTCCTTTTTCAATAATTTAAAATAAAGAAAAATATTTAAAACTAAAGACAAAATAATTAAAACAATATTCCAAGAAAGTTTTTTGTAACTTTCTTTTTTTAGCATTAAATCACCCCATCACTTAAAAAAATATTAATTTATCTAGGAGGAAAAGATGCAACATTTGGTTTTAGTTGATGGAAATTCGCTACTTTTTAGAGCATATCACGCAACAGCTAACAACGGTACAAAACTTTTACAAAATAAAAAAGGTGTTTATACTAACGCCCTTTTATCTTTTATTAAAATGTTTGAAAAAATTTTGCAAGAAACACAAGAATACATATTAGTAGCTTTTGATACACATCATCCAACCAAAAGACATCAAATATACAGTGATTATAAAAAAGGTAGACCTGCTACCCCATCCGAATTAATTAGTCAAATCCCCTTAATTAAACAATATTTAACTTTAATTGGGGTAAAACATTATTTTCAAGATGAATATGAAGCAGATGATATTATTGGTACTTTAGCTAAAAAAGCGAGTGACAACAAGATTAAAGTTTCTATTTATTCAAGTGATCAAGATTTATTACAATTAGTAGATGCAAACATCAGTGTTTATTTAATTAAAAAAGGTTTAAAAGTTATTAAAAATTATTGTCCTCAAACTTTATTAGAAGAATACGGCTTAAAAGAAAATCAAATGATTGATTATAAAGCTTTAGTTGGGGATCCTTCTGATAATATTAAAGGAGTTGCAGGCATTGGGCCTAAAACAGCGCAAAGATTATTACAAACTTACGATAGTTTAGATAATTTACTTAATTGTTTAGAAGAAATTAAACCTAGTTTAAAAACTAAAATTAATGATTCTATGGTAAATTTAGAATTATCTAAAATTTTGACAACCATTGATACTAAAATTCCTTTACCTTTTGAATTGTATCAAACTAAAATGCAAGAATGCTCATATTATCAAATTCAAACTTTTTATGAGGAAATGGATTTTAGAAGGTTAAAAATTACTAAATATGTTAATTTTAAATCAGAAAATTCATCTTTAGAAAATAGCAAAAACAATAATAATCAAGAATTAAAAGATCCCTTTGCTTATCAAATAATTAACCAAAATGAATCTTTAAATAAAATTATAAAAGAAATTAAACCTGATCAAACTTGGACTTGTTATTTTGAATTTGATGCTAATAGCATTAACATGTTAGGAATTGGTTTTTCCGATGGAACTAAAAAGTATAATTTTTTTCTAGAAGCAAATATCGCTTTCAATAATCACCTTTTTATCAATTACCTCAAAAATCCTCTTTTTCATAAAAATGTTTTTAATGCTTATCAAATACAGTTGTTTTTTAAAAAAAAAGGAAAAATAATTGATGGAATTAATTTTGATTTGTTAGCAGCAACTTATCTTCTTTTCCCTTTAGAAAGTTTTAAGATTGAATACATCTTTGCTAAAATAGATCTTTTAAATCAAACTAATTTTGCTAATCAATTGTCACAAAATGATAACTTAGAAAAAAGTTTATCTTTAAAAGCTTTTTTACTTGCAAATATTAAAGAACATGTTCAAAATCATCTCAATTTAGAAAAGCAATTATTTTTATTCTATGAAATAGAATTACCTTTAACTTCAGTTTTAGCTCAATTAGAACATCAAGAAAAACAACAAGAAAATGTTCATAGTCAAAAAATATCTCAAATAAAAAATTTAGAAGTTTTTTTAAGTCCAAAATATTATCTTGTAAATACAATTTTTAACAATAATATATATATTTTAAGCAATTTCCCTGTAATAACGTTAAAAACATTAGCTATTTTAGGTAATATTATCAAAATAAAAAATTTTTTTAAATTTTTAAACGATACAACACAAGACCAAGAAAAATTAGCTTTTTTTGGGATTGTTCCAAAAGTAAAAAATAGCAAGGAAATGATTGAAAAAAACAATGAAACTCATCATCTATCTTACAATATCGTAAACAATATTGCTCAAGAATTAAAGATTTCTCCTATTAATGCAACTATATTTGTCGATCAATATTTAAATGTTGATAGCCAGATATTAGATTATCTAAATAAGTTGTTGCAACAAATCAAAGAAAAGCAATATTTAGAAACTTTTTTAAAAAGAAAAGTCTTTTTACCTTCTTTATTGCTTTTAGAAAAAAAAGATCATCGTTTATCTTTTTTATTTTTCTTTTTACAAGAAAATATTTTAGATCTTCAAAAAATAACTCTTTTACAATTATTTCGTCATTTGAATAAAAGCGATAATACAAACAAAATCACTTACTCTTTCTTAAATCATTGTTTACAAAACGATATAGATTTAATGGCTAAATATTGCAATCCTTTTTTAAATATTTTTGTAAATAAAAAAACTCAAATTGAAAAATCATGATAAACTAATTTGTTATATTAACGATATAATTGCAAGGAGTCAATAATTATGCCAGAATTACCCGAAGTTCAAATTATTGTAAACATTTTAAAATCTCAACTAATTGGTAAAAAAATTATTGGAGTTAAAATTTTTTATGAACCAATTGTTAAAAATATTAAAGAATTTAAACAAATAAAAGGGGAAGTTATTTTAGATATCCAAAGAAAAGGAAAATTTTTATTATTTTTTCTAACTCAAAAACTCGTTTTAATCGGACATTTAAGGATGGAAGGAAAATTATTTATAAAACCATCTAACAATAATCATGAAAAAAACGAGCATTTTGTTTTATTTTTTGATAATGACAATTCTTTAAGATATTATGATATTCGTAAATTTGGAAGATTTGAAGTTCACCATCAATCATGTTTTTTAACCAAAACAACACTTCATCAATTAGCTTTAGATCCTTTTGAAATTAATCTTATGGATTTTTATCAAAAAATAATCAAAACCAAAACTGTTTTAAAAAAGGCTTTGTTGAATCAAAAAAATATTTCTGGTTTAGGTAATATTTATGTCAATGAAATTTTATTTTTAGCAAAATTACATCCTGAAACAAAAGCTTGCAATTTAACTCTAAACCAAGTTCAAAATATTTTACAAATTTCTAAAAAAGTTTTAAAAAGAGCAATTCATTTCGGAGGTTCTACCATTAGTACTTTTGAATCAGAAGAAGGAACAAAAGGTTCTTTTCAAAATTATCTTTTAGTTCACGGTAAACAAAATCATCCTTGTATTGAATGTATGTCTAAAATTATTAAAATTAAGGTTGGTGGTAGAGGGACTTATTTTTGTCCCTCATGTCAAAATCATATAAAAAATTAATTAAAGAAGAAAGGAGGTTTAAAATGATTAACAATCGTTTTAACTTGTTTAAAATAGAAAATCAAATCTCTTTATCGTTTGAAGATCATAAAAATCTTAATTTGCTTTATCAACCATTAATAGGCGCTCAAGCTTTAGGAATTTATTATATTTTGTTATCTTTAAAATCAAATTTCGAATATCAACATCAATTTTTATTTGATCTTGCTGGCATTTCTGAAGATATTTTTTCAGAAAGTAAAGAAAAACTAGAAGCACTCAATTTATTAGCTACTTATCAAAAAAATAATCAAAAAGAAAAGATTTATTTAGTTATTGCCCCTTATAAAGGTAATGATTTTTTACAAGATCCTCTTTTAAGTAACTTTTTATTAAGTGAAATCGGTGAAAAAAATTATTTTAATTTACAAAGCCATTTTTTAAGAGAAACTATGCATTTAGAAGGATTTCAAGATATTAGTAAAAAATTTGACGAGATATATCAATTTCAAAAAATTAATTTTAACAAAAATCTTGATCAAAAAAAATTTATTGGACTTTTTGATAAAAGTTTTCTAAAAAATAATTTTAATTATGAACTATTTTTAAAAAACTTACCAGAGCGTTTCAAAAAACCCTTTTTAGTGGAGTTCAAAACAATGGATTTTATTCAAAAATTAAGTTTAGTCTATGATTTATCACCTCAAATGATGGCAGAAATTTATCAAAAAAGCTTTCTTAACCCTGATGATATTGATTTGTCAAAATTGCGTTTAAATGTTAAAAAAAATCATCACCAAAACAATAAGAATAAAAAAATTGTTTCTTCTAAAAAAATAGAAGATGACGAAGAAAAAATGATTTCTTTTTTAAAAAAAGCTGATGCAACCCAAAGAATTATTAAAGATTATTGTCAAAAAAATAATCAAGCCATGGCAAGTGATGTTGTTTTTCAGTTATTAGAAAGAAATGATTTAGAATTAGGGTTAGTGAATGTATTATTAATTTATATTTTAAGGTATCGCGATGGTATTTTACCTTCGGTTGTTTATTTAGAAAAAACTTTAAAATCATGGGCACAAAAAGGCGTTGTAGATGTCGAAACAGCTTATGATTTTTTAACAGAAAATAAAACTCAAAATCAAAACAATTTTAAAAAATCTCAAGATAAACCGAAATGGATAGATGAAATTAAAAAAAAATGGCAATCATAAATTTAAATAAAATAAAAATCAAATATTATTAAAGGAGAAGTTAAAAATGGATTTATTAGATATCAAAACCAAAATAAGAAAAATAATTGCCCAAAATCCAGAAACTAAAGATTTAATTATTGCTGACGATGATTTATTAACTTACTATCACTATTATAAAAATAAAATGAAAGAAAATGAAGATGGTTATCGTCAAGAATTAAAAAAAACCCCTTTTATTAGGGTTGTTTGGGTGCCTACTTTACAATCTAGCAAAATTAAATTTCAAGAAAATTGCAAAAAAACAAATGCTTTGTTTGATAGTGAGTTTGAATTAGAACAATATTCTTTTAATAAATTAATTATTGATAGCGAAAGTAAAAAAAAAGTTTATAAAGAAATGCAAAAAATAATTAAAAATTTTAGAAAAACAGACAAAGGTTTTTATCTTTGTGGTTCTTTTAAAACAGGTAAAACCTTTTTTTTAAAGGCTTTAGCACAACAATTGATTAAAAAAGAAATACCTGTTATGTTTCTATTTATGCCTAATTTAACACGTAAATTTAAAAGCTTTTTATATAATAATTTATTAGAAATTAGATTTCAACAATTAAAAAAAATTGATTGTTTGATTTTGGATGATTTTGGAGCTGAAAACGTTAATCCTTGGTTTCGTGATGAAATTTTATTACCTCTTCTACATTATCGAGCTGAAAAAAAATTACCTCTTTTCGTTAGCAGTAATTATAATTTTTTGCAATTAGATAAACATTTAATGGGAAACACTAATGATAACAATTATGTTAAAATACATAAAATAATTGATAAAATTAATGAATTAACACAATTTTATGATTTTTCCAAAAAAGAAACTTCCTAGAAAAATTCTTTTTGGGAAAAATAATTACTATTTTTTTTTTTTTTGGTGGAGATGATGGGATTCGAACCCATGTACAAGACCATTTTAATTTATATGCTCTACATATTTAGTTTATTTTAAGATTTTTATAATTTATTTATAAACAAACACAAAAAATAAATTATTAGTCTTTGTTAAATTTGCTATCAATAGTCAAAGACAAACTAATGAAGCAAGCTTACTTTAAAAAATAGGATTAATAAAAATATGAATATATAAAAAAGAGTCTATAAAGTAATTATTTAATATAACTCACAAAACCAAATCAATCGATTTCAATTTCGGTGGCAAAACAATTAAAAAATGTTTGACTATACCACTCAAAAATTAGGAGCTATATATAACGCTCAAGAATTAAAATACCCAGTTTACTATTTTTTAAGCAAAAGCTAATTGTGAAGAGGTACTGAAAGAAGATGGAATCCAATTATTAATAATTGGTTCTGCGTTTGAATGTTTTCCGGTTATTATAAACCTCGACGTTTTTACTTGCGTAACCAAGATATGCCATATAAACTTTCATGATCCTGGCAAATCCAAGAACATCCCCATACTTTTATTTTAACTTATTAATGTTGATTTCAAAACATTAATAAGTTAAAAATGCGATTAACGCAATAAAAAAAGAATTAATTTTCTTTTTTTATTAGTTTAGTAATGTTATTCGTTAATTATGATAACATCTTTCGCTTGAGGTCCGCGGTCGCTTTCTTCAATACTGAATTCAACTTGATCGCCTTCGTTTAATGTTTTTCTTCCAAGCATTTCAGTTAGGATAGAACGCCAATGTACAAAGATTTCCTTTTGATCAGATGAAAGAATAAAACCAAAGCCTTTATCTTTGGCAAACCATTTACATGTTCCTCGGTGTTTTTTATCTTGCATTATTACTAATAACTCCTTTATTTAAAATATTTCGGTTTTAATAACCTACTAACTATTATAACTTATTTATCTTTTTAGTCAAGTTTTTTAATTAATTTTTTTGTTTTTTTAGTGATAAAATTATTTCAATAAAATTCTTTGTTTGAAATTAAAAACTTTATAATTATAAAATTAATGATATAATAAAATATGTTAAGCCCTTATAGTTTAATGGTAGAACGTAGCAATGGTAATGCTGAAATACAAGTTCAATTCTTGTTAAGGGCACCAAATTGTAAGTTTCTTAAAAAAAATGTGGGTGTCATATAGTGGTTATTATACGTGCTTGCCAAGCATGAAACGGGGGTTCGATTCCCCTCGCCCGCTCCAAATCAATATTATTTTTTTATAAAATTTATTTTATTTAAAAAAATATTTTATAAATTTATATAATAATCATTTAAAAACAAAAAGAACAATCTTTTATTTTTCAAAAGATTGTTCTTTTTGTTTTTAAAAATTTAAATTGGTGCGGATAATGAGATTCGAACTCACACAAGAAAATTCTTACATGCCCCTCAAGCATGCACGTCTACCATTCCGTCATATCCGCAAAAAACATAAAAATGATCTTTTTAAAACCATTTTTATTCTAAAGATAAAATATAAGGAGCACTATCGTTAGCATTTTCAATTATTTCTAATTCTAAATAATCATAATTTTTTTCTAAATATTGTTCAATTTTAGCTAATTCGTTAGTATCTGAAATAGAAGCATTATAAAAAATAGTTAAAAAACTTTGATAAGGTTTAATCATTTTAGTTAAAAGAGCGCTAATAGCTTCATATTTACTTGGTTTAATAGCTATTATTTTACCTTCACAAATTGATAGATAACTTTCTTTTTGAATATCGGTAATTCGTTTATCAATAATAAGATTTTTATTGATTTGATTAGCGGCAATAATTTCACCTGTTTGAATATTTTTAATTGTGTTTTCAATAATTTCTTTGTTTTGATTCCAATCCAATGATTGATCAAAAGATAAAAGAGCGCTGTATGTTTGAGCAATGTTTGTAGTTGGTAAAATAATAATTTTTTGTTCTTTATGGGCGGGAATAACGCTTTGAGATAACATATTTAATATTTCTAAGCTATTAGGAAAAATAATAATATATGGAGAATTAATATTGCCAATTAATTTAAAAAAATCTTGTTTTATAAAATTAATTTCCTTTATAATGTGGTTTATTTTAAAATCAACTAATAACTTTTCAATTTTAATATCTTTTGCAAAAACAATTAAATAATATTGAATTTGTTTTGACTTTCCTATTTCTAAAACTTCGTTTTTATGATCATAAATGTAATTTTCATTGATTATTTTTTGATGTTGTTCTTTCATGTTATCAATTTTACTAATTTGTAAATTACCATATTCTAAAAGTTTTTCTAAAATAGCACCAGGTTGATTAGTGTGAATATGTATTTTTAAAATTTCTTTGTCTTGCACTAAAACCAAAGAATCGCCTTTCGTTGAAAAATCACTTTTGATTTTTTCAATATTAAAGTGATTAATGTTTTTTAGTTGAAAAACATATTCAGTGCAATAAATATATTTAATATCAACTTCACCTAAATGATGAATATGATATGTATTTATTTGTGTTTGTAAAGATAAATCTTGCATTTCAATCATTTTGTCTTCTTTTAAAAATTGCAAAATTCCTTTTAAAATTTCAACAAAACCAGCTCCTCCGCTATCAACTACTCCAGCTTTTTGCAGAACTGCCAATAAGTTAGTAGTTTTAGCTAGTGTTGTTTTGGCGTTGGTTAAAAAACTTTCCATTACATCAATAATGGATTTAAATTTATCTTTTTGCTCTATTGTTTTTTCAACTGATTCACGAAAAACAGTTAAAATAGTTCCTTCTGTTGGTTTAATAATAGCTTGATAGGCTTTTTGATATCCGTTTTGCAAAGACTGAATAAATTCTTCAAGGTTAATGGAAGTTTTTTGTAATTTAGTAAAAGTTTCTGTCATTCCCGAAAAAAACTGCGACAATATAACTCCCGAATTCCCTTTAGCCCCAAACAATAAAGCTTTAGATAAAACTTGTGAAACTTCAACAATAGAATTACTTTTTAAAAATTTGATTGATGCGACTCCTGACATCATAGTAATTTTCATATTAGTTCCCGTATCTCTATCAGGAACAGGAAAAACATTTAAATTATCAATTTTATGATAGTTATTGTGTAAATTGATAGATCCATTGATAATCATGTTTTTGAACAATGTGCCATCAATGTTTGCAATGATTTTTTTTTTATACATAATTTTTTCGCCTTTCGTTAAAATTTTTCAATTTTCATTATTTTTTATTTAATTTATAATAAATTCAAATAAAGGTTTATGTATTTTTTTTTAGACAGTAATTTTTTTACGAAAAAGGTTTCTTGTTAAAGAAAAGAAAACATTAATAACCTCTTTTAATTATAACACATTTTATTTTTTTGACATTAAAACAAAAAGATAATTTTTTTATAATAAAATAAGATAGAAAAACAAAAATAAAAAACTTTTAAAAAATAATTAAGCTAACTATAAAACTTAAAAAATAGTATAATGAAAGCATTAAATTTATGTATTCAAGAGGAGTTCGAATTATTCCAAAACTCTAAAACTTAGATAAAAAAACTAAAATAATTTTTTATTCATAATTTTAACATTTTTTTTATTCATAAATATTTTAAATCCAAATAAAAACAATATAAAATAAAGAAATCTATCAAAAAATATCTAAGAACTATAAAAATATTGTAAATTATAACTTAGAAAAAAATGGATTCAAAAGAGTTTTATATAATATTGTTTCAACCAATTTATTTTATTCGTTTACAATGGACTTGTGTTCTTATAGTCAAAATTATTAAAAGAAATTAATTATACTTATAGGGTGTAAAAAGATTTTTATTTTACCGACAAAAAAAATAAAAGAAAAATTTGGAGCAAAAAAATGTATTTTTTATTTTAATTTTATCTTTAAATAGATAACCAAACACAAACAATCCTTTCATGCCATCCAAAAATAAAAAAATAAAACAATTAAAATATTTGATTTTATCATTAAAAATAGTTATAATAGTTAAGTAGTAAAGTTTTTTAAGATAGGAAACTAAATTTATGAATTTCAAAATTAAAAAAATATTTTTGATAGGAATATTTTTAAATATATTATATTTTAGCTTTTTAATCTTTTTTAATCTTTTTAATTTCACCACTGTGGTTTTTAAAAGTAAAAATGTAGTTTATGGTTCTTCAGAATGTGACACAACTGTTGAAATTGCAAAAGAAAAATATGAAGTAGAACAAGAAATGCAAACAATAGAGAAAATTAAAACTCAAATCAATAATTTAATTAATATTAATGAAAAAACAGAATTAACGAGTTTTTTAGAGAAAAACACAGCTTGGTTAGAAGCTGAAAAAACATATAAAAAAATCCAAGAATACCAAGAAAACAATGGATTTTCAAAAGCTTTAGAACTATTAAAACCTCATCAAAATTGGAAACAACATATTTTATCTTTTTTTGTTACAACTAATAATCTTAAATTAAAAGAAGTCTATCAAGCAATATTAAAGGATGCGCAAACAAAAATAAAGCAAATTCCAACATTAGTACAAGAACCAAACAACAAGATACTATCAAAAGAAACAAAAAGCTGGTATGATAAATTTAAAAATCAAATTAACAATTTATGGCCTTCAGTTGAAGCTCATTCTTCTTTGTCTGAAGATGATGATCGAAAAAACACAATTTCAGGAGTTAAAAAGTTTTTGGAAGAACACCCTTTTTTCACTAAAATATTAGCTATAGCTTTAGGTGAAAATTCTAGAGATTTAGATGCAATTATCTCTAAATTAGCTAGAAATATTTTTAATATCTCAGCAAATCAAGTTAAAAAGGAAGCAGAAAAAGCAAAAGAAGAGGTGCCTGAAAAAGCTAAAAAAGCTATTTCACGATTTATTACAGAAATTATTATCGCATCTGTGGCTGTGACTACTTTAGTTATTACAACAATTTATTACGTTATCTATAAAATAAAGAATAATAAAACTTCTATCAAAACTAAAAAATAAACTTATGGTTTTAAGAATTAACCATTTTTTTATTTTTGTGTTTTTTTGATTTTGATAATATAAAATTAAAATATTAAAAAAGAGAGATTTAAAATTAATTTATGCTAAAAGTTAACCATTTATCTAAAATATTTTCTAATATTTCTATTTTAAAAGATGTTTCTTTTGAGTTGCCTAAAAAAGGGTTAATTTTTCTGACTGGTAAGTCTGGTTCTGGTAAATCGATTTTATTAAATCTTTTAGGTGGTATAGATAAACCTAGTCGGGGAACTATTACAATTGGTAATCAAGAGATTCAAATATTATCGAATCAACATTTGGATATTTATCGTAATTATTTTTTAGGTTTTATTTTTCAAGAGTATAATTTATTAGAAAACTTAACTGTTTTTGAAAATATTAAAATTATTTGTGAATTACAGTCAAAAAAGTTTGATGATGAACAAATCTATCAAACCTTAAAACAAGTTGATTTACAAAATTTAGCAACAAGATACCCTTATCAACTTTCTCTGGAGGACAAAAACAAAGAGTAAGTATAGCCCGTGCTTTAATTAAACAATCTAAAATGATTTTAGCTGATGAACCAACCGGTAACCTTGATGAAAAAACGAGCGAAATTATTTTTGAATATTTAGAAAGAATTACCAAAGAAAAATTAGTTATCGTTGTTTCTCACGACACCCAAAGTGCTTTAAAATAATGGACTACGTATTATTGAATTACAAGAAGGTCAAATTATCAAAGATTGGACTAAAAAAACACCAACAAAAAATATTACTAAAGAAAAAAATCCTCTTTTAAAAATTTATACCGAAGTAGAAGTTAAAGTGTTATTACAACAAAAAACTAATTTTTTGATCCATAACTTTTTTCCTACTCCCGCTAATTTAACTTATGACAATAATTCTCAGATTTTAGATTTCAGCCACAATAATTCTTGCATCTCTAAACAATCCGCTCTTTTAATAACTAAAAATATTTTTCAAAATAATAAAAAACTTTACAAAAATTATCTTAAATACAAGTGTTGCTGTTTTTTTTACTAACTATTACTCTTTTGATTTGTTTAAATTTATTAATGTTTGCTGTTATTAAAAACAAGTTTGATTCTGGCATCATGACTGCATTAGGTTCACTTTTATTTATTCACCTTTATTATTTAAGTTTTGGTTTGTTTCAAATAATTATGCGGATGAAACATGTTATAGTTTTAAAAAACAAAGATATCGGTATTTTAAAATCCTTAGGAGCTTCAGACAAAGATATTGCCAAAATATTTTATTTGTTAAATTTTAAATTAAGCAAAATACAATTTTTAGCATCCCCAGTTTATGGATTATTTTTGCTTTTCCTTGTGTTTGTTTATTCTAAACTTGCTTCTCTTTATTCTAGTTATACTCCCCAGAATAAAACTTCGTTAAATTTTTTAAAAATATTTTACAATAAAAGCTCTCTAATATTTTGCTTAATTATTATTAATATAATTCTTTTTTTTGCATTAGTTTTGGGTTATCCTTTGTTTTTAAATTATATAGCCATAAAAAGACAATTAAAAAAAATTCTCAATAATAATCCTTTAAAGATTATTTCAAAACCAGAAAAATTATAATAAATTACTTTAACCCTATTTATCTTTTTAGAATAATTTAAACTAAAAGTAACAGTAATAATCAAAAAAAATCTTTTTTTACCACTTAAAAAAATTTACAAATAATATTTATAATTTTGAATTTTCTTAAAAAAATCAAATCCTAAAAAAACCATTTACTTAGATGAAAAATAAAAAAATTAACATTTATTTATTGACTTTTAAAAAATCATTTAAGAAAAGTCAATTGATATCAAAAAAATCCAAATTTATAAAATAAAAAAACCATCACTTTGTTTAAGTGATGGTTAATTTTTTAATTGTTTGTATTTTTGTTGCATTAATGCTTTGTTAATGTGTAAAAAATCTTCTGGATGAACATATAATATTTTATCATTTGAGTTGTAATGGGTTTTTTTTGTGTAATCTTGTAAAATTTCAAATTGCATTTCTTCGACATTTTTTAATTTTTCTAAAATTTGTCTTAAAGTGTTGGGAATTTCATCTAAAAAACCTTTTGTTTTTGGTTGAGTAATTTTAGTTTGTTTTTGCCCCTCTTCTAAGTCTTTAATTTTTTGTTTCATTTCTATTTCAAAAATTCTTTGATTAAAATATGTTTCTAACATTTTTTGTTTCATGTCTAAGAAATCAGTTTGCAAACGATTGTTATTATCTTTTTTTTCGATCATTTCCATTAATTTTAAATTAATTAGACAATTAGAATCAAAATCCTTATTATTGATTAAAATATTTGGTAAATTATCTTTATTATTGTTTTTTTTGGTTTTTTTAGAATTACTAAAAAAGTTAGCAATATGAAAATTTATATAATAAATCAATAATAATAATTTAATAAATGCTTTTATAAAAATAAATATAAAAACTGGAAAAACAATTAAAATAATTCCACAAATAATAGACGCGCAGTAAATGTTCTTATTAAAAAAATTAGTAATTGGAAGAAATATGTCCAAAAATAATTGCCTCCTATTTAAAAACGCTTATCATACTTACTTTATTTTAATAGATTAATTATCTTATAATCAAAATAAAACACATCTTTTCAAATAAATAAAAATTAATTATTTTCATTTTTTTTGACTAAAAAAACTTTCAATCTACAACCTTATTTAATCAAAAAAAAGTTAAAATGTCAATCATTTAATAAGATAATTTTTTTGTTGATTTTTTTATAAAAATCAAAAAGTTTCTACAAAAGAGAAACTTATCATATACAACTTTGTTATTTTATTGAGTTAATTCTTCGATAAAATAAAAAAATAATCCTGTCTTTTGTTAAAAAAACAAACAATTTAAAATGGCAGGGATATCAGGATTTGAACCCGAACGAGCGGTTTTGGAGACCGTTATGCTACCATTGACATCATATCCCTTGATATAATGGTTTCATTGGTACGGGTGACAGGATTTGAACCTGCACGCTAAAGCGCTAGATCCTAAATCTAGTGCGTCTACCATTCCGCCACACCCGCTTTTAAATTTTTTTTAGGGTTTAAAAAAAATGGCAGACCCAGCTGGATTTGAACCAACGAATCACGGAGTCAAAGTCCGTTGCCTTACCACTTGGCTATGGGCCTTAATCTTCAATTTATTGTTATTTTATTGGGGCGGCTGATGGGAATCGAACCCACGCATATCGGCGCCACAAGCCGCCGCGTTAACCACTTCGCCACAACCGCCAACTAATAATAATTTTAATAACACAAAATATTATACCTAGAAATTATGAATTTGTAAAGTAAAAAAATTTATTATAAAGTTTTTTCTAAAAAAAGAGCCATATTTAATTTAATTTACGGTTTTTATAATAAAATGCAAATTATTATTTTTTCTTAAATGTTGTAAAAAATTTATTTTTTAGTTATTTTTTGCTAGTTTTATTTTTTTTGTTTATAAAAAAGTATTGATTTTTTTGTTTTTTGGCGGTATTGTAATTTATTTAGGTTCTTTTTTTGAAGAAAGTTTTCTTATTTATTTTAATAGACTGCAAAAAATCATTAAAATTTTATTTTTTCTTAATAGTTGATATAATATTTTTCCTTAATAGCTGATATAATAAGAATAGTATATTAAAAATATCTTAAAATTTAAAAAAATATGTAAAAGAGAATTAAATATATATTTTTAATTTATATTTAGACAACTTTTTTATTTTTTCTTTTTATTTGTTTTGCAATTGATGCCAAAATTAATTTTTTTCTTCCAATTAAAATTGAAAAAATACTTATGATAATAAAAAAATATTGACATGAAAAAAATATTTGAAAGTAGGTTTTTTGTGTTTCCTTTGTTTGCTAATTTACTTACTATTTTTCGTATTTTATTAATTTTTGTTCTTGTGCCTTTGATGTGTTTTGATGATTATGATTGGGTTTTTGTTTTGACTTTTCAAATCATTTTTGTAGCAGCTGTGATCACTGATTATCTAGATGGTTACATCGCTAGAAAA
Organism: Candidatus Phytoplasma solani; assembly: GCF_040126175.1. Taxonomy (NCBI): domain Bacteria; kingdom Bacillati; phylum Mycoplasmatota; class Mollicutes; order Acholeplasmatales; family Acholeplasmataceae; genus Candidatus Phytoplasma; species Candidatus Phytoplasma solani. The sequence goes on from NZ_CP155828.1 coordinate 19,978, forward strand.
TACAAACAACAAACGGTTTTTGGTAAATTTTTTGATCCGATTGCTGATAAACTACTAGTGATTATTGCTCTTTTTTATCTTTGTCAATTTCGTTTTTGCTCTAAAAGCAAACCTGATGATTTTATCATTCCTAAACATTTTTTCCCTCCTATTTTGATGGTTATTGTTATTAGAGAGTTTTTAGTAACTGGTATTCGTTTATTATCTTCTAACAATGAAGTTGTTGTTGAAGCTTCTTTTTGGGGAAAAATCAAAACAGGTTCTACTTTTTTAGCTATTTTTTGTCTTTTTTTTGGTTTATATTTGCCTTATTTTCCTAAGGTGGAAAATCAATATGTTCACAACTTATTTATCCATATAAATCGCATTGGAGATGTTTTTTTATTTTTAGCCGTTTTTTTAACTATTACCTCAGGGATTGATTATTTTTTCAAAAATTATCAAATTATTGTTAAAAATTTTTCACCTAAATAAATTTAAAATTTATGAATTTTGGAACTAATTGCTTTATTTTTGATTTGATTTTTTGATAACTAACAAAATAAAAAAATTACCAACATCTAAAAATAATTGATTATCAATTTGTAAAAGCAATAAAAACTCTTAAAAAATTTAATTGAATGTTTTTTTCTTTTTCAAAATTATTATTAACGTTTAATTTTTGTATGTTAAAATTTATCAATAAAGTAATAATTTTTTGCAACATTTATGATTATTTTTTATGCTGAATTTTTATATTTTTTAAGTATAAGTATATATAATGTTTTTTTAAAAAAACATTGAAAACTATTGAAACAATTTTAAAAGTAAATATGATATTTATTATCAAAAACATCACAAATACAATTAAAAATCAAAAAAATCAAAGGAAAAAAGAGAAAATATGCAAAATTCATCAAATAAAAATACTTTAGAAGAAACTATTAAGGAAATTGAAAAAAAATTTGGTAAAGGCAGCATCATGAAACTCAATGATAAAGGAATTAAAGGGATTGAAGTGATTTCAACTGGTTCTTTATTGCTTGATATTGCTTTAGGTGTTGGAGGTTATGCTAAAGGTCGCATTATTGAACTTTTTGGTCCTGAAAGTTCTGGAAAAACAACTTTAGCCTTACATGCTATTGCAGAGGCTCAAAAAGCTGGTGGTAACGTTGCTTTCATTGATGCTGAACACGCCTTAGATCCTACTTATGCTAAAGCTATTGGGGTTGATATTAATAAGTTTTATTTATCGCAACCTAATTCAGGTGAACAAGCTTTAGATATCGCTTTAAAATTAATTTCGAGTGGTAATATTAGTTTATTGGTTATTGATTCTGTGGCAGCTTTGGTGCCTGAAGCGGAACTTGCAGGTGATATGGGAAGTAATTATATCGGTTTGCAAGCAAGAATGATGGGACAAGCAATGCGCAAACAATCAGGGATTATTTCCAAAACAAATACAATTGTAATTTATATTAATCAGTTAAGAGAAAAAACAGGAGTTATTTTTGGCAATCCTGAAGTTACTCCTGGAGGCAAAGCTTTAAAATTTTTTTCTTCTATCAGACTAGATATTCGCAAAACTGAAATCATTAAGGAAAATGGTGAAATGATTGGCATTCGTTCAAAAATCAAAATTCTTAAATCTAAATTAGCTCCTCCACTCCAAACAGCTGTAGTTGATATTGTTTATGGCAAAGGAATTTCTAAAGTAGGAGAAGTTTTAGAAATGGCGTCACAATTAAATTTAATTCAAAAAAATGGTTCTTGGTATAGTTATAAAGGTGAAAAAATTGGTCAGGGCAACGAAAATGCTAAAAAATATCTCGTTAATAATATCAAAATTTATCATTATTTGTTAAATGAAATTAAAAAACAATATCATATGAAAGATTAAATTTAAAAGTTAAAATATAGTTGTTTTTTTGATTTTTTATTAAATTAGTTTTTACTTTCTTTTAATATTTTATTATTACAAAAATAAAAAACTATTATTTAATGATTATGTTTTATGTTTTTTTGTATTTTTTATCTTTTTTCAAATTTTCATTCATAATAAGAACAATTATAAGTATTTCTTGGAGAAATCAACACTTGTTTTATCTTTTTTTGCTCTTTTTGGTTAGTTAAAACTTAACTTTTTTCAAATTTATACTTTCTTATAAAGAAAAACTCTTCATTTTAATTTAATCCAAAGTGATGGTAGCAAAAAATGATTTTAATGATTAAAAAATTCTTTCTTCTAATGTTTTCTTTTATTTTTAGTTGTTTTTTTATTTTTATGCTTTGGCGGTTAAAAAATAATGAATTTTTTTGCATAAAAAATAAAAAAGATTCTGTAATCTCATTTCATAATAATCCTTTATCTTCTTTAGTTGTCAAAAATACTTCTAATAGTAACAATAGAATTCAAAATAATGTCATTAATTCCACTGTTAAATTTGATCAAGTATCGGGGATGGAAACAGAAAAAGAATTATTAAAACGTTTTATTGGTTTTTTAAAAGAACCTCAAAAATATGAACAAAATGGCGCTTCTATCCCTAAAGGAATTTTATTTTATGGTCCTCCAGGAACCGGAAAAACTTTATTAGCTCAAGCTTTTGCAGGTGAGGCGGAACTCCCTTTGGTATTCTTTTGTTGGTACTGATTTTTTGCAAAAAATTCATGGTGATGGTGCTCAAAAAATTAAAGATTTATTTAATGAAGCTGGTAATAAAGACAAAAATACAAAAGGAAGTATTATCTTTATAGATGAAATTGATGCTTTTGGAGTAGCAAGAAATGAATTTAATCAGAAAGCAAAAGAAATTTTAACAACCCTTTTAACTGAACTAGATGGTATTAAAACTAAACAAAATATTCAAGAAGCAAAACCTCCTATTATTATCATTGCTGCCACTAATAGATTCGATGTTCTTGATGAAGCTTTGGTACGTCCCGGTAGATTTGATTATTTAGTTAAAGTGGATTTACCTGATTTTCAAACTCGTTACGATATTTTAAAATCATATGCCAAAAATAAACAATTTGATTCAACAATAGATTTTAAACAATTGGCACAAGAAACCCCAGGTGTTAGTGCTGCTCATTTAAAAGCAATTATTAATGAAGCTGTAATTTTGAATATCAATGAAAACACTAATAGCTATCATCTAATTGACATGAATACCATTGTTAAAGCTAAAGATAATGTTTTATTAGGTTTTGCTCAAAAAAATCATAAATATGATCAAAAAGACAAAGAAATCATTACTACTTATCAAGCTGCTAAAACGATTATCAGTCAAATTAAAAAGACTCATTTTCTTAGTTCTATTTCTTTATTGCCGCGTTTAAGTGATAATTTTTTATTTTTATCGCTTCAACCAAATTCCTCTTATTGGACATTTCAAAATGAGTTATTTCAAAGAATTATAGTTATTTTATCAGGCAAAGCAGCGGAAGAAGTTATTTTGGGAAAACTAATTAATCAAACTTGTTCTGATTTTAAAGAGGCTTTAGAACAAGCCCAAGAGTTAACTAACTTTTTTTCATATAAAACAATCTCAAATAAAGATAAAGAGGAACTTCAAAAAGAAATTTTACAAAGATGTTACAGCGATGCTAAATCTTTAGTAAAAATAAATCAAAATTTAATTAAAAATTTAGCAAAAAAGTTACAAACTAAGGATTTTTTTTCAGTTGCTGAAATAAAAACTTTTTTAAACGAGAACAAATTCCAAGAAGACATTTCCACTGAAAGGAATAACCAACCAAAGTTGCTTTTTTATTTTGCTTTTTCTTTTATCTTGGTTTTGTTTTTTTTATTATTGTTAATTATTATTATTAGAATTATTTTTTGGTTTTTAGACATTAAAATATTTGCTTTATTGTTTGCCAACAAATACTTGCTTTTTTTGGCTTTAAATATTCTAAGTTTAATTATTGTTTCCATAATTATTGTATTTTCTTGGCAATCATACTTGCCCTTTTTACCGTTGTTTCATCAGGAAGGTAAAAATCTTACGATAAATGAATTATTTTTTAAAATTGATCAATATGAAATTAAAAAAATGACTTATACCACTAAAAATAGTTGGTTAGAGGGTTTTTATCAATTGGTTAGTATAATGGATAAAAATGGGGATATTTTTTATTTCAAGTTAAAACCTTTGTTTCAAAACACTTTTGAACAAAAATTTTCTAATCTTAAAGTGAAGGATTTTGAAGTAATTGAAGAAATATATTTTGATTATTTTAATTTCTTTTTCAAATTAATTGTGTTTTTATCTTCTTTAGTTTTTTTGCTTTATGGATGTCTTAACATTAAACGGATTAGACAACAGTTAAAAAAACCAAAAGAAAATTCCTTTCCTTATTGTTCCGAAAATCACAAATAAAGATAAAAAAATGATAAAATTATTTATCAAATTATAACTTTTTTAAGTTATAATAAATTGTAGTCTTAAAAAAAGGTGTTTACCAAATGTCAACAAAAAATATTATTAATTACCAAGGACAAAATTTTTATGATTTTATTAATCACAAAGGATTAGTGCTTGTTGATTTTTTTGCTACATGGTGCTCTCCATGTCGCAAATTAGCTCCTATTTTACATGAAGTAGCACAAGAAACACAAGATATTTTTTTTGTTAAAATAGATATTGATTTATTTCGGCAATTAACTATAGAACAAAGAGTTTCTAGTTTCCCTACTCTTATTTTATACAAAGATCAAGAAGAAGTGGCGAGACGAATGGGTTTTTTAAATAAAGAAGAATTATTATCCTTTGTACAAGTTTATAAATAATGGAGTTATTTCCAAATAAAATAAATGGTTTCTTTTTGGTTGATAAAAAACCACAGATGACTTCACATGATATAGTTTGGCAAATTAAAAAAAAATTTCACTTTGATAAAGTTGGCCATACAGGAACACTAGATCCTTTAGCTTCTGGTCTTTTAATTGTTTGTGTGGGTAAAGCAACAAAGCTAGCTTTTTTGTTTAACCATTTGTGCAAAACTTACCAAGGCACTTTTGTTTTTAATCAAAAATATGACACTTTAGATGTTACCGGTAAATTAATGAATACCAAAAAGACTGTTTTAGATGAACAATTAATTCAAAAAAGTTTTGCTGTTTTTCATCAAAAAAGTTATTTGCAAACTCCACCAATATTTTCTGCCATTAAAGTAAATGGTCAAAAAATGTATTATTTAGCTCGCAAAAATCAAATTATACCCATCCCTCCGAAAGAAGTTATGATTTATCATTTAGAAGCAAAATCTTTACTAAAAAATGATCAAATTTCTTTTTTAACACGGGTTTCTAAAGGGACTTATGTTCGCAGTTTAGCTCAAGATATAGCTTCTCAAATGAATACTTATGGCGCTCTTTTATCTTTGGAACGACTTGCTATTGGTTCTTATTCGTTACAAAAGGCAAAAACAGTTGATAACTTAACTTTAAATGATTTAATTTTTGATTATTCTGTGTTTTTTGATTGTGATAAAATTATTTTAAATGATTATTTAATTAAATTAGTTAAAAATGGGATTTATTTAGATCAAAGACAATGCATCACACAAAAACCTTTTATTGTGCAAGATAGTCATAAGAATTTTATTGCTTATTATGATGTTTTAGAAAAAAATAAATACTATCCGCGATATTTTTTTTAAATTAGTATATGAATGATAAACAGTTTTTTTATTTTTTTTGAAATAACTAATTTAATTTTTTTTGTCAAAATTACAAAAGAAAGTTTTCAATATTTTTTTATGGAAAGATTACAAAAATTTCTTGCTGCTGCTAATTTAGTTTCTAGAAGAAAAGCAGAAGCCTTAATTTTGCAAAAAAGAGTTAAAGTAAATAACCAAATTGTTTGCCAATTAGGAATTAAAGTTATACCTTCTGATGTTATTACTTTAGATGATGTTTTAATTAAAAAGACCCCTTTATTTTATTATTTGCTGAACAAACCCCAAGGTTGTCTTTCTACAGCTAAAGATAACAAAAAAAGACCAACTGTTTTGGATTTAATAAAAGAGGCAAAAATTCAAAGATTATATCCTGTAGGTCGTTTGGATTTTAATACTACAGGATTACTTTTGATTACTAATGATGGCGATATGACTCAAAAATTAACTCATCCTTTTTTTGTTGTGCCTAAAGAATATCATGTCAAGATAAATGTTTTTTTAACTAACAAAGACCTTGCTTTTATTCGTAAAGGAGTTCTTATTAATAAAAATTATTTATCTATTCCTAAAGAAATTCATATTTTAAAACAACGTTATTTGCCAAAGCCTTCTACTTGGCTAAAAATCATTATCACTGAAGGAAAAAACCGTCAAATAAGAAAAATGATGAAAAATTTAGAATATCAAGTTTTAAAATTAAAACGTTATAGCTATGCTTTTCTAACTATTGAAGGGTTAAAAACTGGTGATTATCGTCTTTTAAAGATTCATGAAGTCAAAAAATTAAAAACTTTAACTAATGAAATCCAAAAATGATTTTTTAAGGAGTTAATTATTTTATATGCAAAGTTTTAAATTAGCAATTGATGGACCCGCTGGTGCCGGCAAAAGTACTGTTTGTCAAAAACTATCACAAGAACTAAATTGGAATCACATTGATACTGGAGCGATGTTTCGCGCTTTAACTTTATATTTATTAGAAAATAAAATTAAGTTACAAAATGAGCATATTTTGAATCAAGCTTTGACAAAAATTGAGATTACTTATTTGAATAATAAAATTTTTTTGAATCAAGAAGATGTTTCTTTAAAAATAAAAAATTATATTGTCGAAAAAGATGTCTCTTTAATTGCTACTTTGCCTGCAGTAAGGAATAAATTATTAATCTTACAAAAAGAAATTTGCAAACAATTACCTTATTTAATTATGGATGGTAGAGATATAGGAACTGTTGTGATTCCTGATGCAGATTTAAAAATTTTTTTAACAGCCAATATTACTGAAAGAGCCCTAAGAAAACAAGAAGAGTTAAAAAAAGAAGGTATAAAGATAGAAATACACGATATCATTGAACAATTAAAAAAACGTGATTATCAAGATTATCATCGTTTATTATCTCCTTTATTAAGAGCTTCTGATGCTATATTGTTAGATACTACTGCATTATCAATTGATGAAGTAGTTGATAAAATCAACTCTTTAATTCAAAAAAGAAGGCAAAAATGTCTTTTAAAGTAGCTATTTTAGGGCGTCCTAATGTGGGCAAATCAAGCCTTTTTAATCGTATTATTGGCAAAAGACAAGCAATTACTCATCACAAGGCAGGAATTACACGTGACCGCATTTATGCACAAACTCATTGGTTAACTCAAACTTTTGATGTAATTGATACTGGTGGGATTGAATTAAAAGCAATACCTTTTTTAGAACAAATCAAACAACAAGCTCAATTAGCTTTGGATGAAGCTGATGTGATTATTTTTGTTGTTGATGGACAAACTGGTTTAACTCAAAGTGATAGTTATTTAGCAAAAATTTTATATCAAACTAAAAAAAAAGTCCTTTTAGCTGTTAATAAAATTGATAATCATGATTTATTATCAAATACTTATGAATTTTATGCTTTAGGTTTTGATACTCCCTTTCCTATAAGTGCTTTACATGGGATTGGTGTCGGCGATCTTTTAGATCAAATTATTTTTCAATATCGTGCTTCTGTTGGGTTTATGAACGACAACAAAAATCAATTTTTAAAAGAAACATCAAATCCTTTGTCTAATTCATCGCTTACAACTCCAACAAACAATATTATTAAATTTTGTATTATTGGTCGTCCTAATGTTGGTAAATCTACTCTTACTAATTCTTTGTTAATTTCTCAAAGGATGGTAGTTTCTGATATTTCAGGAACTACTACTGATGCTGTTGATACTTTTTTCGAAAACCAAGAACAAAAATATCAAATTATTGACACTGCGGGAATTAAAAAAAGAGGCAAAATATATGAACAAGAAGATAAATATAGTGTTTTAAGGGCTTTACAAGCTTTAGCTAATTGTGATATTGCTTGTTTAATTTTAGATGCTCAAGTAGGAATTTTAGAACAAGACAAAAATATTGCTGGTCTTATTTTAGAACACCACAAGGCATGTATTATTATTATTAACAAATGGGATTTAATCCCCAAAGAAACTAACACCATAAAAGAATTTGAAGATAATATTCGTCAAGAGTTTAATTTTTTGTCATATGCTCCTATTATTTTTTTATCAGCTTTAAAAAACAACCGTATTCAATCAATATTTGCAACTTTAAAAAGAGTTTTTCATAATTATCAAAGTATTTTTAGTACTCACCTTTTAAACGATATTTTACAAGAAGCAACCCTTATAACCCCTCCTACTTTTTTTAACCAAGGAAAAGCTAAATTTCAATATATTTTCCAAATTAAAAGTAAGGCTCCAGAATTTCTTTGTTTTGTCAACGATACTAAATATGTACATTTTTCTTATGAAAGGTTTTTAAAAAACCAATTTCGCCAAAACCTTTCTTTAGAGGGGACCCCACTTAAAATTATTTTTCATAAAAAAAAATAATTTTTATTCTATTAAAGTAATATTTTATTATAGTTAATATTTAAGTAAAAAAATGATAATCTTTTGAAGATTAATTATATATTATTTTTTTATTTACAGGGTGCAGCGACTATATTTTTTTAAACTTTTTGAATGGTAAAGCTGGTAAAATATTTTTAATTCCATAAAGTGTGTTTTTTGTAATATAATGTTTAATGCTTTTTTTGTTTTGATTATTTTATCATTTTTTAAAGCAAGAATTACTTTAATATTTTATTGGTTTGTGATATAATAATAAAGAGAATTTATGATTCAATATGATTCAAAATATAAAATATTATTGTTTTAAAAACATCCGTAAAAACTATTTTTTGAATTTATACTTTATTGCGAAGAAGAGGTCGAAAAGTAATTATTAATATTAAAACTTTTGGTAAGAACTCTCGTATTATCTCTTTTTTAATTTATTGCTGTTTCTTTATTGTTAGTTTTTGTTTAATTTGCAGTGTTACTTATAAATTTCACTTACAAACCAAAAAAAGAATTGAACTTCAATTAATAAATGTAGAAAACCAAACAAAAGAAATATATAAAGAAAATCAAAAATTAAAAAATGAAATTTTGACTTTTAAATTAACACCTTATGAGTGTATACATGACAACGGTGATAAAGAATATTATTATTTTGTTAAACATAAACTAGTAAAAAATGTAAAAGCTGATGGTACTATTCAATGGCATAAACATAAAGAATGTAGTATCCAAGATTTTAAAAACTTAGGAGCAACATTAAAAGATATGGTTAATGCTGGTTTTACATGGCAAGATTTCGAAGTTGCTGGTTATAAAACTAAACAATTAAAAACTGATAATTGTACAGCTAAAGAATTAAAAGAAGCCGGATTTACCATCCAAGAATTAAAAAAGGTAGATTTTACGTTAGTAGAATTAAAAGAAGCTGGTTATGAAATCAAAGATATGAAAACTGTTGGTTATGACATCCGAGATTTAAGAGGGGTGGGTTATACAGCTAAAGAATTAAAAGATGCAGGTTGTAAAACTCAAGAACTAAAAATCGGTGGTTTTACAACAAAAGAATTAAAAGAAGCTGGTTATACAATCAAAGATATGATCAGTGCTAGTTATACAACTCAAGAATTAAAAGCCGAATTTACCATCCAAGAATTAAAAAAGGTAGGTTTTACGTTAGTAGAATTAAAAGAAGCTGGTTATACAATCAAAGATATGATCAGCGCTAGTTATACAACTCAAGAATTAAAAGCTGCTGGTTATACAGCTAAAGATTTAAAGGATGAAGGTTTAAAATTGGACGATATTATAAAAGCTAATTATACATTACAAGAATTAAAATCAGCTGGATTTCTTCTTTGTGAATTAAAAAATCGTTACTATGTATATTCTTTAAAAGAAGCTGGTTATACGTTGCAAGAATTAAAAGAAGCTTATTTTTCACTTGAAAAGATGAAAGAATTTAAAGATGTTGGTTATACGTTGCAAGAATTAAAAGCTGTTGGATTTACATCAGAAGAATTAAAAGCTGCTGGTTATACAGCTAAAGAATTAACAGAAGCCGGATTTACCATCCAAGAATTAAAAAAGGTAGATTTTACGTTAGTAGAATTAAAAGAAGCTGGTTATGAAATCAAAGATATGAAAACTGTTGGTTATGACATCCGAGATTTAAGAGGGGTGGGTTATACAGCTAAAGAATTAAAAGATGCAGGTTGTAAAACTCAAGAACTAAAAATCGGTGGTTTTACAACAAAAGAATTAAAAGAAGCTGGTTATACAATCAAAGATATGATCAGTGCTAGTTATACAACTCAAGAATTAAAAGCTGCTGGTTATACAGCTAAAGATTTAAAGGATGAAGGTTTAAAATTGGACGATATTATAAAAGCTAATTATACATTACAAGAATTAAAATCAGCTGGATTTCTTCTTCGTGAATTAAAAAAACATTACTATGTATATTCTTTAAAAGCAGCTGGTTATACGTTGCAAGAATTAAAAGCAGCTGGTTATACAGCTAAAGATTTAAAGGATGAAGGTTTAAAATTGGACGATATCATAAAAGCTAATTATACATTACAAGAATTAAAATCAGCTGGATTTCTTCTTCGTGAATTAAAAAAACGTTACTATGTATATTCTTTAAAAGCAGCTGGTTATACGTTACAAGAATTAAAAGAAGCTGATTTTTCAATTGAAGAGATGAAAGAATTTAAAGATGCTGGTTATACGTTGCAAGAATTAAAAGCTGTTGGATTTACATCAGAAGAATTAAAAGCTGCTGGTTTTTAGCAAATAAAGTCATACTTAAGTTGTTAACATAATACGGATAGATTAATTGCGTTTTATTCAGCGATTTGTTTTTGCCGTTTTATTTACAATCAACCTTGTTAAACCGTGCGAGCAAGTTTCCAAGCACACGGCTTTCCATAATCTTCGCTGATTTTCATCAGTCTGTTATTGAAATCTTCAGGGTTTAGGGTTAATGGAATCACTCTGTTTCATCCCCCAGATAACAGTTTAATCTATTGTATTTCTCGTTTCTAAGTTTGCTTTACATTCTCTCTAGATCTTTCTCCTCTTTGTGAGTCTGTTTTGTTGGGATAACCTGCTTTCCCTTCTATTGTGTTTGATGTGAAAGAAATTACTAGCTATTTTCGCCTTGTAAAGGTCGTTAACCTTCGCCCAGGTAGGTCAGTGCATTAATTTATTCCAAAATTAACTTTGAACTTTTTACGACTACTACGGTTCTGCTTTTCCCTTGAATCTACCAACTTAATGATATTTTAACTATTACCTAGTGATTTTTAGGGAGATAGAAGTTACTCTAATTTACTACCAATTACTTTAGGTGAGATGACCTTAGTTTAGGTAAATACCGTTAAGCCAGGTGAATAATTAGCTTTTTAATTGATAATTTTAGATATCGATTATCATAATATCCAAATATCTAATTCCAGAGTATTTTGCTATTATCTCTGAGCTAAAGAATTGCATTTCTTTATTCTCTTAGGTTCATTTCAGAACTTATCCGTAGGAATATCATCTTGCGGGATCATCTTAGGTAATAGCTTCCCTTCAATCCGCTTTCGATCTCTGCTATAATTTTTGGTTCTTTCGTTCCGAAAACTGAGATCGTGATGTCACATATTATCTTGTGTGTGGGGAGTGGTTAAATCCCTAGTAAGTTAGGCATCTTTCTCGCCCAACACGATAATTAGTCATCTTTTGGCGCCCGTTCTTTTTCAATTGTGTTATTTTGTTCAAAATATTTTTTGAATTTGTTCCCAAATGAAATTTCTGAAGTTATAAGTTGATTTTGAAAATCAAATAATTGTGAATTTAATTTTTGAAAATCAAATTCATTTGAGTTAAAAATATCAATTTTATTAACGTTATTTTTGAAACTTGTTAAAAAATTTAGTTTCATTTTAGTTAATAAGGTATTTTGGAAAGCTGTGTTAAATTGATTTTCAGAAATTGCTTGTGAATTTAATTTTTCTAATATTTCGAAATTGATGCTAGTTTTTGGATTTTTGAGTTTGATAATTTCAAATAAAGTTTTTGTTAACTTTGACAAGTTGTTTAATCGATTAAAAGATTAGAATATTATTTTGATTTAGGAAAATACAGTCATTAATTAATTTGATTCTATTTTTTTTAATTGTTTAAAATCGTTTTCTTTATTAATTGTAAAAATTGATAAAATTAATGTTAATTCATGATTTATTCATATTTTTTTCCTTTTTTCGGTTTTGTTTTCCAAACTACTTTTTTATTTAAAAAAATTATTTTGATTTTATTATTATCAAAATAATAATATTTTTTTCCGTTTTTTGTGACATATATTCTTGTTAGCGTTTTTTTAACTCCTTTTTTTGGTTTTATATTTGGATTAAATATTAAAATTTGATTAGAATGAACAAAACCATTCTCAATAAGTTGGTTTGAGTTGGTAAAATTGTTTCACAATTTTGGATTTTGAATTAAGGGCAAAAAAAAGACTTTATTTAATAGAGTCTTGAGGTTTTTTTGGTTTTTTGGAAAGAAAAAGACGCTAGTTGTGAGTGTCTTAAGGTTGATAAAAAGATTGTTTGAAAGAATTTTTAACAAACTGGCTTGTTATTGATTTGGTTGATTTTGAAAAATTTATTTTTGATTATATTTTTTAATAATATATAATTACCATCTTTATTTTTTTGTTTTTGGGAGGTTGCCATTTTTGGTCCGGTGCCTTTATTTTAATTTTTAAGTTTAGTTTATGGATAAAAGTAATAAAATATAATTGTAATGTTAAAAATTACGAATATTTATATTTAGAAAATAGGCCTTTTGACATTGAAAAAATTTATTTATATAGTGGTTGTAATAATAATTTTTTTTATGTCAGTGTTTTTTGTATACAAGAAAATACAAAAAATTCCTGTAAAATTAATTAATTATCCAGTAACTGCCAACTCTTTTGATAACAAAAAAAGATTTACTTTTACAAAAAGTAAAAGTAATTTATCGTTAAAACAAAATATTTTTGTTTATGAACCTTTTCAAAATCTTAATTTGAAGTTTTATGATGAAAATAATCAAGAAATTGGTAAAATAGTTGATTTTGAATCTCTTAAAAAACGTTTTCTTTTTTTGAATAGACAAAAATCTGTTTATAACAACAACCAAAATATATTATCTTCTAGATTTTTTAATCAAAATGATGAAATTAAGTGGAATGATGAGCTTACTTTTAATATAACTTACGACAACAATAACTATCCGTTAACTGTAAGATATTTTAATAATGATGGCACAGTTAATTGGCAAAATAACAAAACTTTAGATACAATTTATGATGCTAATAGAAACTTATTACAATCAAGACATTTTACAGCTGAGAAAAAAATTGATTGGGAACATCAAAATAGTTATGATGCCATTTATGATGAATTTAATGGTAGAATATCTTCTAAAAAAATGTTTAATTTTGATGGTACAGTTAATTGGTTGCATCCCGATACTTTTGAACGTGCTTTTAATTCACAAGGCTTTCGAATTAAAGAAAGACATTTTAATTCAGATGCAACCATTAATTGGACACACACAGAAACCTTTGATATTCAACGCAATTCTGAAAACCAATTTATTAAAATAATTTATTTTAATATTGATGGAAAGCCTTTAAAATAAAATATTTTTAAATTGACTAGAGTTTTTTTTATATTAAATAATTTTTTAAAGTTTTTCGAAATAAGTAACCTAATCATTTTTATAATAAAGGTTATTTTTTGTTTGTTAAAAAGTTATACCATCTTTTATTATTTGGAATTTTTTTTAGGAAAACAAAAAAATATTTTTTATATTATAATAATAATTATATTGGTTAATATATTTTGATAAATGGCAATATTTTCAAACATTAAAGGGGGATGGATGTGTCATGGGAAAAAAGTCTGAAAAAATTTATCAAGGCGCTAATTGGAATCATTTAGAAGACGGATACACTCATTTTTTTTATGAACAAAACTTAAGTCAATTTTGGCGTCCTGAAGATATTAGTTTGCAAGGAGATCTTGCTTCTTGGAATAATTTGTCTGCTGAAGAAAAAACTACATACTCTCGTAATCTTTTAGTATTAACTTTTTTAGATACTTATCAGGGTGATTTAGGAATTCCTGTGATTACGCGCTCCATAGATGAAAATCAACATCAAAAAAAAGCCACTCTTAATTTTATGGGAGCAATGGAAAACGCGGTTCACGCCAAAAGTTATTCTAATATTTTTATGAGTTATTTAAGCAATAAAGACATTAATCAACTTTTTTTATGGGGCGAACAACAAGTTAATTTACAAAATATCATGCAAATTATTTTCCCAGTATATGAAGATTTAGAATGTAATATTTATCTTAAAAAATACCAATCACCTGAATTTAATGAATTAACATATCAAAAAAAACAATGGAAAGCAATGGCAATATCGGTTTTTTTAGAAACATGGCTTTTTTACAGTGGTTTTTATTATCCTTTATATTTTTATGGTCAAGGTCGCTTAATGCAATCAGGTGAAATCATTAATTTAATTATTCGCGATGAAAGTGTTCATGGTATTTATATTGGTCGTTTAGCTATAGAATTATATCGCGTTTTTGATGTTCAAATTAAAAAAAAATTAAAAAAATGGCTAGATGATGTAATGCATACATTGTACAAAGAACAACTTTTATTAGTTAAAGAAATTTATAATAAATTAAATTATTTAGAAGAAGACGTTCAAAAATTTGTCCGTTATAACGCTAACAAAGCTTTAATGAATTTAGGTTTTGACTCTTTCTTTCCAGAAGAAATTATTAATCCCGTTATTCTTAATGGACTTAACACTGAAACTAAAACTATGGATAATTTTTCTATGAAAGGTAACGGCTATCAAAAAATGCGTGGCGAAGCTTTAAAAGATGAAGATTTTTATTTTTAATTTGATTAAAGGATGATTTTAAGTCTTGTTTTAAGTATTTTTTTATTTCTATTTTTATAAATAACAAAATAATTTGATTTTTCTTAAAAAAATGTTATAATAAAATTGTCAAAATACAATTTATTTAAAAAAACATTTGCTGTTTGGTTTTTTTGTTTTTTCATTTTTTGAGACATTTTTATTATTTTATTCATTGTTAAGGGTAAAAATGTGTTAAACAAATTGCAACAAAGTGATATTTAAACAAAATTAATGATAAAACATTTTAAAAAACTAAGAACTTGGATTTAACCTTTATGTTTTTGATGTTTAAAATTTGACAGTAATTTTATCCAATTTAAAGGAGGCTTTTTTTGGTTAATACTCAGAGTTTAGCTACAAAATCTTTAACATTCGCTCAAGGTTTTAAAAATTTTATCACTCGTGGTAATGTCATTAATTTAGCGGTTGCAGTTATTATAGGACAATTGTTTTCGAAAATAGTTAGTTCTTTAGCGGTCGATATTATTATGCCTCCTTTTTCTTTGTTGTTTAATAAGACTAAATCTTTAAAAGATTTCAAATGGCATATTAAAGAAGACATTTATATGAATTATGGTATTTTTTTACAAAATATTTTAGAATTTATAATTCTTGCTTTTGCTATTTATACTATTTTAACTATTTTTTTACGTTTCCAAAATAAAAAACAAATAAAGTCGAAAAGCGAATTGATGCTCATTTTAGAAGGTTTAAACAAAGAAATTGATTTATTACGAGAAATAAAAATCACTTTAAAACAAAACCATAATAACAAACAATAAAATAATTTCAAAAAATAAAGTTTTTGCTAGTGTTAAACTAAATAAAACAAATGAAAGGACTATTATTTAATAGTCTTTTTATTATTATATTATTTTTTATTTTGGAGATTCTACTTTTTTATGTGGTTAAATTTTTTAAAAAAAATACAAAATAGAATGAAAACATCAAAAAACTTAAAAAATTAATTTAATAAAGGAAATTATAACTTTAAATTTATGAAAATTATTTGGAAATATTTAATAAAATATAAAAACTTGCTTTTATTAAATTTAATAGCTGTTTTATTTGTTTGTTGTAGTGGATTAGGGATCCCTTTTGTTATTGGTAGATTTATTATTGATAAAAAAAAAAATTACTTGGAACCACCACGTCTTTTTCTTATTTTAATTATTTTGGCTTTTTGTGGATTTATTGGTAATTTAATTCTTAATTATTGTTCTTCCCGAGTTTCTTCTCTTTTATTTCGTGATATAAGTGTTGATATTTTTAGTAAAATACAAACTTTTTCCCCCACTGAAATACAACAATTTGGGATTGCTTCTATTTTGAGTCGTACTACTTCTGATGTTTCTCAAATTATGAATTTTATTGCTGTTTTTTACCGGACAGCTGTTGTTTCTCCGATTATGCTTATTATTAGTTTAATTGCTATTTGTTGTGTCGCTCCTTTTTTGATTTTTGGAATTCTTTTTATTTCCCCTTTTTTAATTTTGGTTTTGATCATCATTATTAAAAAATCTTATCGTCTTTCCCGAGAACAACAAAAAAAGTTAGATGAATTAAACATTATGACACGGGAAAATTTAATTGGAATTAAATCGATTAGAGCTTTTAGACAAAGTGAATATGAAACTTTTCGTTTTGCTAAAGTGAATAAAAAATATAGTTCTTTTTCCATCAAACTTTTTAATTTGATGGTTTCCATTGATCCTATTTTTTATTTTTTTCTTAATTTTACTGTTTTAATTAATTTTGGCGTTGGAACTTATATACTTATTCAAAAAAATCCTTATTACCCAGACTTTACTATTGGTAAATTATTATCTTGTATTGATTATCAATTGTATGCCTTATTTTCTATTTTAGAGTGTTTACTTCTTTTTATAATGTTTCCTAAAACTTTAGTTGCTATTAAAAGAATTGAAGAAATTTTAACTACGCATCCCGTCGTTAAAAACATTACTAATCCTTTGAGTTTGTCTCAACCCTTTCATAAAATATCTTTTGAAAACGTCACTTTTTTTTATCCTAACACCACTAAACCTGTATTAGAAAACATAAGTTTTACTGTTAAACAAGGAGAAATTGTTGCCTTTATTGGTGCCACTGGTTCTGGCAAAAGCACCTTAATCAGTTTAATACCTCGTTTTTATGACGTCAATGAAGGGGTTATTAAAATTAATGATATTGATATTAAAGAATACGAACTTAATTTTTTAAGAAACAAAATTAGTTTTATTTCTCAAAAAAATGTTTTATTTAAAGGAACAATTAAAAGTAATTTATCGTTTGGCAAGAATAACCCTCAAACAGAACAAATTTTAGAAGCTTTACAATTAGCTCAAGCGCAAAACATCATTAAAAATAAAGATTACCAATTTCAGGAAAATATTGTTGAATTTGGAGCAAATTTATCGGGAGGTCAAAAACAAAGACTTTCGATGGCGCGTGCTTTTATCAAAAAACCAGATATTTATATTTTTGATGATTCTTTTTCAGCCTTAGATTATAAGACTGAATATGAAATTAGAAAGGCTTTTTTTCAAATGAAAGAAAAAGCTTTGGTTTTGATTGTCGCCCAAAGATTAACTTCAATTTTAACTGCTGATAAAATTGTGGTTTTAGATGATGGTAAAATAATTGCATCGGGGACACATGATCAACTTATGGAAAGTTGTCCTCTTTACCAAGAAATCGCTAAATCACAAAATTTAGAGGTGACCTTATGAAACGGATTTTTAGATATTTAAAACCTTTTAAAACTAAAATTATAATTAGTATTTTTTTAGTTTTTGTGGTATCTATTTTAAGTTGTCTCATTCCTCTTTTACAAGCTAAAAATATTACTGATAAACTTCATAAGTTTCAACAAGAAAGTGACCCTTACTACTCAAATGTAAGACGCGAAATATTTATTTTTTTAGGATTTAATTTATTTCTTTGTTGTTTTATGGTTTTGTGTCGTTTAATTTTTAATAAATTCTTAATTCAATCGATTCATCAAGCAATGAGAAATTTACGACAAGATGTTCAAAACAAGATTCATTATTTACCGATAAGTTATTTTGATAGAAATACTTTAGGAAATATTATGAGTCGCTTAACTCATGATATTGAAGTGATTTCTAACTATTTGCAACAATCTTTCGCGATTATGATTGATGCTTTTTTAAAAATATTTATGATTGTTATTTTTATGTTTTATTTACATTGGTTTTTGGCTTTAATAGTGTTTATAATGATCCCTTTGTCTTTTTATAGTACTTATTGTGTTTTTAAGAGCTCAGAAAAAATTTTTATTCAAAGATTTGAAAGCTCAGGTAATTATAATGGCTTTTTGCAAGAACAATATACAGGATATAAAGAAATTACTCTTTATAATCAACAACAAAATACTATTAAAGAATTTCAAAAACATAACACTGATTTGCAAAAATTAGTTTTTAAATCTAATTTTTTATCTGGATTATCATCTCCTATTGTTAGTTTTTTTACTTATTTAACTTTTGTTGCAGTAAGTATGACAGGTTTTTATTTAATACAAAAAACAGATTCATCTCTTCCTAGATTTTTATTTAATTTAGGGTTTGGTGTTATTCAAATTGGTCTTTTTCATACTTTTGTTAAATATATTTGGCGTTTAGAAAACCCTATCATGGAGTTGGGACATATGTCAGTTCTCTTTCAATCAGCCAGTGCTGCTTCGAAAAGAGTTTTTACTTTTTTGAATGAAATCGAAGAAGCTCCTGAATTAAATAACCCGATAGTTTTAACAAATCCCAAAGGACAAGTTATTTTTGAAAAGGTCTTTTTTAGTTACAACAATAAAGATATGCTTTTAAAAAATATTAATTTTACTGTTCAAGAAGGCCAAACTATAGCTATTGTTGGTCCTACTGGTTCTGGTAAATCAACTTTAATCAACCTTTTAATGAGGTTTTATGATGTTAATTCAGGTTCTATTAAGGTTGATGATGTTGATATTCGAGATTTAAAAAAAAATAATTTAAGAAAAATTTTTGGGATGGTTTTACAAGAAACTTGGTTTTTCAAAGATACCATTTGGAATAATATTAAGTATGGTGATAAAAACGCTTCTGATGAACAAATTTTAAAAGCTTGTCAACAAGCTCAAATTAATTATTTTATCAAAAGCAAACCTTCAGAATATCAAATGGTGATTAACGAGGAATCCGATAATTTATCACAAGGAGAAAAACAACTTATTACTATTGCCCGCGCTGTTTTAAGCAATCCTAAAATTTTAATTTTAGATGAAGCCACTTCTAATGTTGATACTAGAGTCGAAATATTATTGCAAAAAGCCATTAAAGAATTAATACAAAATAAAACAGCTTTCATCATTGCTCATCGTTTATCCACTATCGTTAATGCTGATAAAATTTTAGTTTTAAATCACGGTGTTATTGTGGAACAAGGGACACATCAACAACTTTTAGCTAATAAAAACCTTTATTATCGACTTTATCAAAGTCAATTTCAAAAATAATTTAATTTTTAAATATTGAAATAAAATAGATTTTAAAATTAAAAAATCTATTACCAAAATAATCATTATTCATTTGTATTTCTTTATAAAATAATAATAAATCAAATACCCCTTTTAAAATCTTATTAAAGGGCAATATTTTTAGTTTTTAATAAACTATAGTGTTTATATATAATAATGGACTGTCAACGATTTTTTGAATTTTTTGAATTTAATTTTTTTGAAATCAAAAAGATCATCAAATACATACTTAAAATAATATTTTAAATTTTAAATCTAAAAGTTTTGTAGAAAAATAGGGTGCAGCTCGAAAATTTCTAAGTTTTTAAAAAAACAATTTGCGTTAAATAAAAATGAATCATTTTTTTGATATAAAAAAAGAAATATTTGACATTATTTTTTTTATATGCTATAATAAAAGAGCTTTGTGAATTGTTTTTAATTTTTTAATCACTTTTTAAGGAGTTTAAAAAATAGTATTTTTAGTTATTTGAAAAATTCTATAAAAAAATTTATTAAAATTATGAATTAAAATATTTATTAAGCTAATTTTCTTTCTATTTTAATTTTTTTAATCTTTGAAAACTGAAGATGATGCTTAAATTATTATTTTATTTTAATTAAAAGTCTTTTTAATTAACTAGTTTGATTGAAAAGCAAAAAAACGAAGAGTTTGATCCTGGCTCAGGATTAACGCTGGCGGCATGCCTAATACATGCAAGTCGAACGGAAGTTTAAGCAATTAAACTTTAGTGGCGAACGGGTGAGTAACGCGTAAGCAATCTGCCCCTAAGACGAGAATAACAGTTGGAAACGACTGCTAAGACTGGATAGGAGATAAGAAGGCATCTTCTTGTTTTTAAAAGACCTAGCAATAGGTATGCTTAGGGAAGAGCTTGCGTCACATTAGTTAGTTGGTGGGGTAAAAGCCTACCAAGACGATGATGTGTAGCCGGGCTGAGAGGTCAAACGGCCACATTGGGACTGAGACACGGCCCAAACTCCTACGGGAGGCAGCAGTAAGGAATTTTCGGCAATGGAGGAAACTCTGACCGAGCAATGCCGCGTGAACGATGAAGTATTTCGGTACGTAAAGTTCTTTTATTAGGGAAGAAAAAATGGTGGAAAAACCATTATGACGGTACCTAATGAATAAGCCCCGGCTAACTATGTGCCAGCAGCCGCGGTAATACATAGGGGGCAAGCGTTATCCGGAATTATTGGGCGTAAAGGGTGCGTAGGCGGTTAAATAAGTTTATGGTCTAAGTGCAATGCTTAACGTTGTGATGCTATAAAAACTGTTTAGCTAGAGTTGGATAGAGGCAAGTGGAATTCCATGTGTAGTGGTAAAATGCGTAAATATATGGAGGAACACCAGGAGCGAAGGCGGCTTGCTGGGTCTTAACTGACGCTGAGGCACGAAAGCGTGGGGAGCAAACAGGATTAGATACCCTGGTAGTCCACGCCCTAAACGATGAGTACTAAACGTTGGGTAAAACCAGTGTTGAAGTTAACACATTAAGTACTCCGCCTGAGTAGTACGTACGCAAGTATGAAACTTAAAGGAATTGACGGGACTCCGCACAAGCGGTGGATCATGTTGTTTAATTCGAAGGTACCCGAAAAACCTCACCAGGTCTTGACATGCTTTTGCAAAGTTGTAGAAATACAGTGGAGGTTATCAGAAGCACAGGTGGTGCATGGTTGTCGTCAGCTCGTGTCGTGAGATGTTGGGTTAAGTCCCGCAACGAGCGCAACCCTTGTTGTTAATTGCCATCATTAAGTTGGGGACTTTAGCAAGACTGCCAGTGATAAATTGGAGGAAGGTGGGGACGACGTCAAATCATCATGCCCCTTATGACCTGGGCTACAAACGTGATACAATGGCTGTTACAAAGGGTAGCTAAAGCGTAAGCTTCTGGCGAATCTCAAAAAAGCAGTCTCAGTTCGGATTGAAGTCTGCAACTCGACTTCATGAAGTTGGAATCGCTAGTAATCGCGAATCAGCATGTCGCGGTGAATACGTTCTCGGGGTTTGTACACACCGCCCGTCAAACCACGAAAGTTGGCAATACCCAAAGCCGGTGGCCTAACTTGAGCAATCAAGAGGGAGCCGTCTAAGGTAGGGTTGATGATTGGGGTTAAGTCGTAACAAGGTATCCCTACCGGAAGGTGGGGATGGATCACCTCCTTTCTAAGGATTAAAGTTATCATCTTCAGTTTTGAGAGACTTAAGAAAGTTTTTCATTTTTTTAAGATTCGGGCCTATAGCTCAGTTGGTTAGAGCACACGCCTGATAAGCGTGAGGTCGGTGGTTCAAGTCCATTTAGGCCCACCAAAATAGGTCATATCTTAAAAAAAGCTCTTTGAAAAGTAGATAAACAATAAAGGTTAAAAAAATCAAAGGAACTAAGGGCGCACAGTGGATGCCTTGGCACTAAGAGCTGATGAAGGACGCAATTAACGGCGATACGCCACGGGAAGCTGTAAATAAGTGGAGATCCGTGGATTTCCGAATGGGGCAACCCGTTGCATTGAAGATGCATCATCCTTGAAAAAGGAAGGAAACGCAGCGAACTGAAATATCTAAGTAACTGCAGGAAAAGAAAGTAATAACGATTCTGGTAGTAGTGACGAGCGAACCCGGAAAAGCCAGATACCATTTCTAGTTACCAAGTTTTTGTCAAGTAGAAGCTTTTGGAAAGAAGCACCAAAGAAGGTGACAGTCCCGTAAACGTAAGCAAAGACCTAGGGTATCAATAAGTACGGCGAGACACGAGAAATCTTGTTGGAAGATGGGAGGACCATCTCCTAAGGCTAAATACTACTTAGTGACCGATAGTGAACTAGTACCGTGAGGGAAAGGTGAAAAGAACCCCGAAAGGGGAGTGAAATAGATCCTGAAACTGTGTGCCTACAATTAGTCAAAGCTCGTTAATGAGTAATGGCTTGCCTTTTGCAGAATGAACCGGCGAGTTATGATATGGAGCAAGGTTAAGTTTGAAGGAACGGAGCCGTAGTGAAAGCGAGTCTTAATAGGGCGTTAAGTTGCATGTCATAGACCCGAAACTGAAGTGAGCTAGCCATGAGCAGGTTGAAGTTTAGGTAAAACTAAATGGAGGACCGAACCAGGACACGTTGAAAAGTGTTTGGATGACTTGTGGCTAGGGGTGAAATTCCAATCGAACTCAGAGATAGCTGGTTCTCCCCGAAATAGCTTTAGGGCTAGCGTTGATTTGGTTATTTGGTGAAGGTAGAGCACTGAATGAGTAAGGGCTCCACCTCGGGGTACCGAACTCAATCAAACTCCGAATGTTATCAAATAAAATCAGCAGTCAGACTGTGGGTGATAAGGTCCATGGTCAAAAGGGAAAGAGCCCAGACCGTCAGCTAAGGTCCCAAAATTGATGTTAAGTGGCAAAGGAAGTGAAGACGTTTAAACAACTAGGAGGTTGGCTTAGAAGCAGCCATCCTTTAAAGAGTGCGTAATAGCTCACTAGTCGAATGACTCTGCGCCGAAAATGTACCGGGGCTAAAACATCATACCGAAGCTACGGATTGAAATAACTTTCGAGTTAATTTGATGGTAGGGGAAGCGTTCTGACATCAGTGAAGCCATAGCGGAAGCAGTGGTGGAGAGGTCAGAAGTGAGAATGCCGGTGTAAGTAACGAAAAGATAGGTGAGAATCCTATCCGTCAAAAACCCAAGGTTTCCAGGGCCAGGTTCGTCCTCCCTGGGTTAGTCGGGTCCTAAGGTGAGGGAGAAATCCGTAGCCGATGGCAAACAGGCTGAAATTCCTGTACTAGTTAATCAACTGATGGAGGGACAAAGCAGGCTAAACACGCCCTTAATCGGATTAGGGTAGAAAAACTAAGTCTGAGAAAATAGGTAAATCCGTTTTCTCATTCAAAGATGAGGTTTAAAAGTAAAGTGATTGATGTCATACTTTCAAGAAAAGCTTCTAGGGTTAATTGATTAACTACCCGTACCGTAAACCGACACAGGTGGGAAGGTAGAGTATACTAAGACGCGCGAGCAAACTCTTGTTAAGGAACTCGGCAAAATGACTCCGTAACTTCGGGATAAGGAGAGCTTTTATTAAAACTAAAAGCCGCAGAGAATAGGCCCAAGCGACTGTTTATCAAAAACATAGGTCTCTGCTAAACCGTAAGGTGATGTATAGGGGCTGATGCCTGCCCGGTGCTGGAAGATTAAAAGGAGATGTCAGGTAACGAAGCATTGAATTGAAGTCCCAGTAAACGGCGGCCGTAACTATAACGGTCCTAAGGTAGCGAAATTCCTTGTCGGGTAAATTCCGACCCGCACGAAAGGCATAACGATTTGGGCGCTGTCTCAACAAGAGCCTCGGTGAAATCAAATTACCGGTGAAAATGCCGGTTACCCGCGACAGGACGAAAAGACCCCATGGAGCTTTACTGCAACTTAATATTGAAATTGAAAATAGGATGTACAGGATAGGTGGGAGACTGTGAACAAAAGACGTTAGTTTTTTGGGAGTCACCCTTGGGATACCACCCTTGCTATTTTTAGTTTCTAACCTGTGCAAGTGGATTGCAAGGGACAGTGTTTGGTGGGCAGTTTGACTGGGGCGGTCGCCTCCTAAAGAGTAACGGAGGCGTTCGAAGGTTCCCTCAAAATGGTTGGAAATCATTTGTAGAGCATAAAGGCATAAGGGAGCTTGACTGCGAGACTTACAAGTCGAGCAGGGACGAAAGTCGGACTTAGTGATCTTACGGTACCGAATGGAAGGGCCGTGACTCAACGGATAAAAGCTACCCTGGGGATAACAGGCTTATCGCTTCCAAGCGTTCACAGCGACGAAGCGGTTTGGCACCTCGATGTCGGCTCATCACATCCTGGAGCTGAAGAAGGTTCCAAGGGTTGGGCTGTTCGCCCATTAAAGTGGAACGCGAGCTGGGTTCAGAACGTCGTGAGACAGTTCGGTCTCTATCCGTCGTGGGCGTTGGAAATTTGAAAGGAACTGTCCCTAGTATGAGAAGACCGGGATGGATATACCGCTGGTGTTTCAGTTGGT
The DNA here is from genome assembly GCF_040126175.1 of Candidatus Phytoplasma solani. Taxonomy (NCBI): domain Bacteria; kingdom Bacillati; phylum Mycoplasmatota; class Mollicutes; order Acholeplasmatales; family Acholeplasmataceae; genus Candidatus Phytoplasma; species Candidatus Phytoplasma solani. Next base: position 44,585 of record NZ_CP155828.1, read on the forward strand.
TCGCCAGAGCCACAGCTGAGTAGCTATGTATAGAAGGGATAAACACTGAAAGCATCTAAGTGTGAAGCCTCCCTTAAGATGAGATTTCCCTATGAGATCCCTGAAAGACGATCAGGTTGATAGGCTAGGGGTGTAAGAAGAGTGATCTTTTTAGCTGACTAGTACTAATAGATCCATTGACTTTGATTTTTTAACCTGTTTATCTAGTTTTGAAAGATCCTTGGTGCATAAAACTAAGGGGCAACACCTGTTTCCATCCCGAACACAGCAGTTAAGTCCTTAGTACTGACAATAGTTTTTACGAACGAAGATAGGGAGTGCCAAGGTTTGCTTTAATAAAAAAAAGAATAAAAAAAGAGGATTAGCTCAGCTGGGAGAGCGTCTGCCTTACAAGCAGAATGTCGGGGGTTCGAGTCCCTCATCCTCTACCATCTTTTTTTATTGTTTTTTTGCCAAAATAGCTCAATCGGTAGAGCAACTGATTTGTAATCAGTAGGTTACGGGTTCGATTCCTGTTTTTGGCACCAATTGTCCCGTTAGCTCAGCTGGTAGAGCACTTGACTTTTAATCAAGGTGTCGAAGGTTCGAATCCTTCACGGGATACCATACAACCAATGACTGCCTGGATGGTGGAATCGGTAGACACGTGGGACTTAAAATCCCATGGTTTATAGCCGTGTCGGTTCAAGTCCGACTCCAGGTACCATTTTAGGGGCTTTAGCTCAGCTGGAAGAGCATCTGTCTTGCACACAGAAGGTCAGCGGTTCGATCCCGCTAAGCTCCACCAATATAAAATAAATATTAATATTCATTTTCTTTGTTAATTAATGGCGGTGTAGCTCAGCTGGCAAGAGTACACGGTTCATACCCGTGGGGTCGAGGGTTCGAATCCCTCTGCCGCTACCAACGGACCTGTAGCTCAGTCGGCAGAGCTACCGGCTCATAACCGGTTGGTCGTAGGTTCGAATCCTACCGGGTCCACCATTTTTTGGAGGAATACCCAAGTCCGGTTGAAGGGGTCAGTCTTGAAAACTGAGAGGTCCGCAAGGGCGCGGGGGTTCGAATCCCTCTTCCTCCGCCATTAAAAAAATTATATTTATATATATCGCGGGATAGAGCAGTTTGGTAGCTCGTCGGGCTCATAATCCGAAGGTCGTAGGTTCAAATCCTTCTCCCGCAACCAAAAAAAAGGTCCGGTGGTGTAGTGGTTAACATGTTTGCCTGTCACGCAGGAGATCGCGGGTTCAAGTCCCGTCCGGACCGCCAATATAATTCAGGCTCTGTAGCTCAGTCGGTAGAGCAGTGGCCTGAAGAGCCTCGTGTCGGCAGTTCGATTCTGCCCGGAGCCACCATATTATTTTCTGATTTTGTTTTTTAACTATATCTTTCTTAAGCCAACAAACAAGTAGCCTTTGGGCTACTTTTATTTTTTTTATTATATTTTATATGTTGTAAATAAAGTAATTACAATTTCAATTAGTGATAAAATTTATTTTACTTTTTTTCTTTAAATAAAATCATTTTCATTTTTTTTGTAATGTTAAAGTTAAAAAAATATTTATTTGTAATTATTATGTTAATAGCGATAGATTAATTGCGTTTTATTCAGCGATTTGTCTTTGCTGTTTTATTTATACAATTAGCCCCCGTCCAAACCGTGCGAGCAAGTTTCCAAGCATACGGTTTTCCCTATTTATCCCTCTGCACTGTTCCAAAACTTTAGACACTTTTTATTTTTTAAAAAATCTTTAAGACTAACTATTAAGTTAGTCTTTTTTTGTTTTAAAGACTAAAAAATAATTTCATATCTTTTCTAAAAACGTTTTTAGAAAGGATTAAAATGTTAAGACAAAAATTATTTAAAGATTTTTTAAAAAATAAAAAGAATTTAGAGGCCCGCAATCAATTAATTGAACTTCATTATCCGTTAGCAAAAAAATTATCAAACAAATTTAATTTCTATCCGCGAGTTTTGACTAAAGAGGATTTATACCAGGAAGGGATTTTAGGTTTAATCAAAGCCCTAAATAATTACCATGACTTAGGTTACGACTTTTATCGCCTACGCTACTCCCACCATCAAATCGGAAATCCGCGAATTAATAAGAAAAAGCCATTCCCCTTCAATCCCCCAAAAAACCACCAAACCAAGAAATATCAGTTTTAACGAAAACCAACACTCACAACAAACAATTTACGACAAAATCCCCAATCCGCATCAATTATGGTTAAAACAAGTAAAACACGAATTATTAATAAAAAAATTAAAAACCAAACTAAGTAAAAATGAATTCAACGTTATTTGTTTGAGTTTTGGCGTTACTACAAAAAACATTAACGACACACATCAACCAACATATACAAATCAAGAAATAGCTACAAAATTAAATTTAACTTTAAAACAAATAGAAAAATTAAAAGAACACGCCATTCAAAAACTAACCCCAAATAATAAAAAAAATAAGGAGAAAATATAAAAAAATGTTAAACAAAGTTCAATTAATCGGCAATATCGCCCATAACTTAGAAAAACAATACATTAATAGTAACAACGAACAAATACCAAAAATAGATTTCAATTTAGCAATCAACAACAAGGATAAAGTACAATACACCCCTTGTGTGGTTTTTAGAACTCAGGCCGAAAACTGCCACAAATACCTACATAAAGGTTCAAAAATATATGTCGAAGGCACCCTATCAATCCAAAAATATACCACCCTCGAAGGCCAAACACGAACTACCACCAAAATAATTATCCAAAACGTTATCTTTTTAGATAATAAATCCAAATAATATTTACAAAACCAAGTCCCTAAAAGGACTTTTTTTATACCCAAATCAAAGATAAGTAATTTAACAAATTAATTTAAGGAGTAAGTAAATGAACTTAAAACCAAAAAATATTTTAATTATTTTAACTTTTACATATATCGGTTTTATAATTACAAACCTTATGATTTTATTTTTTGATTTTAATTTAGGGATCAAAGCCAACACAACAATAAGCCTTGTTTCTGATGTTGTTTTTTTAATTTATATTTGGTTAAAGGAGCAACGAAAAAATGAAAATTAATTGGATAGGGTGTAAAAAGAAAATGATTCCTCAATTATTAACCAAAATACCCTCAAATTACAACACCTATTACGAACCCTTTTTAGGAAGTGGGATATTATTTCAAACTTTAAACCCTAAAAAAAGCCATTTTAAACGATAATGATATTAATTTAATTCAACTTTGGCAAAACGCATTAAACGAACCAGTTTTATTTTGTAATAATGTTATTAATTTTGAAACCCAATTATATAAAACCAACAATCAACATTCACAAAAAGAAAACTATAAACTTTTATTAAATATTTTTAACAAAATGAATCCCTGCGTTGTTAAAAATTCATTTTTTTATGTATTATTGAAATATGCTTTTCGCGGCATTTTTAGATATCAAAAAAACGGAAAAATATATATGAGTTTTGGTTACAAAAACAAATTTAAAAGCCCAATTATTGATTTAGAAGAATTACAAAAAAATAAAAATAATTCCACCAATTCAAAAATTTTAAATATAGATTTTGAAAGCGTAATCAACCAATCACAAAGCAATGATTTTATATTTGTCGATCCACCATATTTTCGGAAAGACATCAAAGATAAAGCTTTTTATCAAAAAGCATTTACATTTGACAACCATATAAGACTTTATAAAACGTTAAAAAGCGCCCATCACCGTAATGTAAAATGGTTATACACCAATTATAATTCACCTGAAATAATCGAATTATTTAAAGATTTTAATATCACAACCGTCAAAACAACCACCTCACATTGTTTAACAAAAAGCAATATTTTAGAAGAAATTATTATCAGTAATTATTAAATTCCAAAGGAGAAATAATATGAAATTAAAAAACTCTTCATTTCCTATTTTTGCAACCACTATATACTCCTTATTAAGTACATTTTTTGTTTTCAAAATAATTGATTATTTTGAATTAAGTGCAAAAGCTGTATTTCACATTACAACATTTGGAATTTTGTTGCAAAATATTTTATTTTTAATATTAATTTCAATAAACCCAAAGGAGGAAAAAATATGAGCGATGGAATGTCAGAAGCGTATCATGGAACTTACTTTAAAGACCGATCAAAAAAACCAAAAAATCCAACTAAAAAGAAAAAAATTATGAATAATCAAAATAACGAAATCACTATTTTTGATGTCGCCAATTATATTATTAAAAAAAATAAGAGTGCCATCACAAATATGAAATTACAAAAATTAACTTATTATTGTTACGCTAAATATTTAGTTGAAAATAATCAACCAATTTTTAAAGAACCAATCGAAGCGTGGCTTCACGGTCCTGTTTTCCCTAATTTATATAATGAATTTAAACGTTATACCTACAAACCAATTTGTCACGGAACTAAAAAAGGAGAAGAAAAACACTTAACAAACGATCATCGTGTTTTAATCGATAGAATAATAGAATTATATGGAAATAAAGCGCCTACTAGTTTAACTAATGTGACGCATCAAGAAGCTCCTTGGCAATCAGCTTGGGATAATAACGAAGATTGGTCTAAAAACGTTATTAAAGATGAAATAATAAAAAATTATTTTATAAAAAATCTCAAAAAAATATAATAAATCAGATAAATAGGAGAAATAAAATAAAATGAATATAATTAAAGAAACAACCGATGAATATGGTTACAAAGTAATCCAAGAACTAGACCCCCAAACACGTAAACTAATCAAATCAACCACATTCCAACCTGACGGAAAATCAATTTGGATCATTTTGACGAATTTGACCCCCAAACAGGAACCAAAACCAAAATAATTTGGTTCCAACCCGACGGAAAATCAGTTTGGCGCATCCACGAATTCGACCCACAAACAGGAAAACACATAAAAATCCACTATTCAGACAGCGAATTTGTCAAAACCGAACAACAAAAATATAATAAAAATTAAACAAAAAGGAGAAAAAAATGGAAAAATACCAATCATTAACAAAAGAAGGGAAAAACTTAAACAAAATTAAATACGAATTACTAAAAAATGAAATAAATTCAACTATCATATGTTTAAAAGCATTACTTCCAATTAGTAAAGACGCGCAAGTTGTATTTTCTTTTAATTATGATAAAATGTATCAACAATTTAAAAATTTATATTTAATTCAAAAAGAAAGCGATGAATTAAAAATCCAATTTAATAAATTAAAAGAAATACTAAAAATAAAAGGAGAACCCAAAAAATGAATAAAAAAGAATTAATTAAAAAAATCGCCGAAATTAATAAAACCTCAATCACAAAAACTGAGGAATTTTATAACTCATTTGAATTTGCTTTGAATGAGGCAATAACATCCACCGCTGAAGTAGTTTTATCACCTTCTATCGGTAAATTTATTTTAAAATCAAGAAAAGCCTACATAGGAAGAAACCCTCAAACAGGTAAAAAACTAAAAATTCCTGCTAAAACAGTAGTAACTTTCAAACTTTCTAAAACCATCAAAGATTTAGTTAAAGAATTGGAATTAAATTAACAAAGAAAGCCACCGAAAATACCCAATTATCACAAAAGGCAAGAAAGAGAATAAATTATGAAAAACCCCATACCTAGCAACTCACTCTCTCCCACACGGTCGGAATGTGGTTAACTGTAAATAAAAGGATGACACAAAACATCTAATAAAACGCAATTGATCTATCCGTATTATTCTAAACAAAAAATAAGGAGAAATAAAATAAAATGAATAATAAAAAAATATTATTAGAGTTTTTGCCGTCCGTTACTTATTTGACAGGAGACGCACAATATTTAGATTATCACGAATTTGTAGAAGCTGTAAATGGTACTGTTTGGAATGTAGATGTTTCAGATGAAATTGAATATTCAAAAAATTTAACCGACAACAACAAACAAATAATCAACTCCTTTTTATCATCAATTCACGATTATTTTTATGAACTTCAAAACGACATTAGTAAAAATACGCTTGAATCACTTGATGATGAAATCAATAATTTATTTGATTATTGTAAAGATGAAAACATTGAAATTATCGATTTCATTGACGAAGACGATGCCAACGATGCCAACGATCATAAATAAAAAGCTAGTTTAAAACTAGCTTTTTTATTAAAAAAACTAAAAATATTGCCCTAAACAAGTCATAAAACTGTTTTAATTAAATAAATCATTAGAAAGGAGAAATAAAAAATGGAAAATAAACAAATATACGCATTCACAGCGGCTATTGTTGTGTCAGTAATCGTAGCTGTTTCAATTTGGTTTTTCCAACCATTTAAATCAGCAAAAGTGTCACAAACCAATTCAAATCCAACAGTTGAAAAATCAGACTCAACTAAAAAAGATGAAAAATCTAACGAAAACAAACAAAACAAATAAAAATAATGTCACCAAAACCAAACCAAGAAAGGAGGTGATTTGGTGCAAACTCAAGAAAACCAACCAACCAAACCCCACTTTACATTTATTTCTAATTTTATAGAAACAATTTATCTAATTTCAATCCAAGTTTTTATAATTTATTTAACAAAAATAACTTATCCAAATTTCAAAATAGAGGAATTAAAAAAGTTAAAATTAGAAATCATTCCTTTTGTTTCAATTATCGCGATCGTTTATTTCCAATTAAATGTTTTTTTAAAACTTACTAAATTATTCCAAGTTTCAAAAACCAAATCAGAAGCATTCAAAGAAATAAGAAAACAATATTTTAATCAATTAATCAAAAAATTTGAAAATAACGAAGCTCATAAAAAGCAAATAGCAAGTGAAGAAATGGAAAAAGTTAATAAAATATTATTACAAAAAAATAACGAACTAAATGAAAATTATAAAAAAATAACTAAATTAAACGAAGAAATAGCAAAATCAAAACTTCAATTAGAAACCAAAAAGAAATAAAACAAAAAATGAAACCAATCAAAAAAGAAACAACCAACCACTACGGTGAAAAAATAACCTCAATAAAACCTTCAAATACCTAACTAACTAAATAATTTTTTAACCAAAAAAAGAAAGGAAAAATCAAAAAAAATGAATAAACAAGAATTAAAAAAAACAAAAGAAAGAAATAAAAAATGTCAAAAACACAATTCAAAAACTTAAGTCAATTTTTTTTTAAATGGATTTTTTTTATAACAGTCCTATCAATTCCAATTATTATATTTTTTTACTCCCCAAAAAGTGATAAAACATGTTTAATTGGTTAATTAAATTCATAAATTATATTGAAACAATATTAAAATTAATTGTTGAATTTTGGCATCGCGAATCAAATTTCATAATTAGATTTATTTTAATTTATGTCATCATTTTACCAGTATTGTGGTCTATTCCAATTTTTGATGTAATTATAAATTTTTGTTTAAGATTTTTTGAAATATTTTTTAATTTTTTCACCTTTATTTTGAAAGGAATATCAAATTTCATTAAATTCATTTTTGGAATCAAACCAAAAACATTTTATTTAAAGCAAGGAAACATAAAAATTATTTTCGAAAGTGATATAAACGGAAAATTAAAAATCATAAAAAAAGAAATACTCCCAATAAATCAAACCAACGAAATAAAAGAATATGAAGAAATCACATTAAACTAACCGATGAACCAAACTAAAAATAAAAGGAGAATTAAAAAAATGCAAACAATAAAAAAAGAAACAACCAACGAATATGGTTACAAAGGAATCCAAGAACTAGACCCCCAATCAAATAAAGTAATCAAACAAACCACATTCCATTCCGACAATACAACAATTTGGTACATCGAAGAATTCGATCCTCAAACAGAATACCAAACCAAACAAACCTGGTACGGTTCTGATGGTAAAATCGAAGCCATCGCCAACTATAATCCTCAAACAGGATACCAAACCAAAGAAACCTATTACGGCTCCAATGGTAAAACAATTAGTTCCATCGACGAATATGACCCCAAAACAGGATACCAAACCAAAAAAACCGAATACAACTCCAATAGCACAACAATCGACTACATCATCGAATACAATCCTAAAACAAATAAACCAATCAAACAAACCACATTCCGCCCCAACGGCACAACAATTTGGTACATCACCGAATACAACCCCCAAACAGGAAACGAAACCAAATCAACCTACTACAAATCCGACGGCACAATTGAAGAGGTTGAAAATTTTCCCGAAGATGATGACGACCACGAATGCAATTGCGAATATTGTGGTTATTAAAATCAAAAATTAAATAAAGAAAGTGAGAAAATATTATGTCAAAAACGCCCCCTATAAAAAACAAACTCAAACCAAAAAAATCACCAATTATAAAAACAACTAAACAATCAACACAAACTATAACAAATCCAAAGGAGAACAAAAATATGAAATCACCAATAATAAATTATTTAAAAATTATCGCTTATGTAACTATCATTTTGCATTTTGTTTTCATTGTAGCAATAAACTACCACGACAACAAAATTCCCTTTTTACCAAAGTCCCAACCAAACGATATAAAAACTAGCCAAAAAGAAAATGATCCTAACCCAACCGAACAAACGAAAAAAAATAAAAATAATAATGAAAATTGAGGTCAAAAAAATTATGAAAAAAACAAATCAAAATATATTTAGTGTTTTGGTTGTTTTTTTGTTTATTTTAGGAATGCTTGGATGTGGGTTTATGCTATGGCAATATATTATAATAAAACCACCTCAAGAAAAGCAACTAAATACAACAAAAGAACTACCAAAACCAACAGAAGATAACCAAACCCAAGAAAACATTAATACTCAAGAAAACAACGATACTGATGAAACAAAATTGTTAAAAGATATTTTAGCCATGAAAATACCACAAGAAAAATTAAATAAAAAACCATCTTTAAATGATACTATCATTAGTCAAACAGCTGTTAGAGCTTTAAAAAGCTTGCAAAGTAAAATCATCGATCCACAAAGATTTTTAAATGCAGGCATTAAGTTCGAAAGTAATGGAGTATGTTTGTATGGTCCTCCTGGAAATGGTAAAACAATTGCTGTAGAATCTTTGGGAAAAGATTGTGGAATGCCTTTTTTCTTATGTAATGGTGGTGATTTTGCCGCCAAATATAAAGGGGTTGCACCTAAAAAAGTAAGGTTATTATGGCAACATTTAAGAAAAGAGGCACAAGAACACGGAGCATGCATTTTATTTGTAGATGAATCAGAAGATATTTTTACAGACATTTCCCAAATAGGAGAATCGTCATCTGACAATGCAGTTGTTGTAAATGAGTTTAAAACTGAAATGACATCGTTAGATAATGACCCAAAAAAACCTATTTTTGTGCTTTGCGCCACTAACCACGTTGACAAATTAGATAAAGCCATTTTATCACGTTTAGGAACTAAAATTGAAATCCCTAATTTGGATGTAGATTTAAGAGTTAAAATGTTGCAATTATTAGTTAAGTTTGGGGCTAAAATTAGTCCAACAGCTCAAAATCAATTTAAACAAATAGCACAAAGAATAGAAGGTTTAAAACATAATGATTTAATTAAAAGTGCTCGTGGCTGTAAAAACTTTGTTAATGATGTTAAAATATACGCTTTAGAAGCACACAACCGCGAAGTGGCAATAATAGAAGATTTTAACGTTATTTTAAATCGTTTATTTGAAGATGATGCGGCTCAAGAGGCAAAAGTTCAAAAAGCCCAAGAAGAAGAAGAAAAAAAAAGTATTGAATCTTTAAGAAAACAAAAAAGAATCAATGAGTTAATTTATCCACCAACACCACAACAGCCACAAGATGACCCATTTTTAAAGGCATTACAAAATATAAAACCAGAATAAGAAAGGAAAGTAATTTATGAAAATAATCGGTAAAATAATTAGCATTATCGTTATATTGATTGTTTTTTTGCTAGTGGGAGGCTATCTTTGGAGCAAATATGATTTTTGGAAAGAGATGAAATGGTGTGATGAGGAAAAAGATAACACCAAAAAAAATATTGTAAAAGTAGAGCAATTAAAAGATGATGCTAAAGAATTGTTAGAAAACAAAAAACAAGAATTAGCATCTAAAGAACAAGAAAAAAAAGATAAAGAAAAGGAAAAAGAAGATTTAGAAAAAAAAGATAAAGATGTAGAAGATGAGATTAAAGTAATCAAAACAAAAATAGATGAGAACCAAAAAATCATTGATGACCCTAAAACTCCACCAAAAGTAAAACAACAATTAATTGATAAAAATATTGATTTAAGAAACCAAGAGGCAATTAAGGAGAAAAGAAGAAGGGCAATTAAAGAAAAAATTATTGAAATAGATGCACGTATTGCTGAATTAAATAGTGAAATGGCTTTGATTCAAGAGGAAATTAAAGAACTTGAAACTTATATTACCCAATTAGAAAAAACCCTTTCACAAATGCGATCATATTTAACACAATTAGAAAATTATCAAGAGGAAGTAAGAGAAAGAGAAAAGAGACCTTGGTATGACAATTTATGGAGGAATACCTTTAAAGGGATATTTAATTTTGGCACTGGTGGATATTGGGCGAAAGAAATTAATAACCATTTAGGGGTTGGAACAATTAAAAGACCAACTGACGGCATTGTATGCACTCCCGAACAGTTAACAGCACAAATGCAAAATATACAAGAAAAGAGAAACCAAAAAAGTACATTAAATAAAAATATAAGAACAAATAAAAGTAAACTTGTTAAAAATCAAACAACGCAAAATAAATTAAATAATTTAAACGTTAATTAATTTGTCTTTTAAACTATCAAAATAAGTATAATATATACTATATATTAATTTTTTTACATAAGTATTTTTTTATGAAAGGAGGCTTTTTTAATGAATAAGCTACAACAGTTTTGGCAAAAACTAAATAAACTAATTAATAAAAATAAACTAATTACTATTTTAGGACTTCTTTTTACGTTCTTACTGATTACAACTATCATTGTTTTTAATTATACCCCTTCCGAAAACAAAGTAACTAATAATAATCAAGATGAATCAAAGTCTCACGAAAAACCTAATAATTTACAAAAAACTAATGAAAACAGCCACTCTAACACTGGTGTTGTTGAAGTTGATGTTTTACCAAGTAGTAGTCCTAGCAACGCTTTACAATCGCAAAATACAGCCTTACAAAATAATTTAAACCAACAACAAAGACAAATTCAACAACAAATAATTATGCTACAAGAATCACAAGCTGCTAAAGAATATTTGAAACAAAAACACACACAATACACAAAAATTGTTGAAGTATTAGTACAAAAAATGAATAATACAACACAAAATAAACAAAATTTACAAAAAGAAATAAACGAATACAAAACCATAATAAAGGATTATGAAGATAAAAAACTTAAAATTACGCAGTTAGAAGAAACTATTAAAAGTTTAACTCAAACTTTAGAAAAAAATCAAAATCAAGAAAAAGAAATTAACGAACTTAAAAATATTATATTGCAATTACAAAATGAATTACAAAATTACAAAGATAAAGACAATCAATTATCAACAACTATCAGTCAAGGTAATGCAACTATTGAAAACCTGAAAAATGAATTAGCAAGAGTTAAAAATGAATTAGAAGCTAAAACAAAAGCGGTCAATGATGCAATAACAGCCAAAAATAAAGCTGAAAGTGAATTAGAAGCTAAAAATAATGAATTAGCAAGAGTTAAAAATGAATTAGAAGATAAAATAAAAGCTAAAAATGAATTAAAAGCTAAAATAGCCCAAATGGTTCCAGGTAACGAAAAAACGAAATTAGAAAATGAATTAACGAAATTAGAAAATGAATTAACAGCTAAAAATAATGAATTAGCAAGAGTTAAAAATGAATTAGAAGCTAAAGTAAAAGCGGTCAATGATGCAATAACAGCCAAAAATAAAGCTGAAAGTGAATTGGAAGCTAAAAATAATGAATTAGCAAGACTTAAAAATGAATTAGAAGATAAAAATAAGGAATTAGAAACAAAGGTTAAAACGTTAACTGATGAAAAAAATGCTTTAGAAACTAATTCTACTCAAACAATTACTGCTTTAAATAAACAATCAAAAAAATTACAACAAGATAGCGAACAAAAAATTAATAATAGCTTGTCCTCAATTGATACTTTAAATCAAAAATTAACTGATTTATATAATGAATTAAAGTACAAAGAAACAAATATCCATAATTTGAATAAGCAATTAACAACAGTCAAATCACAAAACGAATATTTTTTGAATCAATTAAACACAAAATTACAAGAATTAAAACAATTAGCACAAGATAAAGATAATGTTAAATATAGATTACTAGATGAAATACAAGAGTTAAAAAGGAAACTTTACGAACAAAACCAAAACAATTTAAAAACTTTAAAAAATAAAGACGATGAAATAAATAAATTAAAATCAGCAGTATTTTCAAAACGTCTTTTAGAACCTTACAATATTTTTAGCGACCACGAAGGAAATATAATTCGTGAATATAAATTATTTGATACAATGCAACCAAAAGCAAAAAGTCACAGCGGATATAATGTTTATTTTGAACGCAAAGATTTTGATGAGATAATGAATAAATACGAGCTTGAATCATTTCTAACAAGATGGACTACAAATAGAGAAAATTTATGTAATTATGAATACGAAAATAGTGGTAGGATTGCGAAAAAACACGGTTGGGGCATTTCCAAAGCAAATTATCAAATCATCCAAACAAATAAACCAAATAATACAGCTTACAATATGACACAAGATAGAGAAGGTAATAGTGGTTTTTGGAACAAATCAAATTGTTTTTTGAATAGCATTAACAATCAAGATTTAAAAGATGTTTTAGTTTTTGAAAATGACAAAACTCCTTATATTAGGTTTTGTACTAAAAACTTAGAAGTTGAGTTTGATTGGTTTAATTTAATTGCAACTGAATTTAGAGATTATATGCCACAAACAAAAGAGGTGCAAGAATACACAGTGAAGGCGCAAGAAAACACAGTGAAGGCGCAAGAATACACATCGGATGCGCAAGTATACACAGCGTTGGCGCAAGAATGCACAGCGGAGGCGCAAGAATACACAGTGTTGGCGCAAAAATACCCAAAGATGGCACAAAAATACACAGCGGAGGCGCAAGAATGCACAGCGATGGCGCAAAATATAATAAATTCTTTACAATCAACTCATCAACCTAAAAATATATCAATTAATTTAACTACAAAAACTATTCCTGATTATTTCACTGGAGGAACAAAATCAGTTCCATATTGTGAAGTCACTTATGATTTACAAGAATTAAAAGACTTTATTAACAAATTAGACTTATCAAACAATTCTCACTTACAAAAAATAAGACAATTTGTAAATGATTATACACAACCAGTGAGTAAACCCATAGAAGAAGGTGATAACGACATGATGTAATTAAAAAGACTAGATTTAAAACCTAGTCTTTTTTAATATGTAAAAAACGCATTTAAAAGGCCTTTAATGGCCTTGTAGATGATAATTAATATAAAATCTAAATTAAAAAAATAAAAGCGATAATTATTTGTAATTTTAAATTAATACCAAAAAAACTCCAAACTGTCAAAAAGAAAAATTAAATAACAAAACTTGACAAGAAAAGAGCAAGGAGTGACAAAAAAAACAAAGAAACTAAAAAAACTAAAACATTATTATAAATATGTAACAAATATTTTTTCTGATGATTGGTATATTGACGGACATACATGCGGGACTGTTTATTATAATTTTTTAGATACTACATCTCCACCAAAAAAACCCAAAGAATTAGAATAATTTTTAACTACAATGTCCTAAATGGTTACTCGAAGAAGACAAAGACTTTTTCATGGATGAAGTTAATTGCCCTACAAATAAAAAAAGATGAAGATAATCATGTTATATGTAAAACCTACTACCTCCACTTCAATCCCAAAAAAGCTATATAACCTTTTATACAGAAAAACACAACCTTAAAACATAAAAACCCACAATACACTTAAAACACATTATTTTACCCCTTAATGAGGTTTAAAAGAATTATTTGAAGTAAACATCAAACAACATTGTTACAAACAATTTAAAGACCAATATTTTGATTAAACAAATATTAAGCAAAACAAATCATAACCAGACTCTCCCCACGAGAGTCTTTTTTTTATACCCAAATTAAGAATCAAAGGAGCAATAAAATGAAATTAATTATCTTCGAAGGACTTGACGGCGGTGGAAAAACAAGTCTAATAAAAAGCGTTAAACGTGAATTAAAAAAACAAGGCAAAGAAGTGATTGTTATTCGCGGATTAGGAAGTTCTACAATCGGGAATTCTATACGTGAAACGTTTTTAACACACAACAAATTACACAATTTAACTAGATATTTTTTAAGTTTTGCCAACATGATTCAAACCCAAGAAGAACGCATCAAACCCCACTTAAAAACCCCTAAAATTATTTTAGTTGATCGTTGGTTAGGCTCTAATTTTGCATATCGTGTATATCCTAATCAAATTGATAAAAAATATTATCTTTTTAACAATTTAACTAAATTATTCATTAAACCTGATATCACCGTTTATCTAAAAATTCACCCCCAAATAGGTTTAAAACGTAAATTAAATCAAAACAACCACCAATTAGATGTTATTGAAACTAGTTCCTTAGCTTACTTTCATCAAGTAGAAAAGGGTTATCAGGAATTTTTAAAAAGAAAAAATCTAGGTCCTCAAATTGTTTTAAAAGCGATGGAAGCTAAAAATTCCAACTTCAACACAAAACAAATAATAAAAAAAATAGGAGAAATACCAAATGCCAATAGTCATTAAGAAAAAATGTCAAAACGGCAATTTATATATCCATTATAGTAACGGCAAAATCAAAACTATTAAAAAAGATGGAACTATTCAATGGCGTACTAAAAAAATAAAATTTTACCCCCCCGAAAAAGACTCTTTAATTAGAGTCTTTTTTTATTATAGAAAGGGAATTAATCAAATGAAACAATCAACCGATTTGCATTTCAAAAATATTGATATTTTGAAACATCAATCTTTGTGTGTTAACATCACTAAACAAATAAGGGCGCCAAAGATGCCTAAATATCGTGTTATCTAACCAATAACCAGTGCGATAAACACTGAATGGATATGGTCGGTCCGTTAAACGAAAGAATAAGGGATTACAGCAGACCATAAAAGCGGATTGAGACGAAGTAGTTAGTTAAGAGGATACCGCCACCAAATTGTCCCATGGATAAGCCTGAAATGGTCTAAGAAGGAAAGCAGATGTAATCTTAGAACCTAATACGCAAACTACTGAAGCCGTATAGTCCAGAGTCTAACAAGATATATTATTTGTCTTGGTTAGTTTATCTAATTAACAGAAAGCCTGGAATCTCACCGACAGTCAGGAAAGACGTTAAAACATAAGCGGTTACTTCACCTAAAGGACAAAGGTAGATATTTAGAGTAACTTGGAGAATCCTAAAAGCTAGTTATTTAATTAACAAGTCAAGGAATAAATGCCGAGACGCTCAAGGATAAAGAAGCTATTTAATAGTCGTGGATAATTCAAAGTTAACATTGGAATATGCTAACATGATGACCCACCAGGGCGAAGGTTAATAACCTTTACAAGGCGAAAGTAGCTAGTAATTTACTATTTATTCACTGTAATCAAGGAAGGAGTTGATAAATATGTCAACATCTGTTTCAGATGAAACTAAGCTTTCGCGAACATTGAGTAAGATTCTATATTGTTCTACAAATAACTATCCTCTAAAAAGAGAATTACAGCAAGGAATGAATAATCTACATAACACATTAATTGCATTTAACAAAATTGCAACCAACAAAGGCGCGGGTACACCTGGAATTGATGGTAATTCAATTGACAGACTCGATCTTAAAAAATTAGAAAGATATCACAAGGAATACATCAATAACAAGTACAAGCCAAAGCCTGTTAAAAGAATATTCATTCCCAAAGACAACGATAAGGTTAGACCTCTTGGAATACCTACCATAAAAGATAGAATAGTCCAAAAAAGCCTTGAACAACTCTTAACTCCTTATTTTGAAAATCAATTCTTAGAATGGAGTTTTGGATTTAGAACCAAAAAGTCCTGTCTTGATGCAATCAAACGCGTCAAACAGAGATTTCAGGGAATTGATTATATCATCAAAATTGACCTTAAAGGTTATTTTGACACAATCAATCATGAAACTCTTATGAAAACCTTGAGGAAGTTTATACGCAAGAATAAAACTCTTTCAACCATTAATAAGTGGTTAAAAGCTGGGTTCATGAAAGATGGCATCAAGTACGAATCTTTATCTGGTTCTCCACAAGGAGGAATCATTTCCCCATTACTTGCCAATGTATATTTACATTACATTGACATCAAAATGGATGAACTAATTAAAGAAGGGACACCAATAAGGAAAACAAACCCAGGATATAGAAAAGCATACCATCAAGGAATGCATCATAAACTGGGGATTGATAGTCGAATTAACCTAAATCCAAAAACAAGAGTTGAATATATCCGATATGCCGATGATTTTATCATAGGAATTAAAGGAAAATATGACAAAGCTGAAACTATTAAAAACCAAGTGACTCAATGGCTAGAACAAGATTTAAAACTAACAGTTAGTAAAGATAAATCAAAGATTGTAAAAGCCAATAAGAGCACAAGGTTTCTATCCTACATGGTTAAGGTAAATTCAACCAGTAGTAAACTCACCAAAAAAACCCACAAAAAATCCCTAAACGGTCGGGTACAAATCCAAGTTCCCAAAGCAAAAGCCAAGGAATATGGATATGAGTACAATTGGTTAAAAAGAGGAAGGATTAAACATGACGAAACATTAGCAAGTAGGGACGAATTAGAAATAATACGCACTTATAAAACAATCGTACGCGGAATCATCCAATACTTTTGCTTAGCTAACAATCTAAATGCATTAACCCATCTAACCTATCTAGCGGAATATAGTTGTTTGAAAACCTTAGCAAGGAAACGCAAAATGACAATTGCCAAAGTGCGGAAGAAGGTTAATCGTGGCGCAACTTGGTCAATTCCGTATTTAAACAAAGGGAAAACCAAGTATGAGTCATGGACTGTTTACCCTTGGGATAAGATCAAGAAAATGCGTAATTATAAGGAAAATCCCGATATCACCATCAATCCTTATCTATTCCAAGGTCGTACGAATCTAACAGACCGCCTTAAAGCGGAAATATGTGAGAAATGCGGCAAAACAACCCAACTTCAAATCCATCACAGTGGTACGGTTCGCAATGGAAACCGCAAAAGCGTGATGAATAAGAGTACAAAAGTGTTATGCATAGATTGTCATAGAAATATTACGAACCAACAAATGCATGATATCAGATTAAATAACAAAAGTAAAAGAACAAAAAAGGATAAATAGCTAATCAGCCGTAAGGCGAAATTAGTTCTCGAAAGAGAGTAAATTATGGAAAGCCGTATGCTTGGAAACTTGCTCGTACGGTTGGACGGGGGCTGATTGTAAATAAAACAGCAAACGCAAATCGCTGAATAAGACGCAATTAATCTATCCGTATTCCAACCATCTTTATTCAATAAACCATTTAACGAATACATGATAAAAACCCACAACCTCCTAAACGAATATCTAGATAAAAACCAACACAACTCCCAAAGTAAAAAAGTAATCCGCGGCAACATCAACGAATATTTCATTTTATTATATTTTCAAAACAAGGGAATCATCAATTTATACCCCCAGGCTTACTTGTTTTTCATCCCCGACATCAAATTCGATTTGGTTTTATTCACTAAAACCAAGCGCATAATCGCCTTCAATTTCAAAACATGTTTGCGAGATCGTTATAAACAAGCCATGGTAGAAGGGCAACAATTAAAAAAACTCGATACACGTTTTGAATTCTATTTATTAACTAACAATACCACGGAAACTCAAAGATTAAACAAGAAAATCCATCAAGGAAAAATTCCAGGAATTAACCAAGCTATCGATTGTTTTTCCCCTCAAGCAAATATCTTTTTAAAAACTTTACTGACTCATCGATTCCTCCCTTTTAGCGATATTAACATGATTAAAAATAAAAAATAAGGAGTTAATATAAAATGTTAACCAACGAACAAAAAGCGTGGGCGCCAAAGATGCCTAAATATCGTGTTATCTAACCAATAACCAGTGCGATAAACACTGAAAGGAGGTCGGTCCGTTAAACGAAAGAATCATGGGTTACAGCAGACTATCAAAGCGGGTTGAGACGAAGTTAGTTAGTCAAGATGATACCGCCACCAAATTGTCCCATGGATAAGCCTGCAATGGCCTAAGAAGAAAAGCAGATGTAATTTGTTAACCTAGTACGCAAACTACCGAAACCGTATAGTCCAGAGTCTATCAATATATAACGCTTGTATTGGATAGTTTATCAACAAAAACAACCTGGAATCTCACCGACAGTCAGGAAAGACATTAAAACATAAGCGGTTACTTCACCTAAAGGACAAAGGTAGATATTTAGAGTAACTTGGAGAATCCTAAAAGCAAGTTATTTAATTAACAGGTCAAGGAATAAATGCTAAGACGCTCAAGGATAAAGAGACTTTTTAGTAGTCGGAGAAGTAAAACTTAGTTTGGAATAACTAAGATAATCGACCTCCCAAGAAGAAGGTTAACAACCCTCATAGGGCAAAAGAAGTCAGTAATTTATTATTTATTCAATGTAATCAAGAGGGGAGTTGATAAATTATGTCAACAACTGTATCACTAGAAACTAAGCTTTCGCGAACATTGAATAAGATTCAATATTGTTCCACAAACAACTATCCTTTAAAAAGGGAATTACAGCAAGGAATGAATAACTTTCATAATACGTTAACGGCGTTCAACAGAATCGCCGCAAACAAAGGTGCGGGTACACCAGGAATTGACAATAAAACCATTGACGGTATCAATTTAGGAAAACTAGAAAGATACCACAAGGAATATGTCAATAACTGTTACAATCCGAACCCTGTTAAAAGAATACTCATTCCCAAAGACAACGATAAGGTTAGACCTCTTGGAATACCTACCATAAAAGATAGGTTGATACAAAAAGGTCTCGAACAACTCTTAAATCCATACTTTGAAAAAATCTTTTCAGAATGGAGCTTTGGATTTAGAACCAAAAAATCTTGTCACGACGCAATAAAACGCGTCAGACAAAGATTTACGGGAATTGATTACATTATCAAAATTGACCTGAAAGGTTATTTTGATACTATCAACCATGAAATTCTTATGAGAACTTTAAATCAGTTCATCAAAAAGAACAAAACCCTTGCAACCATTCATAAATGGTTAAAAGCTGGATTTATGAAAGACGGTATCAAATATGAATCTTTATCTGGTTCTCCCCAAGGAGGAATTATTTCCCCTTTGTTGGCGAATGTATATTTACATTACATTGACCTTAAAATGGATGAACTAATTAAAGAAGGAACACCAATAAGGAAAGCAAACCCAGAATATGGAAAAGCATACCATCAAGGAATGCATCATAAACTGGGGATTGATAGACAAATTAACCTAAATCCAAAAACAAGAGTTGAATATATCCGATATGCCGATGATTTTATCATAGGAATTAAAGGAAAATATGACAAAGCTGAAACTATTAAAAACCAAGTGACTCAATGGCTAGAACAAGATTTAAAACTAACAATTAGTAAAAATAAATCAAAAATTGTAAAAGCCAACAAGGGCACAAGGTTTCTATCCTACATGATTAAGGTAAAACCAACCAGTAGCAAACTCACCAAGAAAACCCACAAAAAATCCCTAAACGGTCGGGTACAAATCCAAGTTCCCAAAGCAAAAGCCAAAGAATATGGATATGAATACAATTGGTTAAAAAGAGAAAAGATTAAGCATGATGAAACATTAGCAAGTAGGGACGAATTAGAAATAATACGCACTTATAAAACAATCGTATGTGGAATCATCCAATACTTTTGCTTAGCTAACAATCTAAATGCATTAACCCATCTAACCTATCTAGCTGAATATAGTTGTTTGAAAACCTTGGCAAGAAAACGGAAAACGTCACTTGCCAGAGTTCGAAAGAAATTTAGTAGAGGCTCAACTTGGGCCATCCCTTATATTAATAAAGGGAAAACCAAGTATGAATCATGGATTGTTTACTCTTGGGATAAAATCAAGAAAATGCGTAGCTATAAGGAAAATCCTGATATTACCATCAACTC
Source organism: Candidatus Phytoplasma solani (assembly GCF_040126175.1). NCBI lineage: Bacteria > Bacillati > Mycoplasmatota > Mollicutes > Acholeplasmatales > Acholeplasmataceae > Candidatus Phytoplasma > Candidatus Phytoplasma solani. The sequence continues at coordinate 64,880 of NZ_CP155828.1, forward strand.
ATTTATATTCCAAGGCCGTACGAATCTAACCGGACCGTCTTAAAGCGGAATGTTGTGAAAAGTGCGGCAAAACAACCCAACTCCACATTCATCATATTGGAACGGTCCGCAACGCGAATCGCAAAAGTATGGTGAATAAAAGTACAAAAGTGTTATGTATGGGTTGTCATCGTAAAATAACAAACCAACAAATGCATGACATCAGATTAAATAAAAAAAGTAAAAGAACAATAAGAATAAATAGCTAATCAGCCGCAAGGTGAAATTAGTTCTGGAAAGAGAGTAAATTATGGAAAGCCGTATGCTTGGAAACTTGCTCGTACGGTTTGGACGGGGGCGGATTGTAGTAGATATAATGGAAAAACAAATCCCATTATTGAGGCGCAATTCATCTATCCGTATTACAACAACTAATAGCTTATATCGAACAAGGCCAATGGGAAAAATTAAACCTTTACTGCCAAATAATTAACCCCAAAAATCTACTCGACCCCACAAATACCAAAATCTTTAACGCCTTAAAATATTTATTTTTCGAAAAACAAACAACGCATCCCTTTGATAAAATAAAGTCTCAACCCGAGATAATTAAAGAATTAATTACTTATCTTCAAAGCCATTTTTCCCAAGATAACTTTACTAAAGAATCATTATCTTTTTTAAGTAATGATGTTAATGTGGAAAATAATCTTGATTTCTTAGATAACTTAAAACACACCCATACCCAAGAAAAACTTTTCCAACAATTAATAAAAATTATTAGCCCCACATATGAAAACCATGACCCTTACTACAAAAATTTATATTACCAAGAAACATTTGATAAATTAAGAAATTTTATCTCTTCAATCCCCCACAAAAACGATAAAACACTCTTTAATTTAAACCAAATGGCCTCTTTGCATCCCGAATTTTTTGACACCGATAATCAAGCAAAACAAAAAATCCAAGAAGAATATTACCGCCTATCAGAAACTTTCAAAGGATTAAATCAAGCCACTAAGGGTTTTAAAAAAGGCCAAATCATTACCATCGGCGGTTATACAGGATTAGGAAAAACGACTTTTGTTTACAACCTTCTTTTAGATATAACCAAAACCAAACATCAAGAAAACTCCCATTATCCTCACATGTTAATTTTTTCTTATGAAATGACCTTAGAAGAAAATTTAAGTCGTTTATTAGCCCACCAAACTCAAATTCCTTTAGATATTATTTTAGATAAAAGTTTTGAAGACTCAAACATCACACACACACACTACACGGAAAGGATGAAATCCGCAAAAGAATTATTTGCCAACATAAATTTAACATTTAGCTATGATAAAAGCAAAAACATTGATTATGTAATTGATTTAGTTTATCGCCTCCATTTAGAAAAAAAGGCTGAAATTATCGTTATCGACCATCTCCAAATAACCAAAACAACAAATCACTTAGAAAATGACCGTCTAGCAATTGACGAAATCATGACTAAATTAAAACAATTAGCCATTGAATTAAACATCGTGATTATCATTTTATCTCAATTTTCAAGAGATACATACAGTAATTACCAAGGGAAATCACCTGAAATCACCGCTTTAAAAGGTTCAGGAGGAATTGAAACTAACTCAGATATCGTCTTAATAATGTCCGAATTCCAACCCAAACTATCCAAAGACAAAGAAAAACCATTAAATATCTATAATCAAAATTGTAATCAATTATATTTAGGATCAAAAAACAACGAATCTCAAAAAATCATCGAATTATCTATTAAAAAGAATCGAAGTGGTACCAAAAAGAACTTAGTTTATCACTTTGAGATGAATACACAAACCTTCCAAGAAATCGGTTATATTTTACCTTATCCATTAGAAAATTATTAAAACCCAATCAAAGGAGAAAAAAATGACAAACAAAATCAATCAAATTATAAAACACATTAAAAAAATCAAAAAACAATTAAAAATCATTCAAAAACATGTTAAACTATATAATATAAAGAATAGAGAGGAAACAAATATGAAAACATCTATAACCCCCATTAAAGAACAAATTAACGTTTTTGATGTTGCTAATTATATTATTACAAAATCAAAAAAACTTCCAAATAATAATTTAACCCATATGAAGTTACATAAAATTATTTATTATTCCTATATAAGTTATTTAATTAAAAACCAAACATCCAAAACAAAAAGATTAATTTTTGAAAAACCTAAAGCTTGGAAATATGGACCTGTTTTCGGACAATTATTTCATATTTTAAGAAATTATTATGAAAAAATAATAACAAAACCCCTTGAAGGTGGTAATATGTCTAAAATTGATAAAGAACGCGCTGAAGTAATTAATAATATTTTAGAAAAATCTAAAAACATGAATGCTGTTCAATTATCTGAAATTTCTCACAACCAACCCCCTTGGGATTATACTTTTTATTATTATTGGCCTAAAACAAAAAATAATACAATTTCTGATGATCTTTTATTAGAATTTTTTTCGAAAAATGAGCTTTTTACACAACCAAAAAATTTAGATGAAATGTTTCAAAATACTTTTCCAGATTTTTTTCTAAACGAATAAGGATATATTAGGATAAATGAGTTCTTTAAAAGATAAAATTAATTTAATAAAACAAAATATTTCAAATATTTGTTACAATGTTGAAAGATTTAGTTTAGATTTTGCTTTTTTGATAGAGCGTGGTTTTAGAAGTATTCTTGCTGTAGGATTAAATAATTTTTTTCAAACTTCAGAAGAATTTAAAAATACATATTTATTCACTGAACCTTTGATGAATGAAGGATATGCAGATATTTGTATACCTATTCATCATAAAAAAAGTCTTTATATTGAATGCAAGATATGGACGAACGCTTCAATAATTATTGAAGCGTTTTATCAACTTATCACTTATACTTCCTATCGTACAAACGATGATGAGCTTGCGATAATTCTTTTTCGTAACAAACATCTTATAAAACAATTAAAGAAAAAAACCTTTAATGAATATAAGGAAGCACTTGTTGAAGCAAGAAATGATAATGTTCTAAAAATTAGCAATAATATAAATGAATGGTTTTCAAAACAAAAAAGAGATAAAGTTATAAAAAATTTTAATCAAAAAAATAATTATGAATGGGAATTTGAAATTATTAATAAAAAAATAGAAAAACAAGTTAAAGTATCTTTATTTATGTGTCATTGCCCTGTTCAGAATTATTCCCAATGTAAAGATTGCAAAGAAATGTTTGAATTAAAAAAACCAAAAAGAGAAGTTTGTTTATCTTGTCATGATAAAAAAAATAAAACAATTAAATAAAATACAAATAAGACCTTCAAATCGGAGGTCTTTTTTTTATACCCATTTCTCCAGCCACTTTCAAGTGGCTCTTTTTTGTTTATAAACAACAATAATACATTAAATTAAGGAGCTCATTAATGAATTTTCAAGAACAAATAAAACATATTCAAACCAACTTCCCTATGTCAGTTTTATTAAAAAAACTAAACATTATACCGCCAAACTTCAACACCAAATATCGTTTCCCTTGTCCCATCCATCAAGGCCAAAACCCCACTTGTTGTCATTTAACTTCAGATAACAAAATTCATTGTTGGAAATGTTGTAAAGATTACGATATTGTTGATGTTTATAAGGAAATAAGAGGAACTAGTTCTTTTGAAGAAGCTATTAAAAGAATTTTGAATTTCATGAAAACCGAAGAGTTCAAAAAATTAACCCAGAAACAAAATTCAATAATTAATACATCATCAATCCCCCTCAAATACCAATACCAACCTAAAAAAACCAACATCATCATCAACGAAAAAGAAGTTGAAGCCAAAAAAACACGATTATTAAAAGAAATATCACCTTTATTCAACCAAATTAGAGATTATTATAATTATTTATTAACCACTAATCGCAATAACGCATCTCACCCAGGAATAGAATATTTAACGCAAAAAAGAAAATTAACCCTACAAACCATCAATGAATTTAAACTTGGTTACGCCCCACTATCTAATAAACCCTTATCTTTTCGATTTGTAAATTATTGCAAAAAGAAAAACATTGATACAACAAAACTAGTTGAATATGGCTTTATTAAAGAAAAAATCAATCAAAAAGGCACTAAATACTATCACGATACTTTCCATGGTTCCATAATTATCCCTATCGAAAACGGTTATAATAAAACATTCCATTTTTATCAAAACAACTTTCACGAAGTTTCTTATTTCCAACCAAAATACAAATCCCTAAATAATTTCAGTCAAACACCCACTTTTCATTTCAGCTATCGTTTTTTTGAAGCTTTACCATATATTAAAAAAGTTAAAATAATCATCATCCACGAAGGTTTTTTTGATGTCATTAGTTGTTGGCAAAACAATATTAAAAACACGGTCGGTCTAATTTGCGTCACTCAATTACTTTCTCAATCTCAACTAGAAATTCTCAAAAAAGAAAATATCAAAGTAGTTATCGCTTTAGATAATGATGAAACAGGACAAAAACGCAGCGAAGCCTTAGGAGAACAACTTAAAGAAGCAAATATTTTATATGAAATTAGACGCATTTTACCCCCTTATGACAAAACTTGTAAAGATGTTGATGATTTATTACGTCAATACGGAAAAGAAGCATATCAAAAATGTTTTTTAGCTCCATACATTACTTATGAAGAGGCCAAAAAGAAAATCATAGTCGATTTAGCCGTTCATTTCTTTGGAGAATACAAAGTTGAAGTAATTAATTAAATTATTACTTTTTTTCACCAACATATTACACTCGCACATATAAACCACATTAACATACCCTTATAAACACGTATATACCCCTAAATTTTGCGTTTTATTTTCGCAAATTAGGGGTTATTATTTTTATAGCCAACAAAACAATCTAAAAGGAGAAAAAAATGAAAAACGACACAAACCAAGAAATTAGAATCGGAGGTTGGGAAACAAAATCACTCCCCAACGACTTAGTTCAAATTAAAAACTTTTTACAAACGTTAAAACAAGATTTATTAAATATTACGATTGTTTCTCACTCTAAAAAGAAAAATTCCTATCAACAAGCAAATTACCGCCCAAAAAACCAAACCCTCTTTGTAGACCCTCAAATCTTAGAAGAAATCAAAAAGTATAGAATAGAAATAATCAAAAATCGTTCTCCTGAAAACGATAATAATAATATAACACTCACCAACCCCACAACGCCCCTTAAAAGCCAAAATAATACCCTTAAAACGCATTTCCCTATCTTCCAAATTAATTATCTTAACGAACAAAAAGACTACATTAAAGAATTGATAGGCAAAATAAATGTAGACAAACTAGACACTTTAAAATTATATAAATTAGATACCAAAAAACTAGATAAATACAATAACCCCATCAACACAAACTATAAAAAAGGATTAAATGTTATTTATTATCAGTTAGAAGATTTAAAATATATAAAATTATTTATTACCAAAAATAAACAAGGCTATCGTGTTAAAAAGCTTAGATCTGGATATTTATCAAATTTAAATAAAAAAGAAACAAAAATTAATAAATAATTATTACCACTTTATTACCTTTTGGTTACCACTTTGTTACCACTCAGTTACCACTTTGTTACCACTCAGTTACCACTTTGTTACCACTCAGTTACCACTTTGTTACCATTTGAATAGTTAAATTTCCTTGCCAAAACCAAACATTAAAGGGGGGGTGATATTTTATATATTATATCGATAATGATAATGATACTCGATATTTGATATTATCGTTATATCCTTTACCCATCATTATTATTATTCGATATAAAAATAATTCCCCATTTCCCCTTCCAATTATTAAAAGAGATTTTTTAAATCCAAAACCAACCAAAAGCCCTAAACGCGCTGAAGCGCTAACAAAATTTATAAGTATATATAATAAAAGAAAAAAGACGAAAAAGAAAGAGCCCCCCAAATTGCGCGTACCCCCCTTTTTTTTAAAAACAAATACAATTATTAGAGCTATAATAATTTATGTATATGATATAAAAAAAAGGAAAACGATATTTCAATCATGAAAAATATAAAATCAAAAGAAATATTAAAACAAAAAAATAAATTATTACAAACTCTAATGAAAACAACCCAAAAAACTAATAAAAAAACAGTTTTTAATTTAGTCAAAAAATTTAAAAATAGTTTAAATTTAACCACAATTTTAAAAACTATCAAAATCAAAAGAAGTACTTATTATTATTGGTTGAAAGTCGAAAATAAAATTAAAGAAAAAGAAGAAAAAAACCTTTTACAACAAAAAAGAATTAATGCTTTATGTTTAAATAATCAATATTTTTTCGGCCATCGGAAAATCACTAATTTATATCAACAAACCTTTAATGAAATAATTACCAAGAAAAAAGTTTATTCAATTATGAAAGAAAATGGCATTTGTTGTCGTTTAAGAATTAAAAAAAATAAATATAGTTATAAAAACAATTTAAAACCTAAATTAAAAGTAGTAGACAATCTAATCAATCAAGACTTTATATCAACTAATCCCATGCAAAAACTATTTACCGACATCACTTATTTTAAAACTTCCCAAGGGTTTTTATATTTTTCTTGTATTATCGATTCTTTTAACAACCAAATTATTTCTTGGCATACTTCAAAGTATCAAAATAAAGAATTAATTTTAAATACAATTAAAAAATTACCTAAATTAAAAAATCCATGCATCATTCACTCTGATCAGGGCACAGTTTATCAATCTCAAAAAATCCAACAAATAATTAGTATGTCGCGTAAAGCCAATCCAAGGGACAACGCAGTCATTGAAAACTTTTTTGGCCAAATGAAAAGCAAAAGCATTTTACAATATCAAAATCCATTTTTATTTCAAAAATCAACCGAAAAAGTTAAAAAAATAATCAATTATTTCCCTAAATTTTGGAATACTAAATGGTTTTTAGCTAAATTAAATTATTCATCTCCCTCTCAATATTCCTTAAATTTTAGATAATATTTTTTATTTAAATATTCAACCTTGAAAAAGGTTATCTTTTTGCACCTTTTTTTAAAAACAACATAATTGCGTAAAAAAATAATTTTAATTTCATTTTCTAGGGGGATTTTCCACTTTTTTTCCCTAGCTAGTTAGTGAAATGATATAATATTTAAAAAAAATATCTTTTGAAACTAGCAAATTTAAAAAAGTTTAGACATTTTTTATTTGTAATTTTAATAATTTGTTTGTTTGAAAAGATATGAAATTATCTACTTATTTTTAAGTCTTAAAGAGTAATTTTTAAATAAAAAAATGTCCAAAAAAACGGAACAGCGCAAAGATATCAAAAATGCTTAACACATCCCAGAAAATTATGAAAAACTATGTTGTTATATTTTTAAAAAAATGTTTATCCTTTTTCTTTTAAAAAATATTATAAAAATAGTTTTTGATGTTATTTTAACTTTATAAAAAAATAAAAAAAGACTAGCCTTGCAACCAGTCTTGGAAATTAAATTTTAAATGATGTTATTTTTAAATTTGTAAAATATCCATTTTATAGCATAATTTATAATCATTAATTAGATTTAAAATCCGTCCGATTAAATAACATATAGCCCCCAGAATACATGTGAAAAAGAGATTAATAATGTTTCCACTTGATAAAGCATAAATAGCTAAAGGTAACCAAACAAACTGAAAAATAAGGGAGATGATAAAACGATTATAAAAACCATTAGGAGTGATTTGTTGATTGCTTTCAAATTTATCTAAAAACTTATACATTAAACCTTCATTAATAATAATTAATAAATAACCAACTACAAAAGCTATTAATGCAATGAAAAGTATAGATGGGGTTTGTGGGAGGTTGGTCACTCCTATGTTTTCTAAAGAAACAGATATTGAATTTAAAAAATCCGATATTCTTACAATATATATTAATGAAAATAATACTGAAGAACCCATTAAAAAAATTGCAATCAACCATCTATTTAAAAAAGTTTTAAGATTTAAATGATATGTTTGGTGTGAAATTTTTCCTACTTTGACTAAAATTTTGTATGTATTGTAACAACAAATGATTACATAAGCAAAAAATACATATGGGATAAAAAAATTTAATGAAAAAAACAAACCAAAAATAATCCAAAAACGCATCACAAAGTAATTTTTTTGTATAATTGATTGATTATACATAGGATTTTGTGGTGGATAAGAAGGGTATTGATTTTGCATTTTAAATTCCTTTTCTATATTCTTTTTTTATTAATACCATGAATGAAAAAAATACTAACGTTCATATATTAATTATACATCTTTTACAGTATAATTTAAAAAAATTAAAACACTAATATTGTTATGAAGTTTTGTAAAAAATATTTTTTACAAAAAATAACCATTTTGTCTTAATTAATCAAAAAAAGAAAAAAATATTGATTGCTAAATGTGTTCTTAAAAAGTTTTTTTTTAGTATAATATAATTATATTAGAAAGTATTTTGATTTTATATTTGTAATTAATCAATTATATTAAAATGTGTTAAAAAAATACATTCCAATTTATTTATCCAATTATTTTATTTGAAAAAATTTATAGTTATTGATAAGATAATGCAATTTAAAAATATAAAAATTAGAAAAATGTTTTATTTTAATAAAATTTTAATAAAATAAAAAATAACTGTAAATAATAATCATTGAATTTAACTCGCGATCAAATTTAACATAAATGATATTTTTTCAAATAATATCCACAATTTTTAAAGGTTTGTTATTTTAATTAATGATGCTGATGTTTTTGAAATTTTATAAGTACGTATTTTTTTATTTTTTTCATCATCATTAGTTGGATTTTTTTATTGATTATTTTCTTACTTTAAAATTTACTTTTTTTAAATATTTGTTTTTGAATAAAAAATAAATAATTTTTGTAAACAATAAAAAAAATAAAAGTACAAATAATAATCTGGAGGTTACAAGTGAGCAACATTAAATTTTTTGCTTTAGGTGGTTTAGGTGAAAATGGTAAAAATTTTTATCTATTGCAAATTAATGAATCTTGTTTTATTATTGATGCTGGTTTAAAATATCCTGGCGTTTCTTTGTATGGGATAGATTCAATGATAGCAGATTACCATAAATTAGAAAGTATAAAAGATCAAATTAAAGGTATTTTTTTATCCTCTGCTTTTGAAACTCACTTAGGAGCTTTACCATATCTTATTAAAGATTTTAATTTACCCATTTATACTTCTTATTTTACCATGGAAGTCTTAAAAGTACATTTCGAAAATCATCAAATTAATTATCAAAATTTGAAATTAAACGTTATTAAACCTGATGAAGTACTTAATTTTGAAGATGTTGAAGTTTCTTTTTTTAGTACATCTCAATCTATACCAGAAACATTAGGTATTTCTTTTAAAACTGAAAGAGGAGCTATTGTTTATACTGGTGAATTAAAATCTTTAGAATCACAAAATCAATTTTTTCAAACTAATTTTACTCAATTAACCAAAATAGCTCAACAAAAAGTTTTAGCTTTTTTGCCAGCCTCACAAGGGGCTTTTAATTATTCTTATGATGATAACCAAAATAATTTTGATCACAAACTTAGTAATTATTTTATTAATTACACTTTAAAACCACAAGGAATTGTTGTTGTGGCTTCTTTAACTCCTGATTTGTTAAAAATACAAAAAGCAATTGATTTAGCTTGTAAATTAAATTTAAAAGTAGCTATTTTAGGGAATCAAAATGAAAAAATTATTGACGTGGCTTTAAAAAAAGATTTTTTAAAAATTCCTCCTTCCAATTTAGTCAAATTAAATACTTTTGAAGAACACACAAAACACAATCAATTAGTAGTTTTTCTTTTTGGAAAACATTTCGAAACTTTACAACGTTTGCAACAAATGGCAAACAAAGCAGATTCCAAAATTCATTTAACTCCTCAAGATTTACTTTTATTAATATCTCAAGAAATAGTAGGAATTACAAAGATGCAATCCCAAACTTTAGATATTTTATCACGCCATAACATTAAAACTCATCTTTTAATTAAAGATTTGTTAACCTCTGAAAACAATTATGAACAAAATTTCAAAATAATGTTGAATTTATTAAAACCCCATTATATTATTCCTGTCATCGGAGAATATCGCCACCAACATCAAGTCAAAAAAATAGCTCAAAAAACAGGTTTTAAAATTTCTCAAATATTTTTATTAGAAAACGGATCAGTTTGGCATTGTATTTCAAACAAAGAACCTTTTGTTGAACACAAAACTATTTTTTTAGGTGAAATTTTAATTGATGGAACACCTGTAGCGGATGGAAAAGATTTTATTATGAAAGACCGTGAACTTTTAGCTGCTGACGGAGTTGTGATTTTAGTTGCTAATGTTAACACCAAATATAAAAAAATCATTGGAGAACCGCAAATAGTTAGTAAAGGATTTTTAGGACAAACAGAAACTAATGATGTTTTTTCTAAATTAAAAGATGTTTTTTATGAAAAAAGTGCTTTTTTTTTGAAAAAAAAATATCTTAAATGGAATGATTTTAAAAAACACATTAGAGAATCTATAGTTAAATTTTTATTTAAAGAAACCAAAAAAAGACCAATTGTCATTCCTATTTTTATAAGTGTGAGAAATGAATAAAACGAAAAAAATAAGAAAAAAAGATTACACTTTGACAAAAACAGATAATTTATTATTTGTAAATTCAAAATAAGCTAATTATAATTTTAAAATATTGGATTTTTATTTATATTTTTGTTTTTATAATAATTATTTTATTAGCCAAATAAAAGGAGAATAATATGAAAATAAAAGTTGCTACAACTTCTACTAGTTGTCTTGATTATTATTCACACAATTATGATATTGATATTATTAGAATTAAAATCTTAATTGAAGATGTTGAATATCTTGATGGTGATACCATGAAATACGAACAATTTTATCAAATGTTTCAAAAAAATCCTGATTTTTTACCCAAAACTTCACAAATATCAGTTGGAGAAATGGTAGTTTATTTTAAAAAATTAATATCTCAAGGTTATAAAAAAGTTTTTATTACAACTTTATCTTCTGTTTTAAGTGGCACTTATAATGCTATTATTCAAGCTCAAAAAATGGTCGCTGATAAAATCGAAGTCTATTGTTATGATACCCAGACTGTTGGTTTTTGTGAAGGTTATTTTTCTCTACAAGCTTATCAATTATTTCAAAAAGGATATTCTTTAAAGGAAGTTATCGAAATTTTAGATTTAATTAAAAATAATAATACTATTTTTTTTATGACAGAAAAACTAACTCAATTAATCAAAAATGGTAGGCTTACTGGAACTAAAAGTTTTTTTGGTCGCCTTTTAGGTGTTAAATCTATTTTACAAGTGCAATCAACTGGCAAAATTGCTCTTATTAAAAAAACTCTTAGCACTTATAAAGCTTTTTTATTTATTGTTGAAAAAATGAAAAATTATACTCAGGGTCAAAACTATCAAGCACATTTAATTTTTTCTGGCTATCCCAAATTAAAAGATGATTTTAAAAAAGTGTTAGAAACAAAATTAGGTTTAAAAGATTTGCTAGAAATACCTTTGACTCCTGTGATTGGCTGTCATATTGGCAATAGTGCTGTTGGCATAGGGATTATTAAAAAAATAAATTCATGATTATTTCTCTTAATATTTTTAAATATATGTTTTAAATTTTTAAAAATCAAATGAAATCCATATATAATATTATTATTAACATTATGAAAAAATAAATCTTTTTACCTTGACTTTTATCATAAATCTTGATAAAATTTAGAAGTAATCTATTTTAATTAATTAATAATTATTTTGTTTTAATGATTCCTAAAGAAATTATTTTACTTATTATCTTTTTTAAAAATATATAATGAGTATAAAAATAGGCCCGTTGGAGAAACGGTTAACTCACATGCCTTTCACGCATGCATTCACGGGTTCAAATCCCGTACGGGTCACCAAATTAAAGCACCCATAGCTCAATTGGATAGAGCATTTGACTACGGATCAGAAGGTTAGGGGTTCGAATCCTCTTGGGTGTGCCATTAAAACAAAATAATTTTATGACGGGAAGTAGCTTAGCTTGGCATAGCGCCTGGTTTGGGACCAGGAGGTCGCGGGTTCAAATCCTGCCTTCCCGACCATTGTAAGCGGGCGTCGTATAATGGCTATTACCTTAGCCTTCCAAGCTAAAGACGTGGGTTCGATTCCCATCGCCCGCTCCAAATAATTATATTAATTTAATAAAAAAAAGTCAAACTAATTTATTTTAAATTAAATAGTTTGACTTTTTTTTATTAATAAATAAGTGTTTTAAATTTTAAATTAATCTTGCTTGCTCAAAAAATTCATAGATACGGTCTTCATCGATATGAGGACTAATAAAATTAGCGATTTTTTTCAATTTTTCTAATTTAGTGTTTCCCATAGTAATAGCAATATCTGCTAATTTTAACATTTCAAAATCATTTGGACCATCGCCTATACAAATTAATTGATGATTTGGATATAGCTTTTTAATTTTCTTAATGCCGTATGATTTATCAATTTTTTGATACATTATATCGACATAACCACATTCCCAAAAATAAGCTTTTAATTCTTTCATTTGAGCTAAAAAATTTTTAATTTTTAATTTTTGAAAATCTTTTTGGTACAACAAAGATATTTGATATATTTTATTTCGCAAATAAAAATCTTTTGTTAAAGTGATTGGACTTGCATTTTTAAAATCATTAACTTGTTTGTAATTGTTAAATGTAAAACCTTGTTCAAAACCAAAAAAATTCATTAAAATTTCAGATTTTGCAATTTCTTTTTGTACTGCTAATATAATTTCTTTAGTAAAACAAACTTCATTAATAATTTTATCACCAATCATAGTTAAAGCCCCATTAGATAACACCCAATACTTAAATAAATGTCTTATATCTTCTAAAACATCTAATCTTCCATAATTTCTTCCGGTGGCGATTCCTAATACTACATCAGGATTTTTTGATAACTGTTTAATTAATTTTTTGGTTTGATCTGGAATAGCTTTTTTTGCGTAACTTCTTAAAGTATTATCAATATCAAAAAAAATTAATTTTTTCATAAAATATTATCACCTATTTTCTTTAAATTATATAATTTTTTCATTTTTTATTTATAAAAGTTATATTATGAATAATTAATTATAATTATCGCTTATATTATACTATAATATAGGTAGTAATAATTGTCAAAATACGATTTTGATATGTTATTTCGAACAAAGGAGAATTTTTTTATGTATAATGTGACCTCAAATATAGATTCAACCAATTTAAATGTTTCTTTTTTTGCCTTGGGAGGTCTTGGTGAAGTTGGCAAAAATATGTATGTTTTTGAAATAGGAAAAGAAATTTTTATTGTTGATTCGGGTGTTTTATTTTCGGATAATTTTTTATTAGGGGTTAATTATGTTATTCCTGATTATCAGTATTTAAGAGAAAATGAAACAAGAATTGTAGGACTTTTTATTACTCACGGTCATGAAGATCATATCGGAGGAATTCCTTATTTATTAAAAAAAGTTTGTATTCCTAAAATTTTTGTTTCAGGGATTGCTTATCATTTGTTAGAGCATAAGTTATTAGAACACAAAGACATTGGCATTTTGCCTCCAATGGAAAATTATAATGCTGATTCTTGTTATCATTTTAAAAATGCTTCCATTTCTTTTATCAGACTTAATCACTCTATTCCTGATACTTTTGGTATTGTTATCAAAACCCAATATGGTAATATTTTTTACACTGGTGATTTTAAAATAGATTATACTCCTGTAGGGCCTGAAGCTGAATATGATAAATTAATTAAAATTAAGCAAGAAGGAGTTTTATGTTTGCTTTCTGATTCTACTAACTCTGAACAAGAAGGGGCAGTGAAATCAGAAAGTACCATTGGCAATTCCATTAATGAATTATTTGTCAAAATTTTTGATAGAATCATTATAGTTACTTTTGCTTCTAATTTTTATCGTATTAAACAAATTATAGAAGCTACTATTTTAACTAAAAGAAAAATTGCTATTTTTGGCCGTAGCATGGAAAAAGCTTTAGAAATCGGGCAAAAAAACGGTTATTTAAACATTCCCGAAGGAACTTTAATTCCTAGTCATAATATTTATAAATATCGCGACATAATTTTATTATGTACAGGTTCGCAAGGTGAACCACTCGCAGTTTTGAGTAGAATTGCTAATAACAGCCACAGACAAATTAAACTTAATTCTAAAGATACTATTATTTTTTCTTCTTCACCTATTCCTGGAAACCAAGAAAACATTAACAAAATTTTAGATCTTCTTTTAAAAAAAAATGTTAACGTTATCACCCATGGACCTTTAATCAACACTCATGTATCGGGTCATGGCAATCAAAATGAACTCAAATTAATGTTAACTTTTATTAAACCTAAATATTTTATTCCTGTACATGGGGAGCGTCGCATGTTAATAACTCACAAAAGTTTAGCGATAGAATGTAATATTCCAGAAGAAAATATTTTTGTTTTGGATAACGGTCAAATAGTTTCTTTATCCCCTGATAAAGCCCATATCACAAACACAACTATCCCTGCAGAAAATATTTTTATTGATGCTTCAGGAATCAATGATCTGGGTAATTCTATTTTAAAAGAACGTCGTCTTTTAAGTGAAGAAGGTTTATTTTCGGTTGTTATGAGTATAGATTTAAAAAGAAAAAAAGTCCTTAGTTTACCGACAATTGTGTCTCGTGGATTTATTTATATGAAAAGTAATCAAGAATTGATTCAACAAATTTCTTATGATGTTAAAAATAGTGTTGAAAAAGCTATTAGAAAAAATAAAATAGAAAAAGAAGTTTTAAACAAAATCATCATTGATTATCTTTCTGCTAAAATATACGAAATTACCTTTAGAAAGCCCATTATTATTCCTATTATTTTAATTATATAAAAAAAACATTTTACAAAACTCAATCATTTTTCATCTAGTTTATCAATACCATTTTTTTATTATAAAAATATATTTGTTTTAACAATAAATAAACATTTTTTTAAAAAAATGGTATTTTTTTATTATACATTTCTTAACTACTTCTAAACAATCAAAAAAAAGATTAATTTTTAAAAATTATTTTTTTAAATCAAAAAAACTAAATTATGTACTTATTTACAATTTATTCTTTTAAATTATTAACGATTAAAATTATTATCAAAATTTAAATTTTTAATTAATTATTGATATTTGCAAAATAAAAAAAATATAATTTCTTTTAATATAATGAATTCATTAAAGATAATTCTTTTAATAATTCTTCATTATTTTATACAAAAAAAGGTTTAAATAAATAATTATGGTAGTTATTTACACTAGTTTTAGTTGTTCGTCTTCTCGAAAAGCTAAAAAATGGTTAACACAACATAGAGTACAATTTATAAAATATAATTTATTTAGTAATAGGTTTCACCAAAAAGATCTAGATTTAATTTTAAAAAATTGTATTAATGGTTTTGATGACATCATTTCTAAACGTTCTAAAATTTTTAAAGAAGGTAATATAGAACTTGAAAATATGAATACAACATTAATGAAAAGCATGATTATGGAAAATCGAGGGATTTTAAAAAGTCCTATTATTATCGAGGATCAAAAAATTCAAATAGGATATAATGAAGAAGGAATTCGTATTTTTCTCCCAAAAAAAATACGTGATTATTTCCTACAAAACAATATTACCTTTTGTAAAGATAATAAAAAATATGAAGTTTTATTGCAAAACTTTTTTAAATTCAACAAATAAAAATTAACTTTAAAAAATAATAATTATAAAATTGGCTCATTTTAATAAAGATTTACTTAAGAAAATAATTTAAAACATTTTATACTATTTTTTTAAAATAGTTTTTTAAAATATAAAACTAATTATTTTTTTGACACTCATTTTATTATTTTTATTTTGTGAGATAAGAAAAGCTGAAATATTTATTTCCAAAGATAATTAATGTTATAATAAAATTGTAATATAAAAATTAAATGGAGGCAAAAAGATGTTTATAATACCAGTTGGAATTTCTGGAAGACATGTTCATTTATCACAAAAAACTTTAGATGTTTTATTTGGGGGAAAAAATTTTCAATTAACCTTTTTTAAACATTTAAAACAAACAGGACAATTTGCAGCACAAGAAAAAATCGATATTTTAAGTCCAACAGGTAAAATACTTTCCCAAGTGCGCATTTTAGGACCAGTGCGTTCCTTAGATCAAGTAGAAATTAGTCAAAGCGATGCTTTAAGACATGGATTTAATGCTCCCGTTAGAGAATCAGGTGATATTAAAGATTCAGAAAGAGCTACTTTAATAGGCCCCAAAGGACAAGTTGATATTAAAGAAGGGGTGATTATTGCTAATAGACACATTCATTTGTCTACCCAAGATGCCAAAGATTTTGGATTGGAAGATAAACAAATAGTTAATATTAAAATTAAAGGAATTAAATCTGGTACGTTAGAAGGGGTTTTATGTCGGGTTCATCCTGATTTTAAGTTGGAGTGTCATTTAGATACTGATGATGCTAGTGCTTTTTTATTAAAAAGTGGCGATCAAGTAACTTTAATTAAAAAAAACTACTAATCCTTTTGTTTTACCTAAAAACCTCTCAAAAGATCTTTTAAGAAAAACTATTTTAAACCAAGAAAAAACAAATTTATTAGGAATTGATGCTGGTTTTAGTCAATTAAACTCAGCTAGTCTTGATTTTCAATCTGGTAATTTAATAATATTAGCAGCTCGTCCAGGAATGAGTAAAAGTACACTTATGATAAACTTAGCAATTAATATTACTAAAAAATCTAAAATTGTTGCCATATTTAGTTTAGGGACGACAAACAACCAATTCACTTTTAAAATGTTATAGTGCTGTATCGCAAGTAGATTTAAGAAAAATCCAATTAAGTACAGTATCAAAAAACGAAAAAATTAAAGTAACAGTTGCGAGCGATAAAATAGAGATAACTTAGATTTATTTTTAGATGATAAAACCACTTATCAAATTAACGAAATTAAATCTAAATGTAGTTCTTTAAAAAAATAAATTAGGTCTTGATGTTGTTTTATTGATTATTAGCAAATTATTGCAAGATGAATCAAAGTTTAATCGCTATGAGTAAATTTCTAAAATCTCACGTGAGTTAAAAAAATTAGCAGGTGAACTAAACATTTGTATTGTGTGTTTAGCACATACTAAACCGAAACTTCGAACAAAGAGAAGACAAACGACCTAAATTATCTGATTTAAGAGATTCGGTTACTATAGAACAAGATGCGGATATAGTAATGTTTTTATATCCGGTCAAGTTTATGATAAAGATAACCCAAATAACCCCAAAACTGAGCTTATTATTGCTAAAAATCGAAAGAGATTGAATGCAGTTTGTCATTTTAATTTTTTATCAAATATTAAGTTGTTTCAAAAAGTAGACCAATCAATATCATTTTAGTTAAAAAGGATTAAAATAAAAACATTGAATTAAAAAAAATTTTTAATTAACTTTTATTTTTTTGCTGTTAAAAAAAATATTTCATTACAAATAATTTTACAAAGAAATATTTTTTTATTGAATGAAAGACGTTAATATATTTATTTGTGTCTTTCATTCAATAAAAACTTTATTAAGAAAGTTTTAAATATAAATACAAGGAGGAAAAGGATAAAGACAAAAAAATATTAAATAATCATAAAATTCATAAGATTATCCCAAAAAAATAATGAATCAAACACAAAATAATTATCCTAAATTTCTAAGATCTGAAGTTTTTCGTGATCCTATTTATGGTTATATTTACCTAGAATATCGCATAATTGAAACATTAATTAACACTTCTGCTTTTCAAAGGTTACGAAGAATTAAACAATTAAGTGGCGCTAACATTATTTTTCATAATGCTGAACATTCACGTTTTACGCACAGTTTAGGAGTTTATGAACTCGCAAGACGTTTTTTAAAAATTAAAAATCTTGCAATACATTTTTCTGAAAAAGAAAAATTACTTTTGTTAATTTCTGCTTTATTACATGATATTGGACATGGTGCATATTCTCATACTTTTGAAACAATATTTAATGTTAATCACGAAATACAAAGTGCTCGCATTATTAAAGAAGATCAAGAAATTGTTTTTGTGTTAGATCAAATTGAATCTAATTTTAAAGATGATGTAGCTAGTATCATTGAAAAAACCAATAAATTTCCTCTAATAGAACAAATTTTAAGTAGTCAAATTGATGTTGATAGGTTAGATTATTTAGAAAGAGATTCTTATTTTACTGGTGCTGTTTACGGTCATATTGATACAGAACGTTTAATGAGGAGTATGATTATCGAAGTTAACCCTAAAACACAACTAAAATGTGTTGCTTTTAGACAAAGCGGAGTTTTTGCTATTGAAAATTATTTAATCAACCGTTATCATATGTTTTGGCAAGTTTATTACCATCCAAAAGCAAGAGCATATATTGCTATTTTAGAAAAAATTTTTAAACGTCTTGAAGATTTATTACAACTCAATTTCTCTTTCGATTCTTATATCAATATTTTAGCTACTTTTCTTAAAGATAAAACAAATTTAAAAAATTATTTAGCAATTGATGATTATTATATTAATGGTTTGATTTTGCAATTAAAAGATAGTTCTGACGAGATTTTAAAAAATTTATGTCTTGATTTTTTAAATCGTTCTATTTGGAATATTTTAGATAACAACGAAGAAAACCAAGCAAAAATAATAAATATTAAAAATCAATACCAAACTCAAAATGAAAAATTTCTTGATTATTATACTTCTTTTAATACTGTAGATAAAAGAGCTTATTATGAAAATAACAAAATTTTTGGTGAAAATATTTTAATCCAATCCCACAACCAACTTAAGAATCTTAAAGAAGAATCACCTATTATTAAAAACTTGATTAAAAATAGTTTAAAAAGAGATAAGAAATTTTTTTATCGTCCTATTTCAAATCCAATGTTTAAGTTTGATTAAGGGAAAATTTTAATGAAACATCAAACTAAAAAAAAATATGGTCAAAATTTTTTAAAAGATAATAATTTATTAAAAAAAATTGTTGCCAAAGCAACTTTAAAAGATAAAAATGTTATAGAAATTGGCCCTGGAAAAGGGGCATTAACTCGGTTGATTATTAATGAAGCAAAACATCTTTTAGCTTATGAAATAGATCCTACTTTAAAACCTTTTTTAGTTTTTAATGAACCCAATATTAAAATCATTTATGATGATTTCTTAAAAAGAGATTTATTAAAAGATTTTCTTCTTTATTTTCCTATCAACCCTCAATTGAGCTTAATTAGTAATTTACCTTATTATATTACAACTCCAATTATTTTTAAAATAATTGAAACACCACAAATTAATGATGCAACCATTATGATTCAAAAAGAAGTAGGATTGCGTTTAATGGCTCAACCAAACAATAAAAATTATAATGCTTTATCTGTTATAATCCAATTTTTTTTTAATATTTACAAAATACAAGAAGTAAAAAGACATATGTTTTTTCCTCAACCTAAAGTTGATAGTTTTGTTTTAAAATTAGAAAAGAAAAAAGACCATGATGATTTTTCTTCTAGTTTTTGCCAGCAAAAATTTATCAAATTTGTTAAAGCCGCCTTTAAACAAAAAAGAAAAATTTTATTAAATAATTTATCAAACTCATTTTTGCTATCCAAAGAAAAAATTACTCTTTTTTTTGAACAACAAAAAATTTATATTAAAATTAGAGCTGAAGAAATAACACTAAAAGATTTTAAAAAAATAAGCATTCAATGGTTTGTTTTTTTAAAAAAACAAAAAAAAGAATAAATTAAATAATTGTATTAATAACTTTTTTATAAAAAAATTTATAATTATTATTAATTTATGTTAAAATAACTAGTAGTTTTAAGTATTTTATTTCTACTAAATTATTAAAAAAATAAAAACAATTTCAGAAAATAAATCAAAATATATGGAGGCTTAAGAAATGAACGTTACTGACGTAAAAATTAGAATAATTAATGGAGAAAGTAGATTAAGGGGGGTTGCTTCCATTACTTTTGATAATAGTTTTGTGGTTAATGATATTAGAATTATAGAAGGCGAAAAGGGAATATTTATTGCTATGCCAAGTAGAAAAACTTCGAAAGGTACTTTTAGAGATATTGCACACCCTGTCAACACAGAAACTCGTCAAATAATCGAAAATTTTATTAAAACAAAATATCAATATATCTTAGATAACCCAATCAAAGAAAAACATGAATAAGATAATTTTTAAAAGTTTTTAATTTGATTATTGTTCCTAAACATTATATTTTTTAGTTTTTATAATGATTTTACACATTCAAATATCAAAAATTACAAATAATCAATTGAAAGGTGTTATAATTTGAGTTGCTCTTGCCAATCTTTAATTCTCAACAAAAAAAAAACATATCAAAAACCATTAATTTGTTTTTGTATAGGTATCTTTTCATATTTAGCATTTTTATTTTTAAAAAAATTTGGGATAGTTGAAAAACAGTTGTTGTTGCCTATTTCTCTTATTATTTTATTTTTGCTAGGTTATCATGTTATTTTAGAAGGTGTTATAGAAACTTATAAAAATTCTAAACAAAATAAAAAATTTACCCCTAATATCGATATTTTAATGACTTTAGCAGCCTTAGGTTCTTTGTTTTTAAAAGATTATGATGAGGCTATCTTATTAATTTTAATTTTTTCTGGAGCTTCTTTTTTGGAGAAATACGTAGAAAATAAAAGTCAAAAAGAAATCAAAAATCTTTTACAATTACGTCCTTTAGAAGCTCGTTTATTGAAAGAAGATGGCATTACTGAAATTATTTCTTCTAACAATTTAAAAATAAAAGATTTACTTTTAATTTTGCAAGGAGATGCAATTCCTACAGATGGTATTATTGTGTCGGGAAACCCTTATATTGATGAATCTAACATCACAGGAGAAGCTATTCCTTGTGAAAAAAAACCTGGCGATTTAGTTTACGGAAGCACTATTAATGGTAACAATACTTTTGTTATGCGTGTACTAACCACTAATGAAAAAACTGTTTTTGCTCAAATTGTTAAATTAGTTACTCAAACTAATAATAATTTTTCAAAAACTGCTACTTTTATCAAAAAAATAGAACCCATTTATGTTAAAATTATTATGGTTATAGTGGCTTTAGTTTTAACTATAGGAGGAATAAATTACTTTTTTGACAGTAGGGATTTATCGTCGTTTAAAAAATTGTTTGTCTCAACAATGGTTTTTTTAACAGTTTCTTCTCCTTGTGCTTTAGCTGCTTCTGATATCCCTTCAACTCTAGCTGCAATTTCAAATTTAGCTAAAAAAGGAGTTTTATTCAAAAACGTTAAATCTTTAGAAATTATAGCAGATACAAAAGCTTTTGCTTGCGATAAAACAGGGACTTTAACAGAAGGAAAACCAGAAGTTACCGATGTTTACGTTGATCCTAATATTTCTCAAGAAAATTATGAGAATTATTTAGAAATATTATTGGGAATGGAACAAAAATCTAACCATCCTTTAGCTTCAGCTATTAACAATTATTTTAACCCAACTTCTTATTTACCATTAGAAATTACTAATTTAGTTGGTATTGGAATAGAAACTTTTTATCAAAATAATTATTATCGCATTTCTAAGGCTGTTATTGTGGAAACAGTTTCAAAAGATTTGGAAAACCAAACAAAAATATTTTTATCACAAGGCAAAACAGTTATTTATTTTAGTAGTAATAATCAAGTTATTATTGCTTTAGCTTTTTTAGATAAAGTTCGTTTGCAAGCTATCCACCTAATCGATTATTTCAATAAAAAAAATATTTATACTGCAGTTATTTCAGGAGATAATCATCAAAGTTCTCTCTTTTTAAAACAGCAACTTAATTTAAAAAAAGCTTGGGGCAATAATTTACCTGTGCAAAAAGTAAAAAAAATTCAAGAATTGCAAAAAAAATATGGAACAACAATCATGGTAGGAGATGGAGTCAATGATGCTCCAGCCTTGAGAGCTGCTAATATTGGTATTGCAATGCAAAATGGAACTGATGTTTCTATTGATGTTGCAGACGCTATTTTAATGAAAAATGATTTATCTAAAATTATTTACACTCATAAAATAGCTCTCAAATTAAACAAAATAATTTGGCAAAATATTATTTTTGCTATGAGTGTTGTTTTAATTCTTAATTTAATAAATTTGGTTAGACCAATTCCTTTGCCTTTGCCTTGGGCAGTTTTTTGTCATGAAGGAAGCACTTTGTTGGTTATTTTAAATGGTTTAAGACTTTTAAAAAGTGACAAGGATTTTATTAAAAATTAATCCACTTAAAAAATAGAGACCTTGAAAAAACTATGAACTTTCTATTTTTAATTTATTTTTTTGTAATTATACCTTAGTTTTATACGTTAAATTTTTTAATTTTTTGGTATTGTTTGTTTTAGTCAAAATTTTGTAAAAACATTAATTTTTAATTAATATTTTCTTATTATTATTTATTATAAAAAATAAAACAATAACATAAAAAAAAGACCCTAATTAATTAGGGTCTTTTTTTTATGTTATAAAGCACTTTGGATTATATTTTAAATTTTGTATAATCTTGTAATTATCAATGTTTAATTATCATATAAGACAATTTTATCCGTCTCTTATTTAGTTAACATTGGATCAATATATATTCCTTTTTCATCTTTTTATTTTTTATCAATTTTAAAAAAGTCTATAAAAAACCAATTAAAAAGTAAGTCTATTGTTTGGTTAAAATGTAAAAAATTTTAAAAAATAAAACAAGCTTACTTCTCCATTGCTTACTGATTTCATAGAAAATTTTTCTAATTTTTAAAAACAATTATTATATTTATATATCATAAAAAATAATTAATTAAAATATTTTAGCTTTATATAATTTTATTAAAAAAAATTTCAAAAGATTCTTTTTTTAATTTTGTAGGAATTAAAGTAAAATAACCTTCTTTTTTTTACTAATGCTTTTAATTTTTTTTAATAAAAGTCATTAACCAAATTTAGAACTTCTTTTTTGATTTTTTGCAAATAAATTTCATTATCCCTATTGTTGATTGCTTGATCAATTAAATCAGCTACTTTAATAAAATCTATTTCTTTGAAACCCCTTGTTGTCATAGCAGGTGTCCCTAATCTAATACCGCTAGTTAAAATTGGTTTTTCTTGGTCAAAAGGGATAGTGTTTTTATTGACAATTATATTTACTTTTTCTAAAATATTAGCTATTTGTTTTCCAGTAAAAGTGGAGTTTTTCTTTTTCAAATTAATTAAAAATAAGTGATTATCAGTTCCCTGACTAACAACATGATAACCTTTTTGTTGAAAAGCCCGAGAAAAAGCTTGAGCATTTTTAATCACTTGTTGTTGATATATCATAAATTCAGGGTTTAGAGCTTCCTGAAAAGCAACAGCTTTAGCTGCAATAATATGCATTAAAGGTCCACCTTGAATTCCTGGAAAAACTGATTTATTAATTTTTTTAATAATGTCTTCTTTATTTGTTAAAATCAAACCTCCTCTAGGACCTCGCAAGGTTTTGTGAGTAGTTGAAGTAACTACATCCGCTTGTGCTTCCAAAGGACAAGGATGCAGGCCGCAAGCAACTAAACCTGCAATATGAGCGATATCAGCCATTAAATAAGCATTAATTTCATTAGCAATAGTACGAAATTTTTTAAAATCAATATTTCTTGAATAAGCAGAATATCCTGTAATAATTAATTTTGGTTTAATTTCTAAAGCTATTTTTTTAATCTCATCGTAATCAAGCATTTCAGTTTCCTGATCTACGTTATAAAAATAAGAGTCATAATAACTACCTGAAAAACTTAATTTATGTCCATGAGTCAAATGTCCACCATCATTTAATGATAAACCCAAAATTTTATCATTCGGATGTAATAAAGCTTGTAAAACAGCCATATTAGCTTGAGATCCTGAGTGTGGTTGAACATTAGCATAATGAGCATTAAATAATTTTTTAGCTCTTGTGATTGCGATATTTTCAATATGGTCTATATGGTTACAACCATGATAATATCTTTTGTTAGGATAACCTTCAGCATATTTATTAGTTAAAATACTTCCTTGAGCTTCTAAAATAGCTTTTGAGACAAAATTTTCGGATGCAATCAACAATATATTTTCTTTTTGTCTTTCTTTTTCTTTTTCAATGAGTTCCAAGATTTCTTGATCTTGGTCCACTAAAGTTAATTTTGATTTCATGAAATAATACAATCTTTTTATTTTTTATATATTTAAATTCTTTTATATTTTTGATCCAAGGTCATCTTTGATCAATAAAAAATAAGTTTCAACTAATTACTTTAAAAGTATAACTTTAAAAAAAAACAGCATTAAAATAGTTAGTATTAAAAAAAAATCTTTTTTTTGAAGGTGATAAATGATCATTTTAGTTCTTTTAGCTCCCAAAACATAACCTCTAATTTCCATAGCATTTGAAAGCACTATTGATCTTTTGAAAACTAAAACAAAAATAGGAACTAACAAAGATAAAAGATGATTTATTTTTTTAAAAATGTTTTTTTTATTTAAATCCATCCCTCTTGACATTTGAGCTTTTAAGATTTTATTAGTTTCTTGCAATAAAAAAGAATGAGCCATAAAAATCAAAGATAGCATTAAAGTTAAAGTTTGAGTAGGGATTTTAAGTTTTTTTAAAGGAGATAAAATAATTTCTAAACCATCATTAATTTCATTAAAAGAAGTGATATTGTTAAATAAAAAAAAGAGCATGATAATCATGATTAGTCTTATCATGATTAAAAAAATTTTCAAAAAAGAGGACAGCTTTAAACAATATGTTGTTTGTGCTAGTGTTGAATTATTGAATAAAGTAGGAAAAACAAAAAATAAAAATAAGATGATTAACAAATAAGACAATTTAAAATATATTTTTTTTTGGGTTAAATAATAAAAAAACAAACAAGCCAAAAAGATGGCAAAATTAAAAGGTTGATAATCAACAACCTTCAAACTTAAAGAGTTTTCGGTGTTATTGTTATTAAGTTGCAATAACAAAGAAATAAAAAAGAAAAATCTCAAATGTTTAATTTTAGAGTAAAAAGAGCAAAAAGAAAGGCCGAAAGAAAAACAAATTAAAACTAAAGAATAAAAAAAACTTGCATAAAGGGCCCAAATTTTTAAATTTGAAGTTTCAAATACTTTATCTTTAAGTTCAATTGGTAACTGCAAAATAAAGAACAATAGTAGTAAAAAAGACATAATTTTGATAGAAGGATGATTATGTCTTAAAGATTGTCCTAAATCTTTTTTTTTCATAACAAATACCTTTTTAATCATAAAATTTTTTTAAATATTTTAATAAATTTTTAAAACAATATTGAGGTTTGAAAGGAATTCCTAAAGAGTTGTGTAAATGATTTAAAATTTTAAAAGTTTCTGGTAAATCTAAATTAAAACTAGGGAATTTAGGATTTTCAAAAAAAGATTCTTTGGAACCATCAAAAATAATTTTTCCTTGAGTTAAAGCTACCACTCTTTTAGCGTAATTTGCTACTAAATTCATATCATGAGTGATTACAATAATAGTCTTGCCAAAAAACATATTTAAATTTTGCAAGAAATGCATAATATTAATTTGACTTATTGAATCAAGCCCTCTTGTTGGTTCATCTAAAATTAAAATATCTGGCTCCATAGCAACAACACCTGCAAGAGCCACTTTTCTTTGTTGTCCATCGCTAATTTGGAAAGGAGATTTGTGATATAAATTTTGTTGTATTCCTATTTTTGCTAAAGTTTCTTTTGCTTTTTTTTGAGCTGATTCTTTATTGTTTAAAAAATTTTCTGGAGCAAACATAACATCTTTTAAAATAGTAGCTTCAAAAAGTTGATATTCGGGGAATTGAAAAACTAAACCTACTTTTTTTCTTAAAGCGGTTAATAAGTTTTTTGAAGTTTTGTTATTGGTTGTTTGACCGAAAATAGTTATTTTTCCGGTATTAGTCGTTAGTAAAGTATTCATTAATTGCACTAAAGTAGATTTTCCAGAACCTGTTTGACCCACTAAAGCAATAAATTCATTTTTTGATTCTATTTTTAAATTAATATCTTTTAAAGCTTGAGTTTCTTGATTTTGATTGTTTTTTGGATAACAAAAATTTACTTTTTCAAATTGTATTCCCATAAAAGATCCTTTAATTTTTGCAACATCGGAGTTTGTTTTAATTGACTATCTTTTAATAATTGATAATAAAGTTTTAAAGCCAAAGGTGGTTTTAAATGATGTTGAGATAAAAAATTTTGATTTTTAAAAAAATTTTGAGGAGTGGTTTTTTTTATTAATTTACCTTCACATAAAACAATAATTTGATCACTTTTAGCAGCTAATTGTAGATCATGAGTAATAGTTATCAAAGTTTTGTTTTTAATTTTTGTAATAATGTTTTCAACCTCTAAAGCACCTTGAGGATCTAAAAAAGCAGTGACTTCATCAAAAACAATAATGTCTGTTTCCATTGCTAAAACAGAAGCAATTGCAACACGTTGTTTTTGTCCTCCCGAAAGATCGGCAACATTTTTATCTAATAAATGATCTATTTTTACTATTTGAGCATATTTTAAAATTTTTTCAATAATTTCATTTCTTGGCAAGTTATAATTTTCTAAACCAAAAGCAATATCTTCTCTTACAGTAAGCCCTGTAAATTGATAATCAGGATTTTGAAAAATCATCCCTATTTGAGGACGAATCAAAGGTAAATTTTTTTCATTCATCGTAATTTTATTAATAACAAGATAACCCTTTTGTGGTTTTAATAAACCTAACAAAATTTTAGCTAAAGTTGATTTACCAGAACCATTATGTCCAACAACAGAAACCCATGAATTTTTTTCAATATTTAAATTTAAATTTTGGAGAACAGGGTAATTTTGATAATAAAAACTTAAATCTTTAATTTCTATCATATTTTAAAATTAATTCCTTTGTTATTTATATACTTAATCTTTTTTTCTTTTTTCGGTTTTGTTTATATTTAAGAATTTAATATTTTGTATCGTCTATTTTTTGAAGATAATTAGAGACAATAGAAACGATATTTTTTAAATGATCTTCATCCAAAGGGCTTTGTAATCCTGTTTTCGCTAAAAGAGTTAAAAAACTTTGTGATCCACCCATTTGACATAATTTAAAATAAATTTGCCAAGCGTTTTGATAATCTTTTTGACTTAATGACCAAATTTCAAAAGCGCAAACTTGTGCTAAAGTATAATCAATATAGTAAAAAGGGTTGACAAAAATATGACTTTGACGCAACCAAAAATTACCTTTTTCCAAAAAAGGATCATTTGTGTAATTTTCTATCAGTAAATATTTTTTTTCTAAATGACGCCATATTTTTTTGCGCTCTTGAGAACTTATTTGAGGATTTTGATAAATTTTTTCTTGAAAATGATCAACTAAAGCACCATAAAGCAAAAATTTAAGTCCTTCTGATAAGTGTAAAAATTTATATTTTTCTTCATTTGAGCCAAAAAAAAATTTGACCCAAGGCCAAGCTAAAAATTCCATTCCCATAGAATTAATTTCAGCAGCTTCTAAAGTAGGGAAACGATATTCAGGAATAAAATGACGACTTTGATAAACTTGGAAAGCATGTCCAAATTCATGAGTTAAAACATCTATATCATGACTAGTTCCATTGAAATTAGCAAAAATAAAAGGAGTTTGAAATGATGGTAAATAAGTGCAATATCCTCCACCAGTTTTATTAGGTTTACTTTCTAAATCTAAGAGTTTTTTTTCTAATAAAAAATCAAAAAAAATCTTGGTATGAGGTGACATTTGATAATACATTTGTTGAGCATGTAATATTTTTGTTTTTGTATCTCCTTGGGGTTTTGGATTTCCAGTTAAAAAATGAAAATTTTTATCATAACTTTCTAGTTTAGCAATCTTTAAGCGATGGCTTTTTTTTTGTTGCATCATTTTATAAAAAGGCAAAACATGTTTTAAAATATTTTTTCGATAAGTTTTTATTTGTTGGAATGAATAATCTGTTCTTCCTAAAAGGTCATAACCTAATTGAACAAAATTATCATAACCTAATAAATGAGCTATTTTAGTTCTTTTAGCTACTAATTTGTCATAAATACGATCATAATTGGTTTCATTTTGGGCAAAAAAATTAGAAATAGCTAATTGAGCTTCTTTTCTAATGGTTCTTTGTTTTGATTCTAAAAAAGGACCCATTTGACTTAAGTTATATATCTTTTTGCAAAAGATAACACCAGGTTGAGAAATTAAATTTTCATATTCTGTTACTAAGACATTTTCCTCTTGTAATAAAGGGATTATTTGAGAATTAAAAGTTTTTAATACTAAATGATTTTGTTTAAACAAAAATAAACCAAAATATGATACTAATTGATCATAATGTTGGCTTTTCATCATTTTATTTAAAAATTGATATTGTAATTCTTTTATTAAAGGTGCATTTTGATCACAAAAAGCTTTTTCTTCTTGGTAAAATTTATCTTTAACATTTAAACTATTTCTAATACTTACTAGAGTAAACATGGAATTGATTTGATCCATAATTTGGTTGTTTTGATTAATAATTGTGATTTGTTCTTCTAAAGAAGAAGATAAAAATAATTCAATCATAGGTAAAACTTTTTGTTTGATTTTTTCAATATTAACTCTTTGATATTTAAAATCTTTAAATTGCATTTGACACTCCTTTGGTGAAATAATGTAAAATTTAAATATTGAAAATATTTGATATATTAATTTTCTTTATTGTTTTTCTTGAAAAAAATCTAATTTTTGAAATAATTTTTTAAGGATTACAACTAGTATAAATGCAATTATTATAACAACTGGCAACCTCATCACAAAAAGATATTGCAATTTTTTATTGAGATTTGGGATATCCGAAAAAGATATTTTAAAACGATACTTTAATACATTATACCAACTTAAAATTTGAAATAAAATTGTTGAAAAAAGAATTACACAATAAAATTTATAAAAACTATCTTCTTTTTTTAAAAAACAACTAGGAATTAAGACAAAACAAAGAACACAAAAAAGACTAGTGATAGGACTATAACAGTATTTCTTTTGAGCTCTTAAAAAAAACATTAATGTTTCTGATAAAAAAGCACCAATACAAGCTAAAGTTTTAGGAACGTAAAAAGACATGATAATTAAAGGTAAAAAAATAAAATAAGGGGTAAAAGATTTGATTGAAAAAACACCAATAGATATATTGGTTAATCCCTTTAAAAAGTAATCTAATGCAACAGGTAAATATGATAAAAAAGAAGCAAGAATTATTTGTCTTAAAAGTTTGTTTTTATGATAAATATTTTGATTTACCATTAAAGGCTTTCCTTTATCTTTTTGTGTCTTTCTGATGTAAAAATAATAATTTTTTATAATTTTATTTTTTTAAAAAAATAAAGTTGATGCTCATTTTTGTTATTTATTTTGTAAATATATTTTAATTCTGGGGTTTAAAAAGCAAAATGAAAATCCTGTTATCAAAAAATTAATTAAGACAGGAATTATGTTAAAAGATAAACACGAACATAAAAGAATAAAATTTGTGTTGTTTGGTAAGTATTTCGCCCAAAGAAAATATGAAGCTAAACATTTAACAAGAAAAACCAAAGAAAAAATCATTAATAAATTAGTCCAAATTTTTTTATAATTATCCAAATATAAAAAATTAGGAAGGTATAACAAACCTGAAAGACTATAAAGCATATCAACTAAAAAATAATCTAAAAGTAAAGACGATAATTTATAAACCAAATTAAAATTCATGCTTTCCATATATCCCCAATAGCCTTTTAATAAAAAAGCTTTTAATACATGAAAACAAGCATATAACAAAGAAAAAATAAGACTGTATTTGAACCCCAGTAAAAAACCGATTAAAATTAAAGGTATAAGAGAAATTTTAAAGAAAGAGCCAATTTTTACTTCAGTCATTATTTTTGGAAGCCCTATATTATCAAAAGTTAACTCTAAAATTATAGTTAAACTTAATAAAGTGGAAGCTATAACGTATTTTTGTAAAGAGGAAATAAAAAAAATAGATTCTTTATTGTTATTTTTGGACATAATTGAATTTATTTTCCTTTCTGTAAAAATATCATTATTATTATTTCGAAAAAACATTAATTTTTAAAAATTTCTTTTAATTATTTTAGAAATATTTTACTTTTAAAAATTTCGTTTTTTGTATAATGATTTTCTTTCAAAAAAAAAATTAGTAAAAAGATTAATCATAGATATTTTAACCATTATTATTATAACTTAATTTAAGATTTATGATGGTAAAAAAATAAAAGAAAGTATTTTTATCAAAACTTTTTTAGTTGTTTTTATCCTCTTTATCTTTTTTCAAAATGAGTATAACTATCTTCTAATTTTTTTCTTTAAAAAAAATAAAATCTATCTTTTTGTTTAATCATAAAGGAAATCACTTTTTACAATTAACCAAATAATACCTATTATGATAAACAAAAGTATAGTCTGCTAATGTTTTTATAATTTTTGTTATTTTGATTAACGATAATTATTGTAATTGAAAGTAATGTTTATAAATAGAATAAGTTCAATATAAATTTAAATTGGTTTTGTAATGGGCATAATTATTTATTTTTGCTTATTTTTTTGGTATTTGGATTCATCTGTAGGAAAATCAAGAGCTAAATTTACTATTTTATAATTTTCAAAGATTCTTTTTGGAGTAAAAATAATTTCACTTAAAAAAATTGTTTGTAACATGGTACTAAAAATAAAAATTATTGTTAAAAAAATATATTTATTATTGAAAAAAGTTTTAAATTATAATAAAGGGGTTGTTTTTTTTTGCCAAAATACGTACAAATTAAATATTACCACAAACTTATTTGAAGAATTACCACAAAAAATAAAACCATTATTAATATATAAATTAAAAAATGAAAACTCCAATAAAGAAATTATTTAAAGTGAGTCGTAGTTATTGAATTAAAATTCTTTTTTAATAAAAAGAGACTATCAACTAAGATAGCCTTTATTAAAGTCAAACAAAAGGTAAATTTTTTAGTTTTTTTAAATTAAACCCAACACGCTTCGCATTCATCAACTTTTAACTTTTGCGTTCGAGTGTAGTAAAGTGTTTTAATTCCTTTATGATGGGCATAAAGATAATATCTTTGTAATTCGCGAGTAGTAATATCAGATGTAATCCCCAATTCAAAAGAAATTCCTTGATCAACGTGTTTTTGAGCGATGGCAATGACATCAATTAAATGATATTTGTTCATTTTATAAGCAGTAGTATACATAAAGGCTGCTTCTTTTAAACCAGGCATCGGACAATAAGTTTTGGAATTACCATAAGTTCGTTCTTCCACTAATTGTTTTACTGGTGTTAAGGATGGAGTAGTACCCATAATATAGCCAATCGAACCATTGGGCGCAACCGCTAAGCGATGAGAATTAAAAAGTCCAAATTGTTTAACATTTTGTTCTAATTGTTGCCAGTCTTTTTGGGTTGGTAAAACAATTTTTTCAAACATTTTTTTAATTTTCTCAGTTTTAGGTAAAATTTCACCTCGATTTTGAAAATAAGAGCCATCTGCATAATGAGATTTTTCAAAACGATAAAATTTTTGTCCGGTTTCGCGCGCTTTATCACAAGAATGCAACAAACTATAATAATTAATTGTATTAAAAAAGACGTCAAGTAAATCTTTGTTTTCTTCACTACCAAAAGTAATATAATTTTGAACTAAAAAGCCATGATGTCCCATGATACCAAAACCAACACTCCGATTAAGTCTATTAGCTTTAGCCACTGCAGGAACATAATTAATGTTTGTTTTATTAGCAACTGTATTCATTACTTCCATAGCCAAAAAAACAGTTTCTTGAATGGTGTTGTTATCAATCATATTGCCCATATGACCTGATGCCAAATTACAAGATACATCTAAGCCAATTTGATCTTCTTTAGTACGATTGTAATCAGCATAATGAGAAGTGACAGTGGGTTGAAGAATTTCAGTACATAAATTAGAAAACTTAATTTTTAAATCAAGAGGATTACTTCGATTAACGTTATCACAAAACATTAAATAAGGATAGCCTGATTCTCCTTGCATATGAGCGATTAATTCTAATAATTTACGGGGGTTAATTGTTTTTTTTCGTACTTTAGGGTTTTTAACTAAAATATCATACCAATATTCCATATCAACGGCAATATCAGTAAAATTTTTACCATATTCTAAAAAAACAGTGTGGGGATAAAAGGTATACATAATTTCGTTTTTGCGCGCTAGTTCAATCATTTTATCAGGAACTATCACCCCCAAAGATAAAGTTTTGACACGAACATCTTCGTCAGCGTTTAGTTTTTTAGTACTTAAAAAATTTTCAATATCAGCATGAAAAACATTTAAATAGACTGCTCCTGCACCAGTTCTTTGGCCCATTTGATCGGCATAACGAAAACTATGGTCTAATAATTTACAAACACCAACTACACCTTTACAAACACCTTCAATTCCTTTAATAGATTCGCTTTTAGCGCGTAAATTAGTGATATTAATGGAAACACCACCACCAATTTTAGAAAGTTGCATCGAAAATTCATTAATCCGAGCAATATCATTCAAAGAATCGCCAGCTTCTAATAAAAAACAAGAAACAAATTCACCACGATGTTTTTTGCCTGCATTTAATAAAGTAGGTGTTGCTGGTGTAAAGTCTTGATTGATTAAAGATTTGATTAACCTTTTAGCAATCTCAAAATTACCTTGAGCGTGGTACAAAGCATTAACTGATAAGCGGTCTTCATAAGTTTCTAAATAATACTTTTTATCTCTGGTTTTTAAGGCGTAATCATGATAAAACTTGAAAGCCCCCATGAAAGTAGAAAAACGAAACTTTTTTTGATAAGCAAGTTGATAAATTTCTTTAATTTGTTGATCTTTGTATTTGCTTAGAAAATCAGTTTCATAGTATTCGTTAGTTTGTAAAAAAATTAATTTATCTTTTAAAGTGGTAAAATGTTTTAATTTTGGTTTTATTTCTTTTGACAAAAAACTTGTTAAAGCTTCTTGATCTTTATTTAAATCTTTAATATTGCCGTTTTCATCAATAATTTGATTGTTAAGGATGATCCAAGGTGGTAAAATTTTTTGGTTTATTTTTGTTGCATTATCATTTTTTTCAGTAAAAATATCTGAAGTATTAAAAATAAGTTTTTTGGGTTTTTCTAAGGGTAAAGATGATAAGAAGATTTTTTGTGTTTGATAAGTAATAAGCCATTTTTTTAAAAAGAGTCTTTCTTCTTTATTTCCTGAACCTTCAAATTTTAAAACTAAAGGAATGTTGTAAGTAGCCGCAATAATATCACCAGCTTTGCCATAATTTTTACCCCAATTTTTGTTTCCGGAAACAGCAACGCCAATTACTTTATCATGATTTTTAACTAAAAAATTTTGAGATTCTTGAGAAACTTCACCAAATTTTACGCTCCGGGTTAATAAAAAAAACTTATCATTTAGATCATTATTTGTTTGATATTCACTAATATGGCTTAAATCAAAATCAAGATTTTGAGCCATTTGATGAACTCGACCGTTCTCAAGGCCATCATAAATTATTTTAATTTTTTTTTCTAACATGATAAACACTCTCCTTTTTTTATTTAACAATATTTTAATATTTTCTTTTATAAAAGATTATAAGAAATTAAAAAAACTTTTGATTTTATAAACTTTATCAAAACCCTAATAAAAAACTATTTTGAGTTTTTTTTGCAATAACATAATTGAATAATTATCTTTTTTATTTTTATAATAATTATTTCCTTTATGTTGTTTAAAAAAGTTTTTTTAATTTCTTAACTTGATTAAAAAATATTAATACATAATTGCATACTAATATTATATCTATAATGACATCATTTTTTACAATTTAATCAAACAAGAGAATCACTTTTTAAATGGGGTTATTTTTATAATATACTTTCTTAAAATTAAGAAATAAGTTAAAAAATGAAAATATTATTTCAAGAAACAATCGTTATTCCTTCATTAAAAAACCAAAAATTAATAAAAGTGAAATTTTAGAAGGTCACCGTCCCAAGAATAGCAATAACCCAAAAACAAAAAAAATATTAAAAATATTAAAAATATTAAAGTTAAATTGTTTATTAAAAATAAACAGTTTAACTTTTTTTGTTTTTCTAAAATATGAGAAAAAAATTAACCTTTAAAGAGTTTTAATTTAAAAAAGAAATAGTTTATCTTAAAAAGATTAACGGAATGCAACAAAGTAAAAATATTAAAAGTATAATTTGGATAGCAAATTATAAAAATAAAAGTATAAAATATAAAAGGATGATTATTTTTTATTAATCACAATCATTCTAAAAAAATCCAAAAAGGAATTTAAAAAAATGAATTTAAAAGAAAAAGCATTACAATTACATGAAAAAAATAAAGGAAAGATTGCTATTGTTAGTAAAGTAAAAGTACAAAATCTTGATGATTTATCTTTGGCTTATACACCTGGAGTAGCAGAGCCTTGTTTAAAAATTAAAGAAAATAAAGATAATGTTTATCGTTACACCATGAAAGGCAATATGGTAGGTGTTGTTACCAATGGAACTGCGGTTTTAGGTTTAGGTGATATTGGTGCAAAAGCTTCTTTGCCGGTGATGGAAGGAAAAGCCATTCTTTTTAAAGAATTAGCTGGAGTTGATGCTTTCCCAATTTGTATTGATTCTAAAGATACTGAAGAAATTATTAATATTGTTGAAAAAATCTCTCCTGTTTTTGGAGCCATCAACTTAGAAGATATTAAATCCCCTGAATGTATTGAAATTGAAGATGCTCTAAAAACAAAACTTGATATTCCCGTTTTTCATGATGATCAACATGGAACTGCAATTGTTGTTGCTGCAGGGGTTCTTAATGCTTTAAAAGTGGTTGGTAAGCCCATTGAAATTGCTGAAATTGTTATCAGTGGTGCTGGTTCAGCCGGGATGGCAGTAGCTAAAATGTTACTTTTATTAAATCCTAAAAATATTGTTTTAGTTGATAAAAAAGGTGCTTTACATAAAGATGACTTGACATTAAATAAAGAACAACATAAATTAGCACAAATAACTAATATCCACCAAGAAAAAGGACTTTTAAAAGAAATTATTAAAGGTAAAGATATTTTTATTGGTGTTTCTGCGCCTGGTATTGTGACTAGTCAAATGGTAGCTACTATGAATAAAGATTCGATTGTCTTTGCTATGGCTAATCCAATTCCAGAAATTATGCCTGATGAAGCTAAAAAAGGTGGTGCTAGAATAGTTGCAACTGGTAGATCTGATTTTCCAAATCAAGTTAATAATTGCTTGGCTTTCCCAGGAATTTTCCGTGGTACTTTAGATGCAAAAGCAACTCAAATTAACGAAGAAATGAAAAAAGCAGCTGTTTATGCTCTTAAAGAAATTATTAAAGAAACAGATTTAAACGAACAAAATATTTTACCAAGTACATTCAATAAAGAAGTAGTTCCACAAATATCTTTGGCAGTAGCTAAAGCAGCTAAAAAAACTGGAGTAATTCGTCAATGAATTTTTTAAAAAATTCAATAGATGACAAAAAAATTAACATTGTGAATAAAAAAACTATTTTAGGTTTTAGCTTTCCTGTTTTTGGTTTAATTGTTTTACTTGTTGTAATACAACTTTGTAGTTTACAATGGCTACCCAAAAGCAAAAATGAAATCCATCCATCTATCCATCCCTTCATAAATCCTTTATTAATTGCGATTCTTTTATCTGCCTTTTTGCAATTTATTGGAAAAAATACTCCTCTTTTAAAAGATATTGGGGGAGGAGCTATTTTATGCATTATTATACCTTCTATTTTGTTTACAGTTCCTATATTTAAAGGAAGCGATTTGTTAGTAAAAACACAAGAATACATATCAGAAAGTTTTAAACATTTAAGTGGACAAAAGAACGCTGTTGGTTTTACTTCTTTTTTTATTTCAGTTTTAATTATTGGTAGTTTTTTGGGGATGGACAAACAATTATTAAAAAATTCTTTTAAAAAATTTATTCCTTTAATGTTAATTTCAATGATAACAGGATTACTAGTGGTAGGAGTTTTAGGGTTCTTTTTAACTCCTATTAAAGGAATTTCAGACTCAACCACTAAAAATCATTGGTTAGATGCTATTTTTTATATTTTTGCCCCTTTAGCAAGTGGTGGTCTTACAGCAGGAATCATCCCTTTAAGTGATGCTTATAGTAATGTTAAACAAATAGAACAAGTAGAAAATATGAAAAGTCATATATTCCCAGCTTTACTTTTGGGAGGTATTTTTAGTATTTTAGTATCTGGGATTATTAAAAAAACGTTTGGCAAAAGTAAATTAAGTGGTAATGGAAAACTAGAAATTATTGATACATTAACAAAAGAAAATCAAGCGCCCACGATCAATAAAGATTTCACTTCAGCTCAATTTAGCACTGGGTTAGTAGGTATTTTTAGTTTATATATTTTTAGTGTTTTAATTAAAGATGTATTAAAACGGATTTTTCCTGATGCTCAACGATTTTTACCTGATACTATTGTTTTTTTAGTTTTAGTTGTTATTTTGGTTAAATTATTTAATTTTATTTCTCAACATTATATTAATTGTATTGTTCAAACATCCAAATTGATTACTGTTAATTTTACTTCCGCTCTATTAGTTATTTTAGGATCTACATTGCAAATTACTAAAGCATGGGTACATTTAAAAAACCCTACTTTTATTATTACATGTTTTGCTTGTGTGCTTACAGTTGCTTTAGTGGCTGGATATTTTGGTAAAAAATTAGGTTATTATCCTTTGGAAGCCTCTATTACAGCAGGACTTTGCACTAATAGCATCGGAGGAGCAGGTAATATCGCAATTTTATCAGCTGCTGATCTAATAGGGTTAATGCCATTTGCTCAAATAGCTACTCGTATCGGAGGCGCTTTTATTGTTATTGTTGCAAGTATTGCTTATCCTTGGATATATACATAATATTTTATAATTATTTTTTTCAAATTAAAATAAAAAAAGACTATCATAAAAAGATAGCTTTTTTTATTGTTTTTATGGAGTTTTATACAAATGACAAATTTTTTATGATCAAAAATTTAATAATTACATCTTTGAATTTGATAAATTTGAGGAAT
Source organism: Candidatus Phytoplasma solani (assembly GCF_040126175.1). Lineage (NCBI taxonomy): Bacteria > Bacillati > Mycoplasmatota > Mollicutes > Acholeplasmatales > Acholeplasmataceae > Candidatus Phytoplasma > Candidatus Phytoplasma solani. Next base: position 102,264 of record NZ_CP155828.1, read on the forward strand.
TTTTTGTAAATTAGCTATTAAATTATTTAATTCTTTGATGTTAGTTGTTAAAATCCTTAATTTAATTATTGTTTCTAATTTTTGATTATTAAGAACTTTTAATTCTAAAATACTAATTTTAAAACCATTAACTTTGTTAATTACTTGTTGGGTTAAATTATTTTTACTAATTGCAATCAAACTAATCCAAGCAGAATATTTAAAATTGGTTTCTAAAGCCCAAGAAGCTGCAATTATTCTTTGTGTATCACAATTTTTTAAATTAATGCAGTCTTTGCGATGAATGATAATTCCGCGTCCTTTAGTTAAAAAACCCGATATTTTATCTCCTGCAACCGGAGAACAACAATTAGCTAATTTTAATTTAGGATTTTTAAGTCCTTCGATTAAAACTCCAGTTTCATTTTGATGGGTTAGTTTTTGTTGAGATTTTGCCATTTGCTTTTCTAAATTAGTTTGATTGATGGCTTGTGTTGTTAAAGAAATTATTTTATTAATGACTGTTTTGATATTTAATTGTTTTTTGCTGATTTCTTCATAAAATTCATTTAAAGATAAAATATTATAACGTTCAAAATGTTTTTGAATAAAATTTTGATCTAAAACTACTTCAATTTTATGAAAAGCTAACTCTTTTTCAATAAGATCTTTGCCTTTTTGAATCGCTAATACATCTTCTTCTTTTTGATCTTTTTTGAAAAAAGACTTAATTTTTCTTTTAGCGTGGGTAGTTTTGACAATTCTAAGCCAATCTTTATTAACTGATAAAATATTTTTATTAGTTTTAATTTCAATAATATCACCATTTTTAAGTTGATATTCAAGAGCAACAATTTTACCATTAACAATAGCTGCAATCATTTTACTCCCTACTTCAGTATGTATTCGGAAAGCAAAATCAATTGGAGTTGATCCTTTAGGCATTTCAAAAACTTCTTGTTTGGGAGTAAAAACATAAACATTATCACTTAAAATATCGTTTTTAATAGCATCAACAAAATCTTTGGAAGTTTCTTCTGGGTGATTTTTTGAATCGTTAGTTATTTTAACCAATTCTTGATACCATCTTAGTTTTTTGACGATTTCAATTTGTTTGTCTTCTTGTGAATAAGTTTTATTTTCTTTATAAGCCCAATGAGCGGCAATTCCTTGTTCAGCTATTTGATCCATTTCTTTGGTTCTAATTTGAAATTCAAACAAAGATCCATTTTTAGTTAAAACGGTCGTATGAAGTGATTGATAAAGGTTTGGTTTTGGAACAGCAATATAATCTTTAAATCTTAAAGGTAAGGGAGAAAAATATCCATGAATAATTCCTAAAGACTGATAGCATAAATTAACATTTGAAACAATAATCCGAATGGCTAAAAGATCAAATATTTCTTCAAATTTCACTTTACGCTGATGTATCTTTTTATAAATACTATAAATGTTTTTGATCCGCCCTTTAATAATGGCTTCTTGTAAATGATGTTTTTTAAAAAGGATTTCAATATCCTTAATCACGTTGGTAACTGATTCTTCGCGTTGTTGTTTTTTTAACTTAATTAAATGAGAAATATGATAATATTCTTGAGGCAAAGTATATCTTAAAGATAAATCTTCTAGTTGTGATTTCATTTGGAAAAGTCCTAAACGATGAGCCAAAGGAGCATGTATTTCTAAAGTTTCTTGAGCGATTCTTGTTTGTTTTTCAGAAGGTATCGCCCCTAAAGTTCGCATATTATGTAATCTATCGGCAATTTTAAGAATCACTACTCGAATATCTTTTGCCATCGCTAAAAACATTTTTTGTTGGTTGTCAATTTGTCTTTGATTTTGATAAAAAGAAATTTTAGTTAATTTAGTGGCACAATAAACCAAATAAGTAACATCTTGACCAAAAAGAGCAGTTAATTCTTCGATTTTAGTGGGTGTATCTTCTAAAACATCATGCAATAAGCTAGCAATTAAAGTATTAGGCTCACTATTAAGAAGTGCTAAAGTTTTGGTAACTTCACAAGGATGAATTAAATAAGGTTCTCCTGTTAAACGGAATTGTCCTAAGTGTTTTTCTTTAGCAAAAAAATAAGCTTGAGTTATTTTAGCCAAAATTTGTTCATCATGAATATTTTGAGTAATAATATCCATTAAATCTTTTAGTAAATCATCTTTTTTTAAAATAGAAGTCATTTATATCACCTTCTTTTTGGAACATTAAAAAAGTATCTTTGATAAAACTAAAAATTAAGTATATAATCGTTTTTTATTTTCAAAATAAACTTCTTTAATTACACCTGCTCCACAACAAATATCATTATCATAAAAAGCACATATTTGTCCTGGAGTAACAGCTTTAATTGTTTGAGGATAACCAATTTTTAAAGTGTTATCGTTAATCCAAGTTAAAAACACTTCTTGATTAGGTTGACGATAACGCATTTTAGCTTGTAGTTTAGTTTTTGATTTTTGCCCGCGCCAAACAAGATCAATAATTAAAGCTGCATCGCTGTATAAATGAGGATGTTTTGAGTTAGGTTCGACATATAAAGTATTTGTTTTTAAATCTTTACCAACAACAAAAAAAGGTTCTTTTTCGCCAGAAAACTCTCCTAAACCTAAATTTTTTCGTTGTCCAATTGTATAATACATCACTCCTTTATGTTTAGTTAAAAAAGTACCATCTAATTTTTTTATATTTCCAATTTGTGCTGGTAAATAATTACTTAAAAATTCCTGAAATTTTCTTTCGCCAATAAAACAAATACCAGTAGAATCTTTTTTAGTGGCGTTAATTAATCCTTTTTTTAAAGCAATTTTTCTGACTTCTATTTTGGTTAGGTTGGCTAAAGGAAAAATAATATTTTGTAATTGAGAAGTTTGTAATTGAGATAAAAAATAAGTTTGGTCTTTTGTTTGGTCGTAAGGACATGCAAGCAAAGGAGTTTTGTTTTTGTCGTAAATAATTCGAGCATAATGACCCATAGCAATATATTGTGGTTTGTATTTGAAAGTAACATATTGAATAAAAGTTTTAAATTTTATTTCGTTGTTACATAAAATATCAGGATTAGGAGTGAAATTATTTTTCAAATCGTTAATAAACGAAAGAAAAACTTTTTTCCAATAATCTTCAACAAAATCAACACGATGCAATTTAATTCCTAATTGCAAAGAAACTTTTAAAGCGTCAGAATAATCTAGTTCTTGTGGACAAAGGTCATTTAAAGTTGTGTTTCCTTGTAAATCATAATTAAGTTGACTGTCCCAATTACGCATAAAAACAGCTTCAACTTGGTAACCTTCTTCTTTTAAAAGTAAGGCAGCAACTGCACTATCAACCCCCCCCGACAAGCCAACAACTACTTTTTTCATTTTTGACCTCATTTCTTGTCTCAATTGTATTTTTTAAATTTTTTTATTATTCAAAGAAATTTCAAAAAACCATCTTGAAATTATTAATTTTTGGTTTCTTGTCTTTCTAAATGAATTGGTAAACGAAATTCACCTCTTGGTGAAAAACTGTTTTCTAAAATTTTAGGACCTGGAGCCATATTTTGTCTTTTGAATTGATTTTGAAAAAAACGTTTTAAATATGAAAAGACAAGTTCTTTGCTTTTATAAAAATCATAATTAAAAGATTTTTGCAATAACCAAGCGATTTTATTTGGCTCAAACCCGTTTTTAATATGATGAAAAAGAATAAAATCTTCAATAATTATTTGGATAGTTATTAAATCTTTTACTTTTTTTTGATAAAGTGATTTTAAGGGTTGATGATTATTAAAAAGATCTTTTTTTAGGTGATAAAGTATTATTTCTTTGACTAAAAGATTAGGTAATCCTGAATTAACATTATAAAGATTATCATAATAACCACGAAAACTCATTTTACCTAAAGCAATATCAGAAAAATTATTATTTTCTAAAAGTAATACTTTTTGAGTTTGCAAAGCAGGTTCTTTAAAAAAATCATTGTTATTACTTTTTTCTTCTGGCCTTTTTGAGGTTTTGTTTTTTTCTAAAAAAGATAAAAATTGACTTTGATTTAAAAAACTACTTTCACAAAGATTGACAATGCCGTAATCTTTTACAAAAAATTTTAAAAGTTGATAATGGTTTGATTCCTTAAAAGAATTTGGATTTAAAATAATGATTAAATCTGCAAATGGTTTTTTCAAAAGGTAAAAAGTTTGACAAACAACCATCAAAGTTAAAAAATCATTTATACTATCTGTTATTTCTAAAACAACTTTAACATCTAGATTGTTTAATTTGGTTTTTAAAGCTAATTTTTGAATTTCATTAGCTAATTTCAAGTTTTTTTCAAATTCACCTTCATTAATGAAGGGAGTTTGACTAACTGGGTTTTCAAAATGATAATCATGGCTTTCTTGGATTTTGAAAAAAGATTTTAAAAAAGGAAATATTTGTCCAATTCTTTGATCACCATAAGTAGTATCAATTCTTCTTTGATATTTTATAAAATCAAGGTCAACATCAACTACTAAATTAATATCTTGGTTAAATAAATCTTTTTCGCCAATAATTTGTCCTAATAAAGCTGCAATTTTATGGTTTGAAAATAAATTAGATTCAGTGCTTTCAGTGATACCACTGCTTGTGTAAAAATAACCACCTATTTGCTTGCGAGAATGATCCAAAACTGCTATTTTACGAGGATTAATTTTGTTAATGTGTTCAGTTGATGAAGAAAGATTAAAAATTAAATGGGCTCCATTTAAAGCCATTAAGTCACTTGGAGCAAAGACGGTCCATAAATCTTGACAAATTTCAACTCCAAAAATAATGTTATATTTTTGATTAACAAATAAAATATTACCAAAGGGAACTTCTTGTTCTAAAATAGTAATTTGTTGCGTTTCACAAGTTTTACCTGATTGAAACCATCTTTTTTCCATAAATTCTTTATAATTGGGAATGGTTTTTTTTGGCACTATCCCTAAAATTTTATTTTTTTGAATAACAACTGCAACATTAAATAAAACTTCATCCAAAGCCAAAGGCATCCCTAAAATAAAAACCCCTTCAAAAGTATTATTTTTTAAAAGCCAATTAAGAGCTTCAAAATTTTCGTTTAAAAAGTTAGTTTCAAAAAAAAGATCTCCTGCAGTATAGCTACTTAAACAAAGTTCAGGAAAAAGAACAAAACTAGCTTTACTTTCTTTAAGTATTTCGTTTATGCTGTAAGCATTTGCTAAGGGATTGCCTATTTTTAAATTAGGACTTGATAATTGAACTTTAATTAAACCGTTTTTGTACATTTTTTTCTGATTTCTTTATTTATTTTCAAAGTATGAATATTTTTTTACGTGTATTATAATAAAAAAACAATTGCTTTAATTTTATTTCAAGGTTAAATTTGAAGATAATTTTTCTGATTTTAATTTTTTTGATTAAAAAAATAAAACCATTATATATATTATATAAATTTTTTGAAGGTGTTTTAAATAAAATCAAAAAAGTTATGTTTTACTTTTATCTAAAAATAAATTATAAAAGTGTTTAATAGTTTATTTTTAGATAAAGGTTAATTAGTTATAATTTTAAAGAAAAGAAAAAAGCTAGATTAAAAACCTAGCTTTTTTAAAAACATATTAAAATTTAATTATTTTTTTATTATGCTTGTTGTCTTTTTTTAACAAAGTAAAAAGAAACACCACCGACAATTGCAAGAGCGATTACAACATATATTATAATAGCTGTAGTTGATGTCCAGAAACTAGTAGTTTTGCGTTTGATTGTTACTGTGCCATCTTTGTAATCTTTGCTTTCAGCAGCTTTAAGACTTATTGTTTTTTTATCTCCTGATAAAATAGCAGAACTAAAATTTTCTTCTTTTTCGTTTTCCCATGCTTTGATTTTTCTCAATTCAGTTATAACTTTTGAAACATCTTTTGCGTCTTCTTCAGAAATATTAATTTCTTCAGTTGGATCCTTTGGTAAATCTTTTGTACCATAAGCGCCAAAAACCGAAGAAGATCCTAAAAATAAAGCAACAATAGTAACAGTAAATAAAGCAAATAACTTAGAAACTAAAGAATTTTTAGTATTTGTGTTTTGCATTTTTCTTTCCTTTCTTTTAAGTTTTTAAATTTGTTTTGATGTTTTTTTAATAAACAACCAAAACCTATTATTATTTTAACATATAAAACAAGAAAAAAGAAAAATTTTCAATTATTAAAAATTATTTTTATTCTTGCATTCCCATATTCATATCATTATTAACTTTATCATCTTTAACACTAACAACAGCGGCTTCAGTAGTAATCATCAAAGCAGAAATCGAAGCAGCATTAAGAATAGCTTGACGGGTTACTTTAGTAGGGTCAATAATACCTTCTTGCGATAAGTCAACATATTTCCCACTTTTAGCGTTAAAACCAAAATTGCGTGGTTGATTTAATTGTTGTCTTACGATGTGATCACCATCAAAGCCAGCATTTTCAGCAATTTGATAAGTTGGAGTTAAAAGACTTTCGATAACTACATTAATTCCTTTTTGAATTTCTTTGTTTTCGTCGGATAAAGCATCTTTTAATTCTTGATAAACTTCAACTAATGCTTTACCACCACCAACTACAGTTCCTTCAGTAATGGCAGCTTTAGTAGCGTTTAGAGCATCTTCTAAACGTAATTTTTTATCTTTTAATTCGGTGTCAGTTGTCGCCCCTACTTTAATTAAAGCAATTCCACCAGTTAATTTAGCTAATCTTTCTTGTAAAGTTTTAGTTTCATAATCCAGAGTTGAGTTTTTAATTTGGGTTTGTAATAATTGAATTCGTTTTTCTAAAGCTTGGTTTGTAGCAGCCCCTACTAAAGTAGTGTTATCTTTTTTAATAATAACTTTATTAATGCTACCTAAATCATCAGTTTTTACATCTGCAAGTTTCATATTTAGATCTTTGGAAATAAAAGTTGTTTTAGTTAAAACAGCAATATCTTGTAAGATTTCTTTTTGATTATCACCAAAACCAGGGGCATTAGTAACAACTACATTAAAAGTACCTCTTAATTTATTAGCCACTAAAACACCTAACACTTCATTTTCAACTGATTCTGCAATAATCAATAAAGCTTTTGATTCTTTAACTACACTTTCTAAAATAGGTAAAATTTCTTGAACAGTACTAATTTTGTGGTCAGTTACTAAAACTAAAGGCTGGTTTAATTCAACTGTCATACTTTCGCGATCAGAGACAAAATACGGCGAAGCGTAACCTTTATCATATTGTAAACCTTGGACTACTTCTAATTCTGTTTCAAAACCTTTAGATTCATCAACATTAATAACGCCATTTTTACCTACTTTTTCCATTGCTTGAGCAATAATTTTACCAATTTCTTGACTGCCTGAAGAAATAGCGGCAATATTTTGAATATCAGCTTGAAGAGCCACTTTTTGTGATTTAGCTAAAAGTTTTTGGGAAACCATTTTAGCAGCCAGTTGGATTCCTTCTTTAATTAACATCGGATTTGCCCCTGAATCAATTGCTTTAAAGCCACGATGAATCATACTTTGCGCCAAAACAGTGGCTGTAGTTGTTCCATCACCTGCTAAATCATTAGTTTTAGCAGCAACTTCATAAACTAATTTAGCCCCCATGTTTTGGTAAGAATTTTTTAATTCGATTTCTTTAGCAATAGAAACTCCATCATTAACAATCATAGGAGATTCATAAGATTTTTCTAAAATAACATTACGTCCTTTTGGTCCTAAAGTTACTTTGACAGTATCAGCAATGGCATCTACACCTTGCAACAAAGCTTTTCTTGCGTCTTTACCATAAAGTATTTTTTTACTCATTTGATTTTGCTCCTTTTATTTTTTTATTTTTTAAACAATCTTTTTAATTTTATGAATATTTTTTAAAACTTATTTTTTATTTAATTTGAGCCAAAATATCTTTAACAGCCACAATTAAATATTCTTCCTGGTTTAAAGTAATTTTACTACCAGAATAACTTTTATAAACTACTTCATCATCTTTTTTTAGTCCTTCAACTTTAAGACCAACAGCAACAATAATGCCTACAGAAGATTTTTCTTTTTCCGATAAAGCCAAAAGAATACCACTTTGTGTTTTGGTTTCTTCCATTTTTAATTTTAAAACGACATTATCATGCAGAGGGATAATTGTTTTTTTTTGCATTTTGGTTTCTCCTTTTAAATTTAAATGTTTAAGATAAAATATCTTTAAATCTTTAAGATAAAATATCGTAGTCAAAAAATGAACTTAGCACTTACATGAAGTGAATGCCAAATCAACTTTATTATATCTAAAAATAAAATAATTGTCAAGTGTTGAAAATAGTAACAGTATGTTTTATTAGTTTATTGTTTTCCAAGATATTTATTTTAAATAGACTGCCAAAATTTATAAATTTAACTTTGCTTTTTTTAGATTTTTTTGCAGTATAGTTTTAAATTTTTCAACTACATATAAAAAAATAAGAGTTTTTTTTGTTTATGTTTTAAAAATTATAAGAAAAATATTATCTCATTTTTTTTGATTAAAAATGACATTTTAGAAAAAAAATATGATAATTAAATTAATTTTTTTGTTTTTAGGCGTTTGCTGTTTTTGGTCCGATATCTATCCTATATTTTGGAATAAAAATGGATTTTAAACAAACTAAACACTTCAACACCGCAACAATATTTACAAAACCTTAAATAAACATTTTTTCAATTCAACAATATACGCCATTCCAAAAAATGACATAATTGTTTAAAAAAATAACTTTGTTTTTATTTTGTAGACCTGTTTTTAACTTTTTTTCTAGTTATATAGTGAGGGGGTAAAATTTTTTTGAAAAATATCTTTTGAAACTAACGAATTATCAAAAAAGTTTAGACGCTTTTTAAATCAAAAAAAATATTTCTTTAGTTTGAAAAGATGTGAAATTATCTACTTAATTTTAAGTTTTAAAGATTGATTTTAAAATAAAAAAATGTCCAAAAAAACGGAACAGCGCAATTTGTCAATAACCAAATTCAACACTTGTAAACAGATAGAAGTTAATGTTTGTTTTTTGCATTACTAATAAGAGTTATAATGGGAAATGACTTTTGAAAAAATTATAATATATTTTTTAAATCATTAAAAACTTTTTTAATGTTTTTATATTTATTATTTGTTTATAATAATAAAGTAGTTAAAATATTATTTTTTACACTCCATTAAAAATTTTTACAATTAATTCAATTTTATTTTATAACAAACAATAAGGAATAATGAAAAATGAAATTCATCAAAAATATTAAAATTGCAAGTCCGATGCAATCTGTTCTTAACACCTTAAATAAAGCCAAAAAAAAATTTCAAAAAGATAACATTAACCTTGAAGTTATTAAAGTTGATTATCAAAATTTTGAAGCTTTTGAAATGTTATTAAATGAAAAAATAGACGGTCTTATTTATACCAATATTCATGTTTTGAATTCTGTTAATAGTATTTTAAAGGCCAACAATAAAGAAATTTTGGAATTTGTACAACCGTTTTATCATTCCAAATACGGTTTATATATCAATCAAAAAAGGAATCCTACTTTTACAAATTTAGAAGATGTTAAAAAACATTCTCGTTTAAAAGTTTTATTAGCAACTGGATTTTCCTATATTGGACCTTGCGATATTCCTCGCTCTTTAATTTTATTAAATAACTTAGGTTTAATTAAAATATCCCAAGAAACCCTAAGAAAAAAGAAGTTTGATCTTTCTTTGTCGGATATTCAAAATATTTATCAATTAGAATTTTTTAAAAACTCTCAAATACCTGAAAAATTTTTGAATCATCCAGAAAAATATGATTTAATGGCTAACTGGCCTGCTTTTATGAATCCTTATGCAGATTTTAAAAGAATTGGATCCAACATTGAAGGAAACGAAGAACCAACAGATGATTTTGTAATTTCTTATGCCATCGGTTTAGCTTGTAAAAAAAGTCACAAAGATAACGAAAAAACTAAATTAATCCAAACTATTTTAAACCATACACAAACAAAAGAATTTCATTTTCAAGAAGGTGGTAAAAATAAAGACTACATTATGCTTCAAAATCCTGAAAAAACAGGACAAAGAATTAAACAACTATGGTTAAAAACATAATACATTATTATATTTAAAAATGTTATTTTTTTAATTAAAAGTAAGAATAAAAAGGAATTCATAATTTATGAAACAAATAATCAAACTAGCAACTCCTTTTGAACGAGTGTTAAATGCTTTAAAAGAAATTAAAAATGATTTTTTAAAATATAACGTTCAATTGGAATTTTTAAGTGAAAACGAAGTTATAGAAAAATATCAAATATCTAGCAATGATGCCTTAAAAGCAAACTTAATTGATGCTAATATTAGTAATAATTTTCATACAATGCAATCTTATAACAGTATAAATTCAAATGAAACTCCTTTGGTGATGGTAAATCCTTTATTTCACCCTAAATATGGTTTATACATTCATAAAAATAATTCTTTAGGAATAAAAACATTAAAAGATGTTAAAAAATATACAAAACTGCGTCTTTTATTTGCTCCTTTTAATGAATTATATATCGCCCCTTGTGACTTATCACGTTCACTTTTCTTATTAAAAAAATTAGGTCTTGTAGAAATTGATGAAAAAAGAATTCAAGAAAAAGGTTTTAATTTAAATTTAAAAGATATTAAAAACATTTATGATTTTGAATTTATTAAAACTTCGCATCTTTTAGAAATACCAAAAAAATTTCAAGATCAACAAAAATATGATTTAGCCATTAATTGTCCTGGTATGATGAGAGATCCTAATTTTATCAGAATCGGTTCTATTGGGCAAGGCGAAAAAGAAAATATCGAACCTAAAGAAGATGTTTTGTTATCTTATGCTGTTATATTAGCTGCTAAAAAAGGAACAGAAAAAAATGAAAAAATCACTATTTTGAAAAAAGTTTTAAATAGTTTTAATTATAAAACTGTTCAATTTAAATATGGTGGAATTACTCAAGATTATATTATGGTAGAAGATCAAAAATCTTTAAAAGAACGAATAGAAACAAATTATGAACAAATATAATGAAAATTAGAAATAAAAATAAATGTTAAACAACAACAAACATCAATTAATTTTAAAACATTGTCAAAATCCACAAAATCAAACCGAAAAACCTTTAAAAGGATATCAAACATTCAAAAAAGAAATTTCTTGTTGTGGCGATCAAGTGATTATTCAATTAAAATTAGATCCAAAAAAAACCATTTTAGATCTTAAATATGAAGCTAATGCTTGTTCTATTTGTGTTGCTTCTGCTAGTTTAATGTCAGTAAACATGAAAAATTTAGATAAAAAATCATCTTTAAACAAAATCAACCATTTCATTGCTATGATTAACAAAGAATCTTATGACCAACATCAACTTAATTCAGATTTACAAGTTTTAGATATAGTACATCAATTGCCTCACAAAACCAATTGTGTTTTGTTGCCTTGGAAAACTTTACAAGCTTTTTGGCTAAATTAACTTTTTTTCAGTTTACAAATAGTTGGTTCAAATAATTTTAGTTTGATTGTTAAACCAAATAGAAAAATGGAAAAACTAGCACTAAAAAGAAAAGCACTAACACCTCTTTTCAAAATATTTAAAAGGATCGATAAAAAAGATAACTTTTTAATGTTTGTAATAAATGTTGTTTGGTGATTTGGTATCAGACTCAAAACACTACCACTTGAAAACAAAAAAAATCACAACTAGAGCTAAAAAAATAAAAACCAGCAAAAAGAAAAAAACTAAAAGCTAAACTCAACAATTTAGCTTTTTTTATATTTTAATATTTATAATGCCAATAAAGGGATAATCCAAAACAAGAAATAGTTAAAAGAGTGAACAGTAAATTAAGAAAAAAGTGTTCTCCTTTAATTTTGCGATTTTGTTTTTGACTAAAAGAACTACCACTAAAAGAAACTAAATCATTACTATCAGACAATAATAAAATACTTAAAATAATTAAAATAGAAATTACAATCGCAATAATCTTAGGGTTAACCATAAATAATCCTCCTTTTGTTTTTTTATTAAATCTTAAAATTATATTTTTTTAAGATATTTGGTAGAATTTTCAAATTGTTTAATTTTTTGCGGATGTAAAAATTCAACAACTATTATATTTTCTTGTAATTCTAAGACTATTCCTAAACCAAAAAGATGATGTTTTACTTGATCGCCTTTTTGAAATGGTTTTTGTTTTTGTAAAAAATAGTTTGTCTTTATTGTGCCAAATCCCATTTCTTTAAAAAATATTGATGGTTTATGAAAAAAGTTTTGTTCAAATAATATTCTTTGAGTAACTCCGGTTAAAAATAATTTTTCTTGGGCCCTTGTAACAGCTACATAAGTAAGACGTCTTGATTCTTCTAAATTTTGCAAATCATCAAAAATTTCTTTTTCTAGGCCGACAACAAACACAACTTTAAATTCTAAACCTTTAACTTTGTGAATAGTTGATAATTTAACATAATTATTCATTTCCTTGTTAGAAGAAAAATTTTGGTTAGTTGTTTCATTGTATAAAGGTATTTGTTCTAAAAAATTAGTTATTTTGAGTAAATCATCGCCTTGATAAGTTTTTTCTACTTGCGATAAAATCAATTTTAATTCTTCCACAGCAGACAAAGATGTTTGATGATAATCATCTTTTTTAGATTGCTTTTTGGCTATTAGAAACATTTGATAAGAATATTGAATTTTATCATCAACATAAGTAATTATATCACTAAGACTTTCAAATTGGTTATTTATTGTTTGATTATTAAGTTTTTTGATAAAATTATAAAATTGATGGAGTTGTTTTTTAGTTGTTTCATTAACGGGGACTTCATTTGAATTCTTTAAAACTTCAAAAAGCGATATTTTTTTTTCTTGGGCTATTTTTTCTAAATGTGATAAAGTAATTTTGCCAATTTGTCTTTTGGGAACATTAATAATCCGTCTGAAATAAAAATCTTGTAAAGGGTTTACAGCTAAATGCAAATAAGATAAAAAATCTTTAACTATTTTACTTTGATAAAAAGATAAATTTCCTAAAATAACGTAAGGAATGCCTGCACTGATAAAATATTTTTCTAAAAATAACCCTAAAGAGTTGTTACGATATAAAATAGCAAAATCTTGATAATTATAATTAGAAGTTTGTATTAAAGTTTTAATTTTTTGAACTATATATTGAGCCTCAATCCTACTATCTGCAAAAAAATGAGAATTAACTATTTTTCCTACCCCTTTAACGCTATTTAATATCTTTTTAAAAGGATGATCTTTATTATGGCTAATCAAAAGATTAGCTTTTTCTAAGATATTTTGTGAAGAACGATAATTTTGCGTAAGAATATATATTTTAGGCTTGAATTTATTTAAAAATAATTGACTATTTTCAAAACAAGCTCCCCTAAAAGAATAAATATTTTGATCAGGATCACCGACTACAAAAATACAAGGATTTTTTTCAATTAAAAAAGTTAAAATTTGATATTGATAAAAATCCGTATCTTGAAACTCATCCACCAAAAGATATTGAAACTTTTCTTGATAAAATTGTTTGACTGACAGCTGTTCTTTTAATAATTGATAAGTATATAAAATTAAATCATCAAAATCAATTAAATTATTTTTTTGTAAATGTTTTTGATATTGGATTTTAATTTTGTTAACCAAAGATGATTTGGAAGCAAGAACATTATGCTCATTTTGTCTAGTTTTGTTAAGAAAACTTTCTATGTCTTCTTGTAAATTATCTTTTCTTTTGAGGTTAGAAATTTGTTGTCTTAATTGATTAACATCTAAGATTTTAGCGTCAATATTGATTTCTTTTAAAACTATCTTAATAATTCGATTACAATCTTTACTATCTAAAATAATAAAATTTTTGTTATAGTTGAAAGGTAAAAGATCAATAAATTTCCTTAAAATTTGATTTCCTAAAGCATGAAAAGTTAAAATAGTTACCCTTTTGCTTTGTTCTCCAACCATTTCTAAAACTTTTTCTTTCATTTGGTTAGCAGATTTATTAGTAAAAGTAAGAGCTAAAATATTTTTGCTAAGAACTTTTTGTTTTGCGATTAAATAAGCAATTTTAGTTGTTAAAGTGGTGGTTTTACCAGTACCTGCTCCAGCTAACAAATAAGTTACTAGTTCTTTAGAAATTACTGCTTCAATTTGATATTTATTTAATTTTTTCAACCAAGTATCTATTTTAGAAGACATTATTTTAACCTTTCAATGGTTTTATGATCATTTTTAAGTGCTCACTTTTAAACTTACTATTTCATTAAAATTTAGTTTTTTATCTTCTTTTTTTGCTAAAACAAAAAAACCTTGTCTTAAAAATTGAAATGTATTTTGAGAAGTTTCTTTTTCTAAATTGTTTTCAACAAAACCTTTTTTACTTTGATAAGAATGTTCATTAAAAACTCCGTTTTCTGTTAAAAGAGGTTTAAAAAAATTAAAAGTGGCTTCTAAAGTAGTTTTACTTTCGACAAAATGAATAGTGCCATTAGGTTTCCGTTCTTTAAAACCACTGCCACTTTTAGTTTGGGGATCGTATGTAGCAATCACTTCAATTACTTCTCCTTGAACGTTTGTGACAATATCACAAGCTTTGATAAAGTAAGCGTGAAATAAACGCACTTCTCCACCTAAAAACAGTCTTTTATATTGAAGATTAGGTTGAGTAATAGCAAAATCATCTTTTTCGATATATAAATGACGAGAAAAGTAAATTTCCCTTATTTTGTTGTTATTGTATTCTTTCGGAAAAAATGGTGCTTCGAGTTTTTCTGTTTGGTTTTCAGGATAATTAAGGATAGTCACTTTTAGAGGATTAATAACTGCCATCCTAGGAAAAGCTTTCGGTTGTAAATCATTGCGGACGAATGATTCTAACATTTCTTTTTTAACTTGGGAATTAACTTTTGATAAACCTGTTTCTGAAACAAAATTTTTAATAGCTTGTGGAGTATATCCTTTATTTCTGATTCCTGATAAAGTAGGCATTCGAGGATCATCCCAACCAAAAACTTTTTTTTCTTCAACTAAAGCTTTAAGATGCCTTTTGCTCATTAAAGTTTGAGTTAAATTAAGACGTCCAAACTCGATTTGACGAGGAATATGAGGAACTTGAGTTTCTTGGATAATCCAATCATATAAAGGTCTGTGATCTTCAAACTCTAAAGAACATAAAGAGTGAGTTATTTTTTCAAAAGCATCTTCTAAAGGGTGAGCATAATCATAAGTGGGGAAAATATACCAATGTTTTTTATTTAAAGTAAAAGCTGAAAAAATGCGGTAAAGAACCGGATCCCTTAAATTAAGATTAGGGCTTGACATATCAATTTTAGCACGCAAAACTTTGCTTCCTTCTGGAAATTGGCCAGCTTTCATTTGTGTAAAAAGTTTTATATTATCTTCAATACTACGATTGCGATAAGGAGAATTAGTACCTTTTTTTAATAAATTTCCTCTTAATTTAGTAATTTCTTCGGCAGTTAAATCATCTATATAAGCTTTTTCTTGTTGAATTAAAAAAAGAGCTTTTTCAAACATTTTATCAAAATAATCCGAAGCGAAAGTAACTTTATCAGGTTGATAGCCTAACCACATTACATCTTGTAAAATAGCATCAACATAAGCTTGTTTTTCATTATTTGGGTTAGTATCATCATAACGTAAATAAGTTTTGCCATGAAAAAATTTGGCTAATTCAAAATTAATAATAATGGCTCTTGCATGTCCTAAATGTAAAAAACCATTAGGTTCAGGCGGAAAACGAGTAATAATTTGTTGATATTTATATTCTTCTAAATCTTTTTGGATAATAGTTTTAATAAAATTAGAATTTGATTTTATTTCTTTGAACTTTTGCATATTTAAAACCTTATTTCCTTGTTGGTTTTTTTAATTTTGACACAAATAAAATTATTTTTAATTAATTTTTGTATAAATTTTAATTAACCTATAATAATACTTATTTTAAACAATTTTTTTCATAAAAAAAACCTATATAAATATTTTACCAAAAGAAATTATGTAAATTAAAATATTTTTTGATGTTAAAAAATGATCATTTCTTCAAGAGCGCAAAAGATGCCTCAATATCAAACGAATTAACCAATCGTAGAGCGACAAATCTCTAAAGACATATGATTTGCCCAGCTTCACTTAACGAAAGACAAGTGAATTACAGCAGACCATAAAAACGGGTTGCAATAAATAAAGTAGTTTAATCAAGAAGATCCCACAAACCAAAGGAAACATGGATAAGTCTTAAAAAGACCTAAGAACAAAAGTAATGTAATATAGCAACCTGTCGACAGCTACATAAACCCGTCAGTCTAGAAAACTAAACATATTTTGTTGGTGTATTAGTATTGTAAATTTAAAAAATCTAGAATCCACCAGAATAAACCCATACCTAATTGATGGTATCTGGTAATGTCATCCTAAATTTCCAAGGTAGATATTGAGAGTAACTTTGAGATTCCTAAACCCCACCTAAAAGGTTAAAATAAATGGACTAAAGAATAAGCCATTTTGAGGCAAGAAAAAAGAGACTACATAGTAATCGTGGGAGTAAAACTTAATTTGGAATAATTAAAAAAATCGTCCCACCAAGCCGAGAATTAACAACTCTTAGAAAGTGAAAGTAGTTAGTATTTATTTGATTAATGCTCAAAAAAACTAATTAGGATTGTATCCAAAGGATAATTCAACGAAATACGTAGCGATCACGTACTAGTCCTTGAAAGAGTGCGCTGTTCCGTTTTTTTGGACATTTTTTTATTTAAAAATTACTCTTTAAGACTTAAAAATAAGTAGATAATTTCATATCTTTTCAAACAAACAAATTATTAAAATTACAAATAAAAAGTGTCTAAACTTTTTTAAATTTGCTAGTTTCAAAAGATATTTTTTTTAAATATTATATCATTTCACTAACTAGCTAGGGAAAAAAAGTGGAAAATCCCCCTAGAAAATGAAATTAAAATTATTTTTTTACGCAATTATGTTGTTTTTAAAAAAAGGTGCAAAAAGATAACCTTTTTCAAGGTTGAATATTTAAATAAAAAATATTATCTAAAATTTAAGGAATATTGAGAGGGAGATGAATAATTTAATTTAGCTAAAAACCATTTAGTATTCCAAAATTTAGGGAAATAATTGATTATTTTTTTAACTTTTTCGGTTGATTTTTGAAATAAAAATGGATTTTGATATTGTAAAATGCTTTTGCTTTTCATTTGGCCAAAAAAGTTTTCAATGACTGCGTTGTCCCTTGGATTGGCTTTACGCGACATACTAATTAAAAAACCTTTTTTCGTTAAAGTTTGTTGGATTTTTTGAGATTGATAAACTGTGCCCTGATCAGAGTGAATGATGCATGGATTTTTTAATTTAGGTAATTTTTTAATTGTATTTAAAATTAATTCTTTATTTTGATACTTTGAAGTATGCCAAGAAATAATTTGGTTGTTAAAAGAATCGATAATACAAGAAAAATATAAAAACCCTTGGGAAGTTTTAAAATAAGTGATGTCGGTAAATAGTTTTTGCATGGGATTAGTTGATATAAAGTCTTGATTGATTAGATTGTCTACTACTTTTAATTTAGGTTTTAAATTGTTTTTATAACTATATTTATTTTTTTTAATTCTTAAACGACAACAAATGCCATTTTCTTTCATAATTGAATAAACTTTTTTCTTGGTAATTATTTCATTAAAGGTTTGTTGATATAAATTAGTGATTTTCCGATGGCCGAAAAAATATTGATTATTTAAACATAAAGCATTAATTCTTTTTTGTTGTAAAAGGTTTTTTTCTTCTTTTTCTTTAATTTTATTTTCGACTTTCAACCAATAATAATAAGTACTTCTTTTGATTTTGATAGTTTTTAAAATTGTGGTTAAATTTAAACTATTTTTAAATTTTTTGACTAAATTAAAAACTGTTTTTTTATTAGTTTTTTGGGTTGTTTTCATTAGAGTTTGTAATAATTTATTTTTTTGTTTTAATATTTCTTTTGATTTTATATTTTTCATGATTGAAATATCGTTTTCCTTTTTTTTATATCATATACATAAATTATTATAGCTCTAATAATTGTATTTGTTTTTAAAAAAAAGGGGGGTACGCGCAATTTGGGGGGCTCTTTCTTTTTCGTCTTTTTTCTTTTATTATATATACTTATAAATTTTGTTAGCGCTTCAGCGCGTTTAGGGCTTTTGGTTGGTTTTGGATTTAAAAAATCTCTTTTAATAATTGGAAGGGGAAATGGGGAATTATTTTTATATCGAATAATAATAATGATGGGTAAAGGATATAACGATAATATCAAATATCGAGTATCATTATCATTATCGATATAATATATAAAATATCACCCCCCCTTTAATGTTTGGTTTTGGCAAGGAAATTTAACTATTCAAATGGTAACAAAGTGGTAACTGAGTGGTAACAAAGTGGTAACTGAGTGGTAACAAAGTGGTAACCAAAAGGTAATAAAGTGGTAATAATTATTTATTAATTTTTGTTTCTTTTTTATTTAAATTTGATAAATATCCAGATCTAAGCTTTTTAACACGATAGCCTTGTTTATTTTTGGTAATAAATAATTTTATATATTTTAAATCTTCTAACTGATAATAAATAACATTTAATCCTTTTTTATAGTTTGTGTTGATGGGGTTATTGTATTTATCTAGTTTTTTGGTATCTAATTTATATAATTTTAAAGTGTCTAGTTTGTCTACATTTATTTTGCCTATCAATTCTTTAATGTAGTCTTTTTGTTCGTTAAGATAATTAATTTGGAAGATAGGGAAATGCGTTTTAAGGGTATTATTTTGGCTTTTAAGGGGCGTTGTGGGGTTGGTGAGTGTTATATTATTATTATCGTTTTCAGGAGAACGATTTTTGATTATTTCTATTCTATACTTTTTGATTTCTTCTAAGATTTGAGGGTCTACAAAGAGGGTTTGGTTTTTTGGGCGGTAATTTGCTTGTTGATAGGAATTTTTCTTTTTAGAGTGAGAAACAATCGTAATATTTAATAAATCTTGTTTTAATGTTTGTAAAAAGTTTTTAATTTGAACTAAGTCGTTGGGGAGTGATTTTGTTTCCCAACCTCCGATTCTAATTTCTTGGTTTGTGTCGTTTTTCATTTTTTTCTCCTTTTAGATTGTTTTGTTGGCTATAAAAATAATAACCCCTAATTTGCGAAAATAAAACGCAAAATTTAGGGGTATATACGTGTTTATAAGGGTATGTTAATGTGGTTTATATGTGCGAGTGTAATATGTTGGTGAAAAAAAGTAATAATTTAATTAATTACTTCAACTTTGTATTCTCCAAAGAAATGAACGGCTAAATCGACTATGATTTTCTTTTTGGCCTCTTCATAAGTAATGTATGGAGCTAAAAAACATTTTTGATATGCTTCTTTTCCGTATTGACGTAATAAATCATCAACATCTTTACAAGTTTTGTCATAAGGGGGTAAAATGCGTCTAATTTCATATAAAATATTTGCTTCTTTAAGTTGTTCTCCTAAGGCTTCGCTGCGTTTTTGTCCTGTTTCATCATTATCTAAAGCGATAACTACTTTGATATTTTCTTTTTTGAGAATTTCTAGTTGAGATTGAGAAAGTAATTGAGTGACGCAAATTAGACCGACCGTGTTTTTAATATTGTTTTGCCAACAACTAATGACATCAAAAAAACCTTCGTGGATGATGAT
This sequence comes from Candidatus Phytoplasma solani, assembly GCF_040126175.1. NCBI lineage: Bacteria > Bacillati > Mycoplasmatota > Mollicutes > Acholeplasmatales > Acholeplasmataceae > Candidatus Phytoplasma > Candidatus Phytoplasma solani. The sequence goes on from NZ_CP155828.1 coordinate 122,036, forward strand.
TATTTTAACTTTTTTAATATATGGTAAAGCTTCAAAAAAACGATAGCTGAAATGAAAAGTGGGTGTTTGACTGAAATTATTTAGGGATTTGTATTTTGGTTGGAAATAAGAAACTTCGTGAAAGTTGTTTTGATAAAAATGGAATGTTTTATTATAACCGTTTTCGATAGGGATAATTATGGAACCATGGAAAGTATCGTGATAGTATTTAGTGCCTTTTTGATTGATTTTTTCTTTAATAAAGCCATATTCAACTAGTTTTGTTGTATCAATGTTTTTCTTTTTGCAATAATTTACAAATCGAAAAGATAAGGGTTTATTAGATAGTGGGGCGTAACCAAGTTTAAATTCATTGATGGTTTGTAGGGTTAATTTTCTTTTTTGCGTTAAATATTCTATTCCTGGGTGAGATGCGTTATTGCGATTAGTGGTTAATAAATAATTATAATAATCTCTAATTTGGTTGAATAAAGGTGATATTTCTTTTAATAATCGTGTTTTTTTGGCTTCAACTTCTTTTTCGTTGATGATGATGTTGGTTTTTTTAGGTTGGTATTGGTATTTGAGGGGGATTGATGATGTATTAATTATTGAATTTTGTTTCTGGGTTAATTTTTTGAACTCTTCGGTTTTCATGAAATTCAAAATTCTTTTAATAGCTTCTTCAAAAGAACTAGTTCCTCTTATTTCCTTATAAACATCAACAATATCGTAATCTTTACAACATTTCCAACAATGAATTTTGTTATCTGAAGTTAAATGACAACAAGTGGGGTTTTGGCCTTGATGGATGGGACAAGGGAAACGATATTTGGTGTTGAAGTTTGGCGGTATAATGTTTAGTTTTTTTAATAAAACTGACATAGGGAAGTTGGTTTGAATATGTTTTATTTGTTCTTGAAAATTCATTGATGAACTCCTTAATAACTTTCTAATGGATAAGGTAAAACATAACCGATTTCTTGGAAGGTTTGTGTATTCATCTCAAAGTGATAAACTAAGTTCTTTTTGGTACCACTTCGATTCTTTTTAATAGATAATTCGATGATTTTTTGATTTTCGTTGTCCTTTGATTCTAAATATAGTTCGTTTAAGGTTGAATTATATATATTGATGGGTTTTTCTTTGTCTTTGGATAGTTTAGGTTGGAATTCAGTCATCATTAAGACAATATCGGAGTTAGTTTCGATGCCACCTGAACCTTTTAGAGCAGTTATTTCAGGTGATTTTCCTTGATAATTGTTGTATGTATCTCTTGAAAATTGAGATAAAATGATAATCACGATGTTTAATTCAATGGCTAATTGTTTTAATTTAGTCATAATTTCGTCAATTGCTAGACGGTCATTTTCTAAGTGATTTGTTGTTTTGGTTATTTGGAGATGGTCGATAACGATAATTTCAGCCTTTTTTTCTAAATGGAGGCGATAAACTAAATCAATTACATAATCAATGTTTTTGCTTTTATCGTAACTGAATGATAAATTTATGTTGGCGAATAATTGTTTTGCGGTCTTCATCCTTTCCGTGTAGGTGTGTTGTGTGATGTTTGAGTCTTCAAAACTTTTATCTAAAATAACATCTAATGGAGTTTTAGTGATGTGGGCTAATAAACGACTTAAATTTTCTTCTAAGGTCATTTCATAAGAAAATACCAACATATTTGGATGTTTGTTTGTTTCTTGATGTTTGGTTTTTGAAATGTCTATTAAAAGGTTGTAGACAAAAGTGGTTTTTCCTAAACCAGTATAGCCCCCAATGGTGATAATTTGACCTTTTTTAAAGCCTTTCGTGGCTTGATTTAATCCTTTGAAAGTTTCTGATAGGCGGTAATATTCTTCTTGGATTTTTTGTTTTGCTTGATTATCGGTGTCAAAAAATTCGGGATGCAAAGAGGCCATTTGGTTTAAATTAAAGAGTGTTTTATCGTTTTTGTGAGGAATAAAAGCCATAAATTTTCTTAATTTATCAAAGATTTCTTGATAATAAAAATGTTTGTGATAAGGATCTTTATTTTCAAAAGAAGGACTAATAATTTTTAAGAGTTGTTGGAACAGTTTTTCTTGGGTATAGGTGTGTTTTAGGTTGTCTAAGAAATCAAGGTTGTTTTCCTCATTAACATCATTACTTAAAAAAGATAGTGATTCTTTAGTAAAGTTATCTTGGGGAAAATGGGTTTGAAGATAGGTGATTAATTCTTTAATTATCTCGGGTTGAGACTTTATTTTATCAAAGGGATGCGTTGTTTGTTTTTCTAAAAATAAATATTTTAAGGCGTTAAAGATTTTGGTATTTGTGGGGTCGAGTAGATTTTTGGGGTTAATTATTTGGCAGTAAAGTTTTAACTTTTCCCATTGGCCTTGTTCGATATAAGATATGACTTGTTGCAAGGCGCGTTGTTCGTTGGTTAACATTTTATATTAACTCCTTATTTTTTATTTTTAATCATGTTAATATCGCTAAAAGGGAGGAATTGGTTAGTCAGTAATGTTTGTAAAAAGATGTTAGCTTGGGGCAAAAAACAATCGATCACTTGGTTAATTCCTAAGATTTTCCCTTGTTTGATTTTCTTGTTTAATCTTTGAGCTTCCACAGTGTTATTAGTTAATAAATAGAATTCAAAACGTGTATCGAGTTTTTTTAATTGTTGCCCTTCTACCATGGCTTGTTTATAACGATCTCGCAAACATGTTTTGAAATTGAAGGCGATTATGCGCTTGGTTTTAGTGAATAAAACCAAATCGAATTTGATGTCGGGGATGAAAAACAAGTAAGCCTGGGGGTATAAATTGATGATTCCCTTGTTTTGAAAATATAATAAAATGAAATATTCGTTGATGTTGCCGCGGATTACTTTTTTACTTTGGGAGTTGTGTTGGTTTTTATCTAGATATTCGTTTAGGAGGTTGTGGGTTTTTATCATGTATTCGTTAAATGGTTTATTGAATAAAGATGGTTGGAATACGGATAGATTAATTGCGTCTTATTCAGCGATTTGCGTTTGCTGTTTTATTTACAATCAGCCCCCGTCCAAACCGTACGAGCAAGTTTCCAAGCATACGGCTTTCCATAATTTACTCTCTTTCGAGAACTAATTTCGCCTTACGGCTGATTAGCTATTTATCCTTTTTTGTTCTTTTACTTTTGTTATTTAATCTGATATCATGCATTTGTTGGTTCGTAATATTTCTATGACAATCTATGCATAACACTTTTGTACTCTTATTCATCACGCTTTTGCGGTTTCCATTGCGAACCGTACCACTGTGATGGATTTGAAGTTGGGTTGTTTTGCCGCATTTCTCACATATTTCCGCTTTAAGGCGGTCTGTTAGATTCGTACGACCTTGGAATAGATAAGGATTGATGGTGATATCGGGATTTTCCTTATAATTACGCATTTTCTTGATCTTATCCCAAGGGTAAACAGTCCATGACTCATACTTGGTTTTCCCTTTGTTTAAATACGGAATTGACCAAGTTGCGCCACGATTAACCTTCTTCCGCACTTTGGCAATTGTCATTTTGCGTTTCCTTGCTAAGGTTTTCAAACAACTATATTCCGCTAGATAGGTTAGATGGGTTAATGCATTTAGATTGTTAGCTAAGCAAAAGTATTGGATGATTCCGCGTACGATTGTTTTATAAGTGCGTATTATTTCTAATTCGTCCCTACTTGCTAATGTTTCGTCATGTTTAATCCTTCCTCTTTTTAACCAATTGTACTCATATCCATATTCCTTGGCTTTTGCTTTGGGAACTTGGATTTGTACCCGACCGTTTAGGGATTTTTTGTGGGTTTTTTTGGTGAGTTTACTACTGGTTGAATTTACCTTAACCATGTAGGATAGAAACCTTGTGCTCTTATTGGCTTTTACAATCTTTGATTTATCTTTACTAACTGTTAGTTTTAAATCTTGTTCTAGCCATTGAGTCACTTGGTTTTTAATAGTTTCAGCTTTGTCATATTTTCCTTTAATTCCTATGATAAAATCATCGGCATATCGGATATATTCAACTCTTGTTTTTGGATTTAGGTTAATTCGACTATCAATCCCCAGTTTATGATGCATTCCTTGATGGTATGCTTTTCTATATCCTGGGTTTGTTTTCCTTATTGGTGTCCCTTCTTTAATTAGTTCATCCATTTTGATGTCAATGTAATGTAAATATACATTGGCAAGTAATGGGGAAATGATTCCTCCTTGTGGAGAACCAGATAAAGATTCGTACTTGATGCCATCTTTCATGAACCCAGCTTTTAACCACTTATTAATGGTTGAAAGAGTTTTATTCTTGCGTATAAACTTCCTCAAGGTTTTCATAAGAGTTTCATGATTGATTGTGTCAAAATAACCTTTAAGGTCAATTTTGATGATATAATCAATTCCCTGAAATCTCTGTTTGACGCGTTTGATTGCATCAAGACAGGACTTTTTGGTTCTAAATCCAAAACTCCATTCTAAGAATTGATTTTCAAAATAAGGAGTTAAGAGTTGTTCAAGGCTTTTTTGGACTATTCTATCTTTTATGGTAGGTATTCCAAGAGGTCTAACCTTATCGTTGTCTTTGGGAATGAATATTCTTTTAACAGGCTTTGGCTTGTACTTGTTATTGATGTATTCCTTGTGATATCTTTCTAATTTTTTAAGATCGAGTCTGTCAATTGAATTACCATCAATTCCAGGTGTACCCGCGCCTTTGTTGGTTGCAATTTTGTTAAATGCAATTAATGTGTTATGTAGATTATTCATTCCTTGCTGTAATTCTCTTTTTAGAGGATAGTTATTTGTAGAACAATATAGAATCTTACTCAATGTTCGCGAAAGCTTAGTTTCATCTGAAACAGATGTTGACATATTTATCAACTCCTTCCTTGATTACAGTGAATAAATAGTAAATTACTAGCTACTTTCGCCTTGTAAAGGTTATTAACCTTCGCCCTGGTGGGTCATCATGTTAGCATATTCCAATGTTAACTTTGAATTATCCACGACTATTAAATAGCTTCTTTATCCTTGAGCGTCTCGGCATTTATTCCTTGACTTGTTAATTAAATAACTAGCTTTTAGGATTCTCCAAGTTACTCTAAATATCTACCTTTGTCCTTTAGGTGAAGTAACCGCTTATGTTTTAACGTCTTTCCTGACTGTCGGTGAGATTCCAGGCTTTCTGTTAATTAGATAAACTAACCAAGACAAATAATATATCTTGTTAGACTCTGGACTATACGGCTTCAGTAGTTTGCGTATTAGGTTCTAAGATTACATCTGCTTTCCTTCTTAGACCATTTCAGGCTTATCCATGGGACAATTTGGTGGCGGTATCCTCTTAACTAACTACTTCGTCTCAATCCGCTTTTATGGTCTGCTGTAATCCCTTATTCTTTCGTTTAACGGACCGACCATATCCATTCAGTGTTTATCGCACTGGTTATTGGTTAGATAACACGATATTTAGGCATCTTTGGCGCCCTTATTTGTTTAGTGATGTTAACACACAAAGATTGATGTTTCAAAATATCAATATTTTTGAAATGCAAATCGGTTGATTGTTTCATTTGATTAATTCCCTTTCTATAATAAAAAAAGACTCTAATTAAAGAGTCTTTTTCGGGGGGTAAAATTTTATTTTTTTAGTACGCCATTGAATAGTTCCATCTTTTTTAATAGTTTTGATTTTGCCGTTACTATAATGGATATATAAATTGCCGTTTTGACATTTTTTCTTAATGACTATTGGCATTTGGTATTTCTCCTATTTTTTTTATTATTTGTTTTGTGTTGAAGTTGGAATTTTTAGCTTCCATCGCTTTTAAAACAATTTGAGGACCTAGATTTTTTCTTTTTAAAAATTCCTGATAACCCTTTTCTACTTGATGAAAGTAAGCTAAGGAACTAGTTTCAATAACATCTAATTGGTGGTTGTTTTGATTTAATTTACGTTTTAAACCTATTTGGGGGTGAATTTTTAGATAAACGGTGATATCAGGTTTAATGAATAATTTAGTTAAATTGTTAAAAAGATAATATTTTTTATCAATTTGATTAGGATATACACGATATGCAAAATTAGAGCCTAACCAACGATCAACTAAAATAATTTTAGGGGTTTTTAAGTGGGGTTTGATGCGTTCTTCTTGGGTTTGAATCATGTTGGCAAAACTTAAAAAATATCTAGTTAAATTGTGTAATTTGTTGTGTGTTAAAAACGTTTCACGTATAGAATTCCCGATTGTAGAACTTCCTAATCCGCGAATAACAATCACTTCTTTGCCTTGTTTTTTTAATTCACGTTTAACGCTTTTTATTAGACTTGTTTTTCCACTGCCGTCAAGTCCTTCGAAGATAATTAATTTCATTTTATTGCTCCTTTGATTCTTAATTTGGGTATAAAAAAAGACCTTCAATTTGAAGGTCTAAATTAGGGTTTGTTTTAGTTTTTAAAAATAGGGAAATGCAAGGAATAAATTAATGTTTTAAAATTGGGGGATGAGTCATATTTTAAAATTACAACATCACTTCCGATTGATTGAGTCAAAAATTGTTTTCCTTTGTTTAATTCTTGAATGGTTGTATTCAAGTTTGCGTCCCAAAATTTTTCAGTTCGATCTAAAAAAATAAGTATATTAAAATCAGTAAAAAAACCAATTTCTTGTTGGCTTAATTCAATTATGGGAATAATGTCTTCTTTATCTTCTAAATAAAAAACTGCCATTTTCCCACGAATGATGAAATTATTATCGTAAATTTCAAAACTGAACGTGGAATAACTTTCGTCCCAATTTTTGAAATGGAAAATTAATTGTTTTTTAGGAATTTGAAGGTATATTAATTCTAAACTATTAATAAACACATCAATTAAAGCCATATTTTCCATTTTTTGTAATGTTTTGGTGTTTCTATAATAATATTTTGAAATAAGACGGTCGAAAATATTATGAAATTTTTTAAAATTTTTGTTAACTATTTTTATTCTATTTTTATCCATTTTAATTCTCCTTTAATTTTATTTTGGATATAAAAAAAAGACTCTCATAAAGAGAGTCTTGGTTATGATTTGTTTTGCTTAATATTTGTTTAATCAAAATATTGGTCTTTAAATTGTTTGTAACAATGTTGTTTGAGGCTGACTTCAAATAATTATATAAAATGTTATTAAGGGATAAAATAATGTGTTTTAAGTGTATTGTGGGTTTTTATGTTTTAAGGTTGTGTTTTTCTGTATAAAGGGTTATATAGCTTTTTTGGGATTGAAGTGGAGGTAGTAGGTTTTACATATAACATGATTATCTTCATCTTTTTTTGTTTGTAGGACAATTAACTTCATCCATGAAAAAGTCTTTGTCTTCTTCGAGTAACCATTTAGGGCATTGTAGTTAAAAATTATTCTAATTCTTTTGGTTTTTGAGGAGGTCGAGTAGTATCTAAAAATTGATAATATGTTTTTGCGGTTTTATTTCCGTCAATATACCAATCATCAAAAAAAATATTTGTTACATATTCATAATAATGAGTATTTCCGTTTTCATCATAAAGGGTTTTGCTGCAACGTCCAAGTATAGCGCGGACTTCTGCTTCTGAATAATAAACACCGTATTTGATATAACATTGTTTTACCCATTCAATCAAATTATTTCTATATTTTTCAACTAATTGGGATTTGAATATTCTATCGCCACAAAGAATGGAATAAATCGTATCATCTGTTTCGAAATAACAAAAAACCGTTTTTAATTTTACAGGAATATTAAATTTTCGATAGCAAGGAGAAGTGACTTCAAAATAAGTTTCAGCATGTTCGATTTTTTCAACGTATTCAGCTTCTAGGGTTAATGGCGGAAAAGTAAATAAATTATTTTCACGTTTCCAATCGCGAATTGCTTGATAAGGATCTAAAGAAGGGGGTAATTCGATATACTTGTTTTTCTTTGCTGGTTTTGGTCTTTCTTGGACGTTAAATGAAAATAAATAAGTATTTTTTGCGCCATTGGAAAGTTTTAATAAATCTTCGATATTGCAGTTTTGGTTGTCTTCGGGTAAAATTCGAATCCCATCGTCAAAATAAATGGCCTCAATTGGAATATCGCAGAAAGTTTTTGATGGTAAAGGCAAAACCAAACCAGTAGTGGGTGTTGCATTATAACAACCTAATTTAATCAATTTTGGTTCTTTGATTATGTTATTTTTCATTAAATAATTATTGATTTCTTCTTCTTTGTTTTGGTCGGTAAAGATGTTAGTAACTACTAAATTTATTTGAGGTTGTATTTTATGAGGTTTTTCTTTGGCGTCCCAAAAGAGAAAAGCTTCTTCGATTTCTATTTCGTATTTTAATATTTCTTCAAGTGTATATTTGTAATCTGCACAAGGGTATGTTTGATTAAATGGATTTGTTCTTGGTTTTAAATAAACCCCCATTAAACCTTTTGGCGGGTTTTTAAACCACCAAGTACCTACTATTTTATTAAGACGCGAATTATGACCTGGGGGACTTCCACTCGATCCGTACAGTGAAACTCCATTAACATTAAATAATTCCATTAACTTTGGAATATCGGCTTTTGAAATAATGTTAAGATCGTATCTTTTTAATTTTGGCTGGGTTTTTAACCATTCTTGTTGGAGTTCCTCGTTGTCTGCTAGTTTGATTACAGATTTTGTTCGGCATTGAAAGTAAGAAGAGTTTTGGTTTCCTGCAATGGGGGTTAATGTATAGGTTAGTTTAATAAAAAAAATTAGAAAAATTAAAAGAAAGAAATGACGTTTTTTTGTTTTTAGGTAGTTAATGTTTTGTCCTCCTTTCAATATTTTTTAATTGCTTATGAGCGCTTTTACGTTGTTGTGTGTGAAAAGTGAATTTAGGAATATATAAAAAAAGACTCTCATAAAGTGAGTCTATTAAAATTTTAGTTTTCTGGGGGGGGAATTTAGTTTAATAACCTTTCCGTGTTGCCGTGTGTGATAAAAGAAAAAAGACCCTGGCGGGTCTTTATGTAAAATTAAATTTTATATAAATTATTTTGTTATTTCTTTGAAATTTTTATTAAAATTAGTTGGTTTTATAATGTTTTTTTGTTTTTGAATTTCTTTTTGAGATTCTAAATTTTCTATTTGTTGTTGTTTTTTTTCTAAAAATTCATTTATTGATATTTTTAAATCAGTAAGGTTTGATTCTAAGTTTTTAATTTGTTTTTCCATTTCATTATAATGCCTTTGATTTATCTTTTCAATTTGTTTTTGGTTTTGATAAAATAAAAAAATTTTAATGATAATAACGTTAGATAAAATCATTATTGGAATATAAAATATATAAGGCATATATTTAGATATTTTTTTTATTAAATGCATTTTTATAACCTATCTTATTTATTATTTCCTTTCATATTCATAATTTTTTTCTGTTAATTTGTCAATTTTTTTATCTAATTTATTGAAATTAATTTGTGTTTCTTGTTTGAATTCATCTACTTTTTTTTCAACTTGATTGATGTTTTCTTTTAAGTGTTCGCTTTTTGAATTGATATTGTCTTTTAAGTATTCGCTTTTTGAATTGATATGTTCTTTTAAACTATTATGATTCATATAATAAAAGGTAATACCAAAGGACATAATAATGCCGATTAAAGAAATAATAATGCTGATTAAATAAAAAAACCAGTTTGAATATTGTTTTTCTTTTTGCATTTTTTTAATTCTCCTTTGTTTTGATTATTTTTTTATAATTTACTAATTGGTTTTTTGGTTGAATTTATTATATTGATTTTTTTAATCATTTAAAGATTTTAAAAGTGTTTTATATATTTTCAGTTGTTCTTTTTGATTATTAATTAATTTTGTCAAATTTGTTGATATTTTAGTAAGATTTTCAATTTTTTGAAGATTATTTCGATTATTTCTTTCTTGTGATATTTCTTTTTCTACATTAACTTTTTTGCTTGCATTTTCACGAATTTTATTTTTTATATTAACAATTATTTCTTCTATTGACGGAGCATTACTAGTTCCAGCTTCATTATTATTCATTGCCATTACTGAATTATTATTAATTAAAAATAATTCCAAGAAAATAAACAAACAAATATTTATTATTTTAAATTTATTTTGTAATTTAAACATTATTAATTGAAACTCCTTTGATTTTATTCCTCAGATGAGGTGATTTTGTAGAGGGAATTGAGGGAGGATAGGAGGGGTTGATTTTCTTTATTCATTTTTTTTGATTTTTCCTCCTTTTTCTAATTATTTATTTCTTTTCTAATTGTTCTTTGGTTTTTGTATTAAATTTTTTTGTATATAATGTTATATAGCCTTGTTTGGGGTTGAAGTGGAGGTAGTTAGGTTTTTTTGATGAAAAGATCTCTTTCATCTTTGTCTTTTGATATTCGGCATTCTACTTCATCCATGAAAAAGTCTTTGTCTTCTTCGAGTAACCATTTAGGGCCTTTGTAGTTTAGTTCTATGTAGTGATTTGAACGTTAGTTATATATGTTTTTCATCGCTTTTTTGTTTTTGTTAAATATAACCTTCAATTGAATATCGACTAAATATAATCTTAATTTTTATTTAATTTCTAAAATTATAATTTTTCATCTTCTGGAATTGTGTTTAAATTAAATTTGATTTCTTTTTTTATAATTTCTTTATTTTTTTTAATTTTGTTGTTGATTGTTATTTTTTGAAATCTCTTTTTTTGCTGTTTATTTAAGTATTTAAAATGTTGTGATATAAAATTTAATTTCTCGGGAATTTTTGAAGTATTAATTTCTTTTTCATTTAAATTATAATTAACAGGATTACTCCCGCTTGCCTCAGAATCATTTTGATTCATCGCAATTACTTGAACATTATTATTTATTAAAAATAATCCTAAACCAATAAATAAAAATAAATTTAAAAATAATAAATTATTTTTGATTTTAAACATTATTAAAATCTCCTTTTTTTATTCCTCAACTGAGGTGATTTCATAGAGTGATTGAAGGAAGGAAAGTGGTTATTTTATATAATACGATTTAATAAAATTCATTTAATTTGTATTTCAAATCAATATATATTTGTATCAAATTATTAATTTTTTGGATTATTTCTTGACGTTTATTATTCAATTCTTCTATTGTTGTTATTTGATATCTTCTACTTAAAAGTTTTATTTCTACTTGATTGAGTTTATGTAAATATTGCGAAACCTGGTAATTTATATCTTTTAATGTATTAAGCAACGCAAGCCTTTGATAAAGATTTTTAATTGTTTGATCTAAAATTTTTAATTGTTGTTTTAAATTCATAGTATTTAAATTAAGTTTATCACAATGTAAAATTTTATTAGATAAGTTTTCTTTTTTTAATGAAAGTTGATATATTTTATTATTTATTGCATTTTGATCATTTAAATTATAATTATCCATCGCCATAACTGGATTATTGTTAAATATAAACAAAAATCCTAAACTAATAAACAAAAATATATTAAATAATAATAAATTATTTTTGATTTTAAACATTATTAATTGAAACTCCTTTGATTTTATTCCTCAGCTGGGGGGATAATTTCGTAAAGAGAGTTGAGTTGAGAAATTGTGTCGTTTTTACTTCGTTCTTTTGAACTATCATAATCTCGTTGTAAATGATCTCTTAATTTGATGGCGTTGGATAACGTGCTTTCATACGATTTTTGTTTAATTTCTAATTTACCGATTTTAATTTCAACTTGTCTAATTTGTTTAACTATTTCAAGTCGTTCGTCTTGTAATTTAGAGATTTCGGCTTTTAAATGATTATAGTTGTTCTGTCTTGTTGTTCTAACTGATTCGGGTTGGTTTGGTAAATATTTGAATTGTTGTTGTTTTTCTTTTAAACTATTTATTTTATCGTTTTTTTCGGTTTCTTTTGTTTCTAAGTTGGTTTTTTGAAAATTCAATGAAGGAAATTGAGAATTAATTTCTTGAATTTGGCGATTATAATCATCGATTTCAGCTAATAAATCGTTTAAAGTTTGGTTTTGTTCTTGGCGTCGTTTTTTTGAAGCTAAATTTTGTACCAAATGTTTTCTAATTTTCTCAATTTCTATTTTTTCCTCTTGGGGAAGATTGTTTGGTAATAAAGTTTTGTCATCGGTTTCCGAAAGAATATAAGTTTTAACTTGATCGAAACGAGATTGAGTTGTTTTAAATTTAGATTTTTTATCGTTTCCTATTTTGGGTTTAATTGTTAGGGGGTTTTGTACATCTTTTAAATTTTTAAAACTTTTTTTTAATTCTTCAATTTCTTTTTCATAAAAATTCATTTTCTTAATCTTGTTTCTTTGAAATTCAGAAAAATAAATCCCATCAGGTTTTTGGATTCCTTGAAAATGAGTTTGTAATTCGTCTAATTTTGCTATCAACTGAACCATTTCGGGTGTGTTTATTTGATCTTCGTGTTCTTTATGAAATGTTGCCATTTCTTCGTCAAGTTCATTTAGAGACTTTATTTTTTCATCAATTTTATTCATTGTTAAATTATCTAAATTATCTTTATTCAACGTTAAATTATCCAAATTATCGCTTTTTTTAAAATTAAACCAAACTACCGCGCTTATAAAAACTATCACTAATACAATAATACCAATTATTATCGGTTTATTTGAACGGTTGGCAAGTTGATATTGGTTGTTTTGGTGATTCCCTTTATTATTATTCATAAATTTCATTTCCTTCCCGATAATAGTGATTATTATCAAATATTGAAATATGAATATATCACTATTATACAATTTTATATTTTACAATGTCAATGAAAAAGTTATTAGGTTAATTTTAATAATTATTTATTGGTAATCGGTTGAAAAAATTTAGCATGTTGTTTTTGTTTTTGTTTTTCTTTTAATCTTTGTTGAGCGCGATTGTAGTTTGGAGATTTATTTTTTAATTCTTCTTTTGTGTTTTCGATTTCTACGTTTAAATGTTCGAGTTTTTCTTCTAAATCAGATTGTTCTGTAAATAATTCTTTTGGGTTCGAAATTAATTTTATTTTAGTTTCTAATTCATCAGCGATATTTTGATATTCTTCGATTACAGTTCTTTCTCTATTTTTTCTTCGTTGATCATTATTTTTGAATTCACTTAATTGTTCTTTTTCTGCTTCGATTTCATTATTTAAATTAATACTTTTTTGATTATTTTTATATTCTTCTTTTTTCTTTTCGTAGTCTTTGTAATCGGCATCAAGTTTGTCTTTATCACGTTCAATACGAGCGCAAATAGAGTCATAAGTTTCTTTTGACATCATTTTAGGTGTTCCATCTTCATTAACAAAAAGGTCTTTGGCTAATTTAATTACTCGGTGAGTTTCATGAATTATTAACCCTGCTTTTGTTATGGTGCCAGCTAATTTTTTAGTTATTCCACCACCAATTGCTTTTAGCGCGGCACGTCCCCCGCAGGCATCTAAATAAAGTTCTGCACCTTGAAAAAGCGCGTCTCGAAGGTTACCGAAACTAAATTCGTGTTTTTTATCCCAGTCATCAAGGGCAGTTTTGGATGCTTCTGCGGCTTGGCGTAAAATTCCTAATTGTTTTCTTTCTGCACCGATAGTTATCATTTTGGCGTCAATTTCGTCAATGTTTTTTTGAATTTCGGCTTTGCGTTCTTCAGCGGATGTAATTTCGGCGAATAATTTTTTATCAAAAGAAGATAAGTTATCATAATCTCGTTGTAAATGATCTCTTAATTTGATGGCGTTGGATAACGTGCTTTCATACGATTTTTGTTTAATTTCTAATTTACCGATTTTAATTTCAACTTGTCTAATTTGTTTAACTATTTCAAGTCGTTCGTCTTGTAATTTAGAGATTTCGGCTTTTAGTCTAATTTTATCATCAGGTGAGGCGAGTTTTTCTTCTTCTTGTTTTTTAGCTATTTCTTTGTCTTTTTTGGTTTTTTCTTGTTCTTGTTCTTTTAGTTGCTCTTTTAAAGTATTGATGTTGTTTTCAGTTTCTTGTTTTTGAGCTTTGATATCAGGAATTTTTGATTCGGTTTGTTCTAAAAGTTTTTTAATTTTTTCTTTTTGTTCTTGGTTGATTTCTTTTTGTTCATATAATGTTTTTAATTCTTTTTCACATTTCTTTAATTCGCCTTCCCAATCGGATTTGAGTGCTTTGTAATCGTTGATAGTTTGGTCGTATTTGTCAATAGCTTTGTCGATTTCACCAATTAATTGGCCGACATATTTAGAGGAAGGTTCTTTTGGTTTATAAAAAAAACAAAAATAAATGAAACCTAATATTGTTATGAGGATTAAAAATATTAGTAAATAGCCTTTCCAAGATGTGTGAGAGTTTGAATTGGAAGTTGGTTTTTTGTGTTGACTTTTTTTAATTCCTTTGGTTTGATTATACTTTGGTTTAAAGAAAATAAATATTCCAAAGATGGCGCTTGCTAGCAAAAACCAAATTAAATAAGATTTAAAAGTAAAATAACTTTTCAATAAGACTAAGGGTGATAACATTATTTATCACCTCCTTTCTTTTGGTTTTCGATTTTTTCTAATATTTCGGTGTTTGGGGAAATTATTATTTGATAAGCTTGTTTTAAGTCATCTTGATTGATTTCGTTTCTTCGTGTTTCGCCTTGTCCTCGGTTTTTGGCGAAGATGGTTACTGTTGTTTTTAAAAGGTTTTCTAAAGTTCGGTTCGCTTTTAAAAATTGATGGTTTTTAGGCAAGTGTTCTAAAGCTTCGTTGATGATTTCAAATAAGTATTGTTTAGCTTCTTGGCTATAAGGGTTTTTACGTTTTTTAATCATGAATTCTAAAAACTGTTTTCTTTCTTCTTTATTACCAGGTTTTACTTCGATGTTATAAGTAAATCTTGATTTGATAGCTTCATCAATTAGTTCCTCATGGTTAGTCGCACCAATAATGAAAATAGGTTTTTCAGGGTTGTTTTCCATGGAAGTCATTTCGGTTTTGAATTGGTTAACAACGTTGGCGATTTCTGAACCTGCTTCTAAACTTACTAAATCAGTAAAAATAGTTTCACATTCATCTAAAAAGATAATGGCGCCATTTTTATTGTCTGCTTCTTCTCTAGCTGCATCAAATAAATCTTTGACCATTTGAGGTGCTAATCCTTTATATTTTTGGGAGAATAAAGAACTAGAAACTTCAAAAAAAGGTAATTTCGTTTCTTTGGCTAAGGCTCTCGCTAAAGTGGTTTTACCTGTTCCTGGGCACCCAAACATTAAAATTCCTAATGGTGGTTCTATTTCACCAATTCCTTGGTAATTTTCTTTGTTTTTAAGGTAATCCATAAATCCTTCTCCCGCTTTTAACTCTTCTTTAAAACCAATTAATTGATTAAAAGATAAGAATTTTTGAGGATTAGAAGGTTTAAAAGAGGGATCTTCTTTGGCGGGTTGTTGATATGATGTTGTTAATGTTTCTGATTTAGGTTGTAATTGAGTTTGAAATTCTTTTATGAATTCATGATTTTGAGTTGTTATTTCATTTTTTAATTCATTTTGGGTTTGATGGATTTGGGTTTTTACTTCTTGTAAGTTTTTATTTTGATTTTCTAGTCTTTTATGATGATTGGTTATTTGTTTTTCGGTTTCGATTAAAGTTTGATGGTGAATCCACACATAAGTGCCTAGACAAAAAGAAACAAACAAAAGGATAATGGTAATTAATAGATGTTTTGAAACTGGTTTGTGGTTTATTTTATTTTTCATTTTTCTTCCTTTCTTATGAAAAAAAGACCAAGAAAAACTTGGTCTTCGTTGATAAATTATGCGAATTGAGTGATTTTGTTTTCAATTTTTGTACCACCACCAAAAGATTTTCCTTGGGAGTCAACTAATTCGTAATCACAAATTAATTCTAATTCAGGATTTTTTTCTTCAATAATTTTATCTTGTTGGATGCTGATTTTAATATTTATAATTCCAACCCCGTTTGAGAAAGTCATTAAAGGACGTTTGGCGTCTTGATATCCCGAACCGTTACATTCGGTGTATACAGTAAAATAATTGTTAGGGTTGGCAAAAGTGTTGTTTGTATTGTGTGTATATAATATTTTTAAATATAAAGGAGTGGTAATTTCCATACCGTTTGAATGCAAAATGGCTTTATGTTGGATATCGATTAAATGTTTATATTTTTTTTCATTTAAGTTTGGGATGGGGATGGGTAAAAGAGATTTTTCTTCATTATTTCCCCCTACTCTTTCAACGGTGAAACTAGGAATAGCATTCATTAGTTTAATTTTTTCTTTTCTTTGTTTGGCAAAAAAATTGTCTAAAGCGGCAATAGTTGCAATGGCAAAAAATAAACTGATAAAAACCACTAAA
Organism: Candidatus Phytoplasma solani; assembly: GCF_040126175.1. Lineage (NCBI taxonomy): Bacteria > Bacillati > Mycoplasmatota > Mollicutes > Acholeplasmatales > Acholeplasmataceae > Candidatus Phytoplasma > Candidatus Phytoplasma solani. The sequence goes on from NZ_CP155828.1 coordinate 138,363, forward strand.
GTGGCAAAGATTTTATTTTTAGTTTGAAGTTTCATTATTTTTCTCCTTTAGGTTTAATTTTTTTCGTTTGTTCGGTTGGATTGGGTTCATTTTCTTTTTGGTTGATTTTTATATCGTCGGTTTTTTGTGTTGATTTATTTTGTGGTTGGTTTAAAGTTTGTGTTGGTTGGGACTTTGGTAAAAAGGGAATTTTGTTGTCGTGGTAGTTTATTGCTACAATGAAAACAAAATGCAAAATGATAGTTACATAAGCGATAATTTTTAAATAATTTATTATTGGTGATTTCATATTTTTGTTCTCCTTTGGATTTGTTATAGTTTGTGTTGATTGTTTAGTTGTTTTTATAATTGGTGATTTTTTTGGTTTGAGTTTGTTTTTTATAGGGGTTGTTTTTGACATAATATTTTCTCACTTTCTTTATTTAATTTTTGATTTTAATAACCACAATATTCGCAATTGCATTCGTGGTCGTCATCATCTTCGGGAAAATTTTCAACCTCTTCAATTGTGCCGTCGGATTTGTAGTAGGTTGATTTGGTTTCGTTTCCTGTTTGGGGGTTGTATTCGGTGATGTACCAAATTGTTGTGCCGTTGGGGCGGAATGTGGTTTGTTTGATTGGTTTATTTGTTTTAGGATTGTATTCGATGATGTAGTCGATTGTTGTGCTATTGGAGTTGTATTCGGTTTTTTTGGTTTGGTATCCTGTTTTGGGGTCATATTCGTCGATGGAACTAATTGTTTTACCATTGGAGCCGTAATAGGTTTCTTTGGTTTGGTATCCTGTTTGAGGATTGTAGTTGGCGATGGCTTCGATTTTACCATCAGAACCGTACCAGGTTTGTTGGGTTTGGTATTCTGTTTGAGGATCGAATTCTTCGATGTACCAAATTGTTGTATTGTCGGAATGGAATGTGGTTTGTTTGATTACTTTATTTGATTGGGGGTCTAGTTCTTGGATTCCTTTGTAACCATATTCGTTGGTTGTTTCTTTTTTTATTGTTTGCATTTTTTTAATTCTCCTTTTATTTTTAGTTTGGTTCATCGGTTAGTTTAATGTGATTTCTTCATATTCTTTTATTTCGTTGGTTTGATTTATTGGGAGTATTTCTTTTTTTATGATTTTTAATTTTCCGTTTATATCACTTTCGAAAATAATTTTTATGTTTCCTTGCTTTAAATAAAATGTTTTTGGTTTGATTCCAAAAATGAATTTAATGAAATTTGATATTCCTTTCAAAATAAAGGTGAAAAAATTAAAAAATATTTCAAAAAATCTTAAACAAAAATTTATAATTACATCAAAAATTGGAATAGACCACAATACTGGTAAAATGATGACATAAATTAAAATAAATCTAATTATGAAATTTGATTCGCGATGCCAAAATTCAACAATTAATTTTAATATTGTTTCAATATAATTTATGAATTTAATTAACCAATTAAACATGTTTTATCACTTTTTGGGGAGTGAAAAACTCAATTGTTTTTAAATTCTTTATTCGTTTTAGTGCGAATTTTGTTGAAAAAAATATAATAATTGGAATTGATAGGACTGTTATAAAAAAAATCCATTTAAAAAAAAATTGACTTAAGTTTTTGAATTGTGTTTTTGACATTTTTTATTTCTTTCTTTTGTTTTTTTTAATTCTTGTTTATTCATTTTTTTTGATTTTTCCTTTCTTTTTTTGGTTAAAAAATTATTTAGTTAGTTAGGTATTTGAAGGTTTTATTGAGGTTATTTTTTCACCGTAGTGGTTGGTTGTTTCTTTTTTGATTGGTTTCATTTTTTGTTTTATTTCTTTTTGGTTTCTAATTGAAGTTTTGATTTTGCTATTTCTTCGTTTAATTTAGTTATTTTTTTATAATTTTCATTTAGTTCGTTATTTTTTTGTAATAATATTTTATTAACTTTTTCCATTTCTTCACTTGCTATTTGCTTTTTATGAGCTTCGTTATTTTCAAATTTTTTGATTAATTGATTAAAATATTGTTTTCTTATTTCTTTGAATGCTTCTGATTTGGTTTTTGAAACTTGGAATAATTTAGTAAGTTTTAAAAAAACATTTAATTGGAAATAAACGATCGCGATAATTGAAACAAAAGGAATGATTTCTAATTTTAACTTTTTTAATTCCTCTATTTTGAAATTTGGATAAGTTATTTTTGTTAAATAAATTATAAAAACTTGGATTGAAATTAGATAAATTGTTTCTATAAAATTAGAAATAAATGTAAAGTGGGGTTTGGTTGGTTGGTTTTCTTGAGTTTGCACCAAATCACCTCCTTTCTTGGTTTGGTTTTGGTGACATTATTTTTATTTGTTTTGTTTGTTTTCGTTAGATTTTTCATCTTTTTTAGTTGAGTCTGATTTTTCAACTGTTGGATTTGAATTGGTTTGTGACACTTTTGCTGATTTAAATGGTTGGAAAAACCAAATTGAAACAGCTACGATTACTGACACAACAATAGCCGCTGTGAATGCGTATATTTGTTTATTTTCCATTTTTTATTTCTCCTTTCTAATGATTTATTTAATTAAAACAGTTTTATGACTTGTTTAGGGCAATATTTTTAGTTTTTTTAATAAAAAAGCTAGTTTTAAACTAGCTTTTTATTTATGATCGTTGGCATCGTTGGCATCGTTGGCATCGTCTTCGTCAATGAAATCGATAATTTCAATGTTTTCATCTTTACAATAATCAAATAAATTATTGATTTCATCATCAAGTGATTCAAGCGTATTTTTACTAATGTCGTTTTGAAGTTCATAAAAATAATCGTGAATTGATGATAAAAAGGAGTTGATTATTTGTTTGTTGTTGTCGGTTAAATTTTTTGAATATTCAATTTCATCTGAAACATCTACATTCCAAACAGTACCATTTACAGCTTCTACAAATTCGTGATAATCTAAATATTGTGCGTCTCCTGTCAAATAAGTAACGGACGGCAAAAACTCTAATAATATTTTTTTATTATTCATTTTATTTTATTTCTCCTTATTTTTTGTTTAGAATAATACGGATAGTTCAATTGCGTTTTATTAGATGTTTTGTGTCATCCTTTTATTTACAGTTAACCACATTCCGACCGTGTGGGAGAGAGTGAGTTGCTAGGTATGGGGTTTTTCATAATTTATTCTCTTTCTTGCCTTTTGTGATAATTGGGTATTTTTGGTGGCTTTCTTTGTTAATTTAATTCCAATTCTTTAACTAAATCTTTGATGGTTTTAGAAAGTTTGAAAGTTACTACTGTTTTAGCAGGAATTTTTAGTTTTTTACCTGTTTGAGGGTTTCTTCCTATGTAGGCTTTTCTTGATTTTAAAATAAATTTACCGATAGAAGGTGATAAAACTACTTCAGCGGTGGATGTTATTGCCTCATTCAAAGCAAATTCAAATGAGTTATAAAATTCCTCAGTTTTTGTGATTGAGGTTTTATTAATTTCGGCGATTTTTTTAATTAATTCTTTTTTATTCATTTTTTGGGTTCTCCTTTTATTTTTAGTATTTCTTTTAATTTATTAAATTGGATTTTTAATTCATCGCTTTCTTTTTGAATTAAATATAAATTTTTAAATTGTTGATACATTTTATCATAATTAAAAGAAAATACAACTTGCGCGTCTTTACTAATTGGAAGTAATGCTTTTAAACATATGATAGTTGAATTTATTTCATTTTTTAGTAATTCGTATTTAATTTTGTTTAAGTTTTTCCCTTCTTTTGTTAATGATTGGTATTTTTCCATTTTTTTCTCCTTTTTGTTTAATTTTTATTATATTTTTGTTGTTCGGTTTTGACAAATTCGCTGTCTGAATAGTGGATTTTTATGTGTTTTCCTGTTTGTGGGTCGAATTCGTGGATGCGCCAAACTGATTTTCCGTCGGGTTGGAACCAAATTATTTTGGTTTTGGTTCCTGTTTGGGGGTCAAATTCGTCAAAATGATCCAAATTGATTTTCCGTCAGGTTGGAATGTGGTTGATTTGATTAGTTTACGTGTTTGGGGGTCTAGTTCTTGGATTACTTTGTAACCATATTCATCGGTTGTTTCTTTAATTATATTCATTTTATTTTATTTCTCCTATTTATCTGATTTATTATATTTTTTTGAGATTTTTTATAAAATAATTTTTTATTATTTCATCTTTAATAACGTTTTTAGACCAATCTTCGTTATTATCCCAAGCTGATTGCCAAGGAGCTTCTTGATGCGTCACATTAGTTAAACTAGTAGGCGCTTTATTTCCATATAATTCTATTATTCTATCGATTAAAACACGATGATCGTTTGTTAAGTGTTTTTCTTCTCCTTTTTTAGTTCCGTGACAAATTGGTTTGTAGGTATAACGTTTAAATTCATTATATAAATTAGGGAAAACAGGACCGTGAAGCCACGCTTCGATTGGTTCTTTAAAAATTGGTTGATTATTTTCAACTAAATATTTAGCGTAACAATAATAAGTTAATTTTTGTAATTTCATATTTGTGATGGCACTCTTATTTTTTTTAATAATATAATTGGCGACATCAAAAATAGTGATTTCGTTATTTTGATTATTCATAATTTTTTTCTTTTTAGTTGGATTTTTTGGTTTTTTTGATCGGTCTTTAAAGTAAGTTCCATGATACGCTTCTGACATTCCATCGCTCATATTTTTTCCTCCTTTGGGTTTATTGAAATTAATATTAAAAATAAAATATTTTGCAACAAAATTCCAAATGTTGTAATGTGAAATACAGCTTTTGCACTTAATTCAAAATAATCAATTATTTTGAAAACAAAAAATGTACTTAATAAGGAGTATATAGTGGTTGCAAAAATAGGAAATGAAGAGTTTTTTAATTTCATATTATTTCTCCTTTGGAATTTAATAATTACTGATAATAATTTCTTCTAAAATATTGCTTTTTGTTAAACAATGTGAGGTGGTTGTTTTGACGGTTGTGATATTAAAATCTTTAAATAATTCGATTATTTCAGGTGAATTATAATTGGTGTATAACCATTTTACATTACGGTGATGGGCGCTTTTTAACGTTTTATAAAGTCTTATATGGTTGTCAAATGTAAATGCTTTTTGATAAAAAGCTTTATCTTTGATGTCTTTCCGAAAATATGGTGGATCGACAAATATAAAATCATTGCTTTGTGATTGGTTGATTACGCTTTCAAAATCTATATTTAAAATTTTTGAATTGGTGGAATTATTTTTATTTTTTTGTAATTCTTCTAAATCAATAATTGGGCTTTTAAATTTGTTTTTGTAACCAAAACTCATATATATTTTTCCGTTTTTTTGATATCTAAAAATGCCGCGAAAAGCATATTTCAATAATACATAAAAAAATGAATTTTTAACAACGCAGGGATTCATTTTGTTAAAAATATTTAATAAAAGTTTATAGTTTTCTTTTTGTGAATGTTGATTGTTGGTTTTATATAATTGGGTTTCAAAATTAATAACATTATTACAAAATAAAACTGGTTCGTTTAATGCGTTTTGCCAAAGTTGAATTAAATTAATATCATTATCGTTTAAAATGGCTTTTTTAGGGTTTAAAGTTTGAAATAATATCCCACTTCCTAAAAAGGGTTCGTAATAGGTGTTGTAATTTGAGGGTATTTTGGTTAATAATTGAGGAATCATTTTCTTTTTACACCCTATCCAATTAATTTTCATTTTTTCGTTGCTCCTTTAACCAAATATAAATTAAAAAAACAACATCAGAAACAAGGCTTATTGTTGTGTTGGCTTTGATCCCTAAATTAAAATCAAAAAATAAAATCATAAGGTTTGTAATTATAAAACCGATATATGTAAAAGTTAAAATAATTAAAATATTTTTTGGTTTTAAGTTCATTTACTTACTCCTTAAATTAATTTGTTAAATTACTTATCTTTGATTTGGGTATAAAAAAAGTCCTTTTAGGGACTTGGTTTTGTAAATATTATTTGGATTTATTATCTAAAAAGATAACGTTTTGGATAATTATTTTGGTGGTAGTTCGTGTTTGGCCTTCGAGGGTGGTATATTTTTGGATTGATAGGGTGCCTTCGACATATATTTTTGAACCTTTATGTAGGTATTTGTGGCAGTTTTCGGCCTGAGTTCTAAAAACCACACAAGGGGTGTATTGTACTTTATCCTTGTTGTTGATTGCTAAATTGAAATCTATTTTTGGTATTTGTTCGTTGTTACTATTAATGTATTGTTTTTCTAAGTTATGGGCGATATTGCCGATTAATTGAACTTTGTTTAACATTTTTTTATATTTTCTCCTTATTTTTTTTATTATTTGGGGTTAGTTTTTGAATGGCGTGTTCTTTTAATTTTTCTATTTGTTTTAAAGTTAAATTTAATTTTGTAGCTATTTCTTGATTTGTATATGTTGGTTGATGTGTGTCGTTAATGTTTTTTGTAGTAACGCCAAAACTCAAACAAATAACGTTGAATTCATTTTTACTTAGTTTGGTTTTTAATTTTTTTATTAATAATTCGTGTTTTACTTGTTTTAACCATAATTGATGCGGATTGGGGATTTTGTCGTAAATTGTTTGTTGTGAGTGTTGGTTTTCGTTAAAACTGATATTTCTTGGTTTGGTGGTTTTTTGGGGGATTGAAGGGGAATGGCTTTTTCTTATTAATTCGCGGATTTCCGATTTGATGGTGGGAGTAGCGTAGGCGATAAAGTCGTAACCTAAGTCATGGTAATTATTTAGGGCTTTGATTAAACCTAAAATCCCTTCCTGGTATAAATCCTCTTTAGTCAAAACTCGCGGATAGAAATTAAATTTGTTTGATAATTTTTTTGCTAACGGATAATGAAGTTCAATTAATTGATTGCGGGCCTCTAAATTCTTTTTATTTTTTAAAAAATCTTTAAATAATTTTTGTCTTAACATTTTAATCCTTTCTAAAAACGTTTTTAGAAAAGATATGAAATTATTTTTTTAGTCTTTAAAACAAAAAAAGACTAACTTAATAGTTAGTCTTAAAGAATTTTTAAAAAATAAAAAGTGTCTAAAGTTTTGGAACAGTGCAAATTATTAACTGAACAAAACAAAATAAACACAATCAACCAAGAATTAGGTAGTCTTTCACAACAACAAATCTCTTTACAACAAGAAATATCAATTTTAACTCAAACTTATGAGGAATGGCAAAAAAATTGTGAAATTAAAGCTAACGAAACATTATCAACTTACGATAATAAAGATGGTATATATTATTCTCCTGTGCCTTTTCAAATAAAAATAAAACCAATTTTACATGCAGAAGATATGGGTGATTGGTATTGTAATAGAGGTTTCCAAGATAAAAATATAACAACAATAGATAGTTATAAAACTGAAATTAACGGAAATGATGTTTATTATATACGTTATAGTGAAAGAAGTAGTTATATAGGAACTTTGACTCATGATGATAAAAGTTGGTTTATGGATGTTGAAAATTATAAAAATGGTCCTAATAAACAAGAATATTGGGAATTAAAATTTAGTCACGATGTAAGTACTACTCCACCACCAAATAAACTCGATAATTATAAATCCATATTAGAAGAAAAAACAAATAATTTAAATGAAATTACGCAACAATTAAACAATAAACAAGAAGAATTAAATAAACAAAAAAATGAAATTACTGATTTAATTACCAACCAAAAATCTGATGACACTTTACAACAAGAATTAAACAACAAAGAAACTCATATCAAAAACTTAAAAGACGAAATGCAACAACTAGAAATTAAAGAACAAGGTTTTAGAAGTGAAATAGATACTTTAAAGTTAGAAAATAAAAACCTTAAAGAAAAATATACTAACGTTTTAAATAAAATTCAAAAAGAACTTGATACATACAAAACTGAAAACGAACAACTAGAAAAAGAAATGCAAGAAATACAAGATGAATTAGTTAAAAATGGAAATGCCAATGAAGCATTAGTCAACCAATTAAACACTAAACAATCCCAAATAAAAGAGTTAAAAGGCAAAATCAACACCTTAGAAGCCAATGAAACTCAATTACAAGAAATCATCAAACAAAAAGACGAAGAAATAGCCAAATTACAACAAACCATCCAAGAACAAGCAGAACAAATTATGAAACTAACTGCTGAAATTGAAAGCAACATGGAAACTTTCAAACAACAAGCAATGAGAATTAAACAACTAGAAGGCGCAATCGCAGGACTTGAAGGCGCTAGTGGTTCATTAGGTTTGGATAACAAAGAATTGCAACATGAAATTGAAAAACTAAAAGAGCAATTGAAAACCGAACAAAACGCACATGAAGCAATGAAAAGGCAATTAGACAAACAAATCCGTGAAGTAGAAGTTGATAGACTAAAATTAACCACCGACGCAAAGGAATTAAGAAATAAAACCACCAATTGGCAAAAAGGTGTAGAAAGAACAGGAGCATTGATTACAACAGGACTTTCGGTTAAATCAGGGGCTGTTTATGGTGCCGCAGCTGGTTCTGCCCTTTTACCAGGTGTTGGCACATTTATTGGTGGACTTGCTGGTGCAGCTTTAGGTGGTGCAACAGCTGTTGCAACAAAATGGGACACATTCAAAGATTGGTTTGGTTGGTAACAATAATGCATATTTTTTTGCATTATTGTTTTGTTTGTGTTAAAATGAAAGTAAGTTAAAATAATAAAAAAGGAATCAAGATTAGAATGGAGTTATTTAAATTATTAGTTATTATAGGTATTTTGGGTATTATTTTTTTATTAATTCCTTTATGGATTTGGTTTATTCAAAAACGAGAAAATACAAATAGGATTAAAAAAGTTAATATAAAGACAGCTTTGATTGTTTATTATGTCATGATGTCTATTATAGTTCTTGCTTTTGGAGTGTTTTTGTTTTTAGATATAAAATATGATATCACCAAAACAAAACCCAAAATTTACACCATCCCCGAAACCAAAAAAGAAACTCATGATGAATGGTTTCAAGCAGAAAGTAAAAGCGGAAGAGACGAAAAGGGAGAGTATAAATATATACCATCATATAGAATTGATTATAGCGAAGAAGATAAGGAAAAAAATAAAAAACATAAAAGCTAACGAATTAGAATTAACAGTAAATGGTATTAAAATCGAAGGTACTCCGATGATTAAAAGAACCTACACTTTCTACGGACTCGCTGGTCTTGGACGCGGAAAACACACCGAACACAAACCAACTGACCTCGCGCCATTCATCAAAAACCCATTTGACAAATGGTATGATGGAAATTTAACTGTAGACCAGTTTCGCGGTTTCCACACAAAAAGACAACATAAAGACTCACAATTTGACGACCATATGCTTGTAGATCCATCAAATCACTACATAGAACTAAACTACGAAGGCCCTAAATGGTTACTCGAAGAAGACGAAGATTTTTTCATGGATGAAGTAAACTGCATCTCAAACAAAAGAAAACCTGAAGGCAGTTTGGCCGACAAAACCTACTACCTCCACCTTCAACCCCAAACAAGGCTACATCACCCTATACACACAAAAATTTAATACAAAAGAGAAATAAATAATTAGAAAGCGAGAAATATTAATGTTTAAATTAAAAAAAGAGAGTATTTTTTTTAAAATAATTTTATTTATTGGTTTAGGATTATTTTTAATTACTAATAGTCATAAAATTATGGCAATTAATGTTGAAGATATTCCCACAAAAACAAATATGCAAATTCACGATATTTTTCTAGAAAAAGTAGAAGATATATCATATTATGTAATAAATAATAATTATTTTGAATGTTTTACTTCTTTAACTTTAGAATATCCATGCTATAATGGAACAAACACTCAACATGAACTTAGTTGGATGATTAAACCACCATATTATTGGATAATCCAACAAAAACCTGTTAAATTATTGTGTGTTGTGTTTGATAAAGGAATTAGAGATAAAATGGATGATAAATACACCTTAGAAGATTTGATTCAAATGGGAAATGGCGCTTCAAATATGTATATTTTTTGGTTAAAAAAACCATTAAATTTAAATTCTAAAATCAATGAAACAAAAAATATAAAAGATATAAATAAACAAATTTATAATCATCTAGAGATAAAATTTCAAAAAAAAGAAATAGGTAAAATAAATAATCAATTAAATTTATTGCAAAACCAAAAATCACAATTAGAAAACCAATTATCTTCAAATAAAAAAGATTTAAATAAATTAGAGCATGAAATTAATCAAAAACAGGCCGAGGTTGAATCAAAAAAGCAACAATTAATCGAGCAAATTAATTTATCAAAAGAAGAAAAAAAACAACTAAATTCAGAAATTAACACTTTAAAAACTGATATCAACCAAGAAAAAGTTAATTTTGAAGTTCAATTATCTCTCAAAGAAGAGGAAATCGATCAATTAAAAAATAAATTAAAGTTATTAAAAGCAGAATTAGAAAACGAAAAAATAAAATATCAAAAAATAATAATAACTTTAGAACAAAAAATAAATACTTATTCAGGAATTTTAGATTCATTATATAAAAAAATTTTTCATTTTTAAAGAAATAATAAAAATTAGAATTTAAAAAATAACTCTAGAGTTATTTTTTTATAATTGACAAACAAATTTACAAAAGAAAATAAATAAACTTCTTTAAAACAACAATAAAATCTTTTTTAGAAGGTTTATTGTTGTTTTTTTTATCAATATAAATAACAAATAAAAAGTTTTTTAACAATAGCAACTTAAAAATTAAGGATATGTTAAAAAAACAGAAATGAGCTTAGAAATGGAGAAGAAATTAAAATCATATTCTTTGGATACTAAATTAAAGGCTGTTGTTTTAAAACAAGAAGGGAAAAAATGTAACGAAATTAAAGAAAAATTTAAAATTAAAAACCGTAGTCAAATTTATAAATGGGTTTGGTTATATGAATTATATGGTCCATCTTATTTTGACAAAGAACCCAAAGAGGAAGAATCAGAAAATGAAATTAATTTGATTAAAAGAAAAATCAAAAGAAAAGTTAATGCTAGTTTGAAAAAAAATAGGAATTTTTATTTAGAAATTATTAATGAATATCAAGGTGATATTTCATTGAATCAATTAACTAGATGGTTAAGTATTTCTAAAAATAGTTATTATCGGTGGATAGAACAAAGTAGTAATCCTAGGCCGCACAATGACTTAGAAAAAGCCTTATTTCAAATATGTAAACAAAATTCATATATTACTACTGATGGCAAAAGAAAAAGACGCCTTGGATATCGTGTAGTTCATCAAAAATTAATTGAACTTAAATTTAAAATTAATCCTAAAACTGTTTTAAAAATGATGCATAAATTTGGTTTGTTATCACAAAGGATTCAACGTAAACATCAATATTATTATGATTTAGCGATTCAAAAAGAATCTAATTTAAAAAATTTAATTAAAAATAATTATCATGCAACAATACCTTTTGAAAAATTATGTACCGATATAACCTATATTACTTTTGGGCCTGAAAATAAAAAAATATTTGTTTCAGCAATAATGGATTTACATAACCGCGAGATTATTGGTTATAATATTTCTAAAGTTGCTGATGTTAATTTTGTGATTGATACTTTGAAATCTATCCCTAAATTAACAAATCCTTGTGTTATGCATTGTGATAGAGGAAGTGTTTATACTTCTAAAAGGTATAAAACTAGTTTAAAAGAAAATAATTTGATTGCTAGTTATTCGGCAAAAGGTATGCCAACTGATAATGCATGTATGGAATCATTTTGGGCCAACATGAAACGCGAAACCATCCATTATGAAAAGATGCAAAAGTTAAATGAATCACAAATTGAAGAAATCATTAGTGATTACATTAGTTATTATAATATTTATCGCAAAATAAAAGTATTAAATTATTTATCGCCTTTGGAATATAAAAATAAGTGTTATCAAAAATAATTAAAATAATATTGTTTAGCGCCCTTCATTAGAAAGGGCAATTTGTGTAGGTTTTTTTAAAATGTTATCTCAAAACGTTCTTAAATTAAAAATTCAAATACCCACCGGTACCTAATTTATCTTTTCGTTGTTATTGTTATAAATATTAAAATTAATGGAAGTTGCAATTTCGCAATCATCTATTTTAACACCATCGTGATGTCCTCTCCACGAAAGACGCCTTAATAAATGAAGACACCTTACTCAATAATTTAATAAGAGGGTTGGTAGGAGGGTTGGTAGGAGGGTTGGTAGGAGGGTTGGTAGGAGGAGGATTGTCAAACTTTGTTTTGATTTCAATATAATTTGTTTTGTTATTAATATGATAATTATTGTTGGGTACCATCATAGAAAATTTCAATACAAAAACTAATACTGGGCGCTTTTTCTTTTAATAAATTAAAAGCGTTTTCATTTTCTTTTTGTTCTAAAACCTTGTTATCTAACGAAATTAATGTTGAAATTTGCATTTCTCCTTTTAATGTTGGTTTGTTATTATTATGGTTGTTGTATATTTGTGTTTTTACACCATCAAACCAGGTGTGTTTAGTTGTTAAAGCGCTTGTTAATAAAGTTTCTATTTGTGTTGTTTCTTCGTTGTTTAATTTTGTTTTAGTTTCTTCAGTTAAAGTTAAAACTGGGTTTTTTAATTCTAAAAGTACACTAGCGTTATCAAACGATTTTAAAGTTGTTTTAACTTCAATTTGGTCTACGTCATTTGGCATTTTTGTTTGATTAGTAGGAATTAAATTGCCTTGTGTTTGATCGGTTTTTACGATTTTTAACAATTCAGTGGGAACACTTAATTTAATAGTAGATGTGTGCTTTTTGCTTAATTTATGCCACATTAAAGCACATATGCCCCCACCAATAAATATAATAATTATTAAAATAATAGCTACAAAACTAATAATTATAGTTCTTTTATTCTTTAAACAATTCATTTTTTATCCTTTACTATTAATTTTTTTAATTTTATTTTAAAATGATTTTTTTTAGTAATTGTTTTTTTATCACTCTGCACTGTTCCAAAACTTTAGACACTTTTTTATTTTAAAAAACATCATTTAAAATGCATAAAATAAAAGGTAAACAACCTATTACAACAGTCCAAATGATAAAAATAGACTGGTTTTATCAACAACACTTCTTATGTTGTGATAAAAAAATATTGCCAAGTATTCAAATTATCTATAATTGTTTTTTTTACCTTCTTAATTAAGATTTCATTTTTTTATAATGATTACTAAAAAAACCATTTTGCAGTCTTTTAAAAGCTACTTTATAACTGAACACAATTATAAAGAAAATAATCAAAAAAAATATTTTCAAAATAAATTTAATAATTGTACTTATACTTATATCTTTGAACATAAAATCACCAAACTTTTTAATTAATTTTTAAAAAACATGTGTTTAAAGAATAAAAAGATATAATGCAATACTTTACAAACTAAAAAAAATATTGTAGAAACAAAAGGATAACATAACAAACATAACCATAAAGTAAATACTTTAGATACGATTGCTTGATGCTTTTCTAAAACAATATAAAACCAAAAATATTTTAAGAAAAAATTATTAACTTCATTAAGACCAGGTATTTTATATATATACAATAAAAAATATTGATCAATCCAATCAATTACCTTTGGTAATAGTAAAAAAAATTTATTTAAAGTCATTTATATTCACCTAAGAAATATTTTCATTAATATTTTTTTTATATTTTAAATAAAAAGTTATTTTTTTATAATTAATTTTAATTTCTAAAACTGTTAGACCATCGATTTATTATTTGCGATATATTTTTAGCTTCTTCTAAGGTTATTTTGCGATTATCAATATTTTTATCCATATTACTTAGAAATTCTATCATTTCTTTAACCACAATGTTATCTTTAATAAATTTTTTCATCATCATACAACAACACAAAAAAGAAGTAATAGACATTGCCATTAACAAATAAAAAGGTGCGTCATAAGAAATGTTTTTATCATATTTGTTCCAACTTAAAATTCCGAATAAAATCGATAACATAAAAAGCAGGAATACCACTTTTTTTAAATTATTTTTATCTTTACTGTTTTTTTATATTTAATTCATTATTCATTATTTTTTACCTCTTTTGTTGTATGTAAATAACAAAAATATTTTTGATACTTAGTGTTGTTTATACTTAATTTAAGTAAAAATCAAAAGTTTTTAATTTTTTTTATAGTTTAGTTTTCATTAAAAATAATTTCTTTAATTTTATAAATATCGGATTTAAAGATATAATGTTTATATTCTGTTATTTTAGTTGGTTGTTGTGTTTGAAGATTATAGTCTGTTATGAAAGCGATTGTTTCATCTTCAAAACATTTAATTCTTTGTATTAAAATACCTAAAGTAAGATCAAATATGTCTATTTATCCTAATTGTTCTTTTGAAAGGTATAACCAAGGAAAAATTAGTATTATAATATATTATTTTGATAATTTTTCCTTGTTGATTGTATATTTTTTTCTTTATGAAAAAAATCACTAAAAAAACCCATTTTTATATTCTTCCTTGTTATTTTTTTTATATTTCTAAATAATTATATTTTTTATTTTTTTTAATATCTTGGTGGATATTGAGGATTTTGTGGTGGATATTGAGGATTTTGTGGTGGATATTGAGGATTTTGTGGTGGATAAAGGGGATAGGGTGGGTTTTGCGGGTAAAAAAATTGTTTATCTTTTTTGCCACTAAAACAAATAAAACCAGAAAGAACAATTAAAGATATATGAATTGCATATATTTTAATCAAGTGTTTTTGATCCCATTTAATTTCTGCTTGTTCCGCTAATTGACGTTTATTTTGGTATTCACTGTCGTTAGGATTTGCTAAAATTAAATCTGTTAATTCTGGGATATAAGTTTGCTTTATTTGAGAAATCAATCTAATGTATCCCCCTAATAAAATGGGCGTTAAAACTAAAAAACCGATTACTCGTCCCAAAGAAAATTTCATAATATTTTAATTAAACTCCTTTTTTAGTTTTTATTATATTTTAAATGTTTATTTTATTGTAATAAATAACTCAAATGTTTATTAGTTGATAATTATTTTTGAAAATAATATTTTAAATTCTTACTTTGTTTTTATATTTATTTATTATTTCTGAAATTCTTCCAATTAAAAATTCAACTAGGAATTCAAGACCATGTTATAGAGGTTTGTGACGATCGGTTATCAAACCTTTAATTTGAATATTTTGTTTTGTTTGATTAAAATGATAATTATTGTTGCACACCAACATATTCAATTGCAAGTTCAAAGTGCACACCGGGGGAACTTTTTTCTTCAATACTTCTTCATTTTCTTTTTTTATCTAAAACATCATTATTTAGCGAAATTTCAGTCTTTACTTTTTACCGTCGGTTTTTGTTTGCAATATATGGAATTTTGTTGCTTTATTGAATAATAAAATGTTTAGTATTTAAAGTGGTTTGTAACAAATTAGTAATTGTATTCATTTCATTTTTTTATTTTTTTCTTTCGATATTTGGTTTTAAAGTGGTTGTTTTTTTTATTCTTTTAAAATATATCAAAAATAAATATTCAACTAGTTTTGTTTAAAAATATTCATCTCAACTAAAGTTATTTATCGTTGTTAAGAGTGTGTGACAAATAACTTCATTTTAAGCAATAAAGTTTTTTAGTTTATTGTTTTGATGATAAATGAAAGAATTAGAACAATATATAATTATTCCTAATCTTTCATATTTGATAAATAATTTTGATTAGTTTTTGATATCATATCATTAACAAATGATGTTAATTTTTTTAGAAACTCTTTTTGAACTTCTTTATTATCGAAAAATAATCCAAAAAAATGGTCTTTGTCTTTAAGATAAAGTGCATCTAGCAATGTATTTAAATTTTTAGTTTCTTGATTTTCTTTAATAAATTTTTTAACTGTGTCTAATTGTAAAAGTTTAGCTTCTTGAAAACAAACATTTAATTCTTTATAAAGTCCAGTTCGTTCGCCTTCATCCATTTTTCTATGTTTAAATTCTTCAATCCATTTTTTAATATTTGTTATTTCCAATAACTCAAAATAAATTTTAGTATTACTAAATTTTTTTAAGTATGTTTCTTCAGTTTTTGGATTATTTAGCGTTTTGTCTAATTCTTTTTTAATTTTAATTTTTAAATTTTCAAAAACAGTAAAAATATTTTTTATATCAATAATCTCTGCAATAATTGTTTTTGCATCAGTTAAATATTCTTTATTTAAATCTTGACATAATTTATCCCATATTTTATAATCTTCATGATCAAAAGAAACTTCATCAGTTTTCTTTTTAATTGTTTTAATCATTTGAGGAATTCTTTTGTAATTTTCATTTTCTAAATTAACTAGATATTTGATATTTTTATACATTATAGTAATTAATCCCGCTAAAAATAATTCTAATAAAACAAAAAAGATAATAAATTGGTATTTCATATCGGAAAAATAACACCAAAAAAACCATAATGTACCACAAAATACTAAAATACTAAAAAATGAAACAATAAAAAACAATTTAAAATTTTTATCAGATTTAAATTTATATTTAAAATTTCTACCAAACATTATAATCAATCTCCTTGTTTTTTATAATATATGATTAAAAAAATTACTATTTTAAAAATAAAATAAAAAAATTAAGATTCTTTATTGGATTTTTTAAAGATGCAGTTTATAACTTGAATATTATAGATAAGAACAAAAACTATATATCCTACAAAACCCCATCTATAAAATAAGACATAATTATTGCATAATTCAAGATTGTTAGTATAAGTAATTTTTTTAAAGAAAAAATCATAAAAAACAGAAGAATTAGTTAATATATTTTCATCAATAAACCTTGTAGATAACAAAATATTGATAGTTTCATGACATAAAAAAATCGTGATAAAAAATAATAATGGGGTAATAAAAAAATTTAATAATAATAATTTTACTACAGGTAAAAGGATAACATTGTTTTGTGGTTCAGCTATTTTTTTGCTAATTGGTTTTTTTCTAGGAGAAGTTTTTACATTTGCACTTTCAGCCATATTTTTTTCCTTTCTTTTTTTATATTTTTCTAATTAAAATTAATAGTAATTTGAGAAAAATAATCACTATTAGTTTTAATTATACACCAAAAAAAATAAAAAGACAAGTTTAATGCTCAGAAAAATTAATTTACTAAAACTTTTACTTATTTTTTATTTTTTTATTTTTTCCAATTAATAAAAAAATATAACCAAATGAACTAAATTTTTTTATTAATAACAGTTTTACATGATTGCAACTTTTTTTAAAATCTCTTATATCAAATAAAAAGAAAATCCATTATTTACAAAAGTTATAAAAATAGATAAAAGGGTTGTTTTTTTATGCTTTTAAAAGTATAATATAAGAGATACAGTAAAAATTTATGAAATGTTAAAATCAAAAAAACTATTATAAAAATAATATAACTATTCTATTTTTTTGAAGTTATTTTATAAATTCAAAACAAATGATGTTTCGATGAAAATAAGTGTTTTATTCAATATTGAATAATAAAATAAGACTTTTAAAAAAACTTAAAAAATATTTTTTATTCAATTGGTGAAAACTTTTTTTGCTTGTTTGATGAAAACAACTATTTTAATTTTCAAAAAGTTTAAAAAACAATAGTTTGAAAATAATTCTTTCTTGTTTGGATATCTTTTAAAATAAACTAACAGATAACAACCAAGGTCTTATCTTACAATTCAACCTTCTTCCAACAATCTTTAAAAGTATTCAGAAGTGTTTGTGTAAAAACATTTTATATTTTTTACTTGTATAAATTTATTTTAAATATCAACAAAAGAAAGAAATGAGGAAATTATGAATACTTTATTCGAACAATTACCCATCTTAGAACAAACTAAAAAAGCTTTAAAAGAGCTTAATTTTATTGAAGCAACACCAATTCAAGCTTTGGTAATTCCAGAAATTATTCAAGGACATGACATTATTGGACAAGCACAAACAGGAACTGGGAAAACATTTGCTTTTGGGATACCCATTATTGAAAAAATTGATCATAAATTGGCTAAAACTCAAAGTTTAATTTTATGTCCTACTAGAGAATTAACTTTACAAGTATATGAAGAATTAAAAAAACTACTCCGTTTTTATCCTGAAATCAGGATTGCTGTTGTTTTTGGTGGTGAATCTTACACTAAGCAATTTATAGCTTTGGAAAAAAAACCACATTTAATTATTGCGACCCCTGGAAGAGTTATTGATCACATAGAAAGAGGAAAAATTGATTTATCAGCTTTAAAAATTTTGACTTTAGATGAAGCAGATGAAATGTTAAAAATGGGATTCCAAGAAGCTTTAGAAACTATTTTAAAGCAAATTCCCAAAGAAAGACAAACTGTTTTATTTTCTGCCACCTTACCCCTTTCTATTAAAAAAATAGCTATCAAATATCAAAAAAATACTAAAATTTTGCAAGTTCCTAACAAAACAATTGCTGTCAATGCGATTGAACAATTTTATTTCTTAGTCAAAGAATTTGATAAAAATAAACTATTAGTACGTTTATTAGACTTAAAAAGAGATTGTTCAACAATTTTATTTGCTAACACCAAAAAAGATGTTGATGAAATTACTTCTTATTTACAAGAAAAAGGATTTTTAGCTGATGCTGTTCATGGAGATTTAAAACAAAATCAAAGACAATATGTGATGAATAATTTTCGTAAAAATAAAATCAAAATTTTAATTGCTACCGATGTAGCCGCAAGAGGACTTGATATTTCCGATATTAAAATGATAGTTAACTATGACTTACCTCACGAAGATGAAGTTTATGTTCACAGAATCGGAAGAACTGGACGCGCCGGTAAAAAAGGTTTGGCTTATAGTTTTATTAGTCCAAGAAAAATAAGTCAACTAAAAAAATTAGAATATTATTTAAAAGAAAAAATTACTTTTTTAGAAATTCCTTCTATTGATGAAATTAAACAACAAATTTTAAAAACTTTTGAAAAAAAAATATTAGATATTGTTGAAAAAAATAGCCAAGAAAAAACTGATTATCCAATTATAGAAAAATTATTACAAAAATTTGTTCCCGAACAAATTATTCAAGGATTGTTAAAACATATTTTACCAAAAGAAAGAAATTATTCAGATATTATTCCACCGAGAATTATCTCTAATAATAACTCTTTTACACCTAGAAAATTTGGAGAAAATCGCTTTCATAATTCTAAATTTAACTCTTATAGTTCTTATAATAGAAATGATTTTATTGAAGTAGTAGTTAATCTTGGTAAAAAAGATAACATTAACCCAACAATCTTAATTAAATTATTAAAAGAAGAATTTCAGATTTATGGAAAAAATATCGGTAATATTAAACATTTAACTCATGAAACTATTTTTGAAGTGGCAAGTCGCTTTTGGCATCAACTAAAAAATAAATCTAACGTTTTCTTCCAAAACAAAACTTTAATTATTAATAAAAAAGAGTAAAAAGGTAAAAATAAGATTTATAAAATTTTTTCTTATAATTAATAAAAAGCTAGTCTTGTTTTTATAAGCTCGCTTTTTTTTTAATCTACAATAATTAAATTTGAAAAAAACAAAAAAAAGACTAACTTTTTTTCGAGTTAGTCTTTTATTATAAATTCTATTATTATGTTTTATTGCAATTCTAAATAACGTTTTTCTTCGATTTTATTTTTTTCTTTTTTAGCAATGGTTAGTTTTAATAACCCTTCTTCTAAACTTCCTTGAATATCTTCTAAAGTAAACCCTTCTCCTAAGTAAAAATTACGTCTAAAAAGTCCTTGTAATCTTTCTTTTCTTAAAAAATTATTTTCTTCTTTTTCACTTTCTTGGGCAGTTTTAGCCTCAACAATCAAATAACCTTTCTCTAAAGCTACTTTAATATCTTCTTTCTTAAAACCCGGTAATTCAATAGTTATTAAATATTGATTATCTTTTTCTTGAACATCAGCTTTCATAATAGATTTAGTTTCAACAAATAAATCTTCAAATAAATCTTTTTCTTGGTTAATTAAATTAAATAACATTTTTATTACCCCCCTTTTTTTTTACATTTTTAAAAACAACTTTTTCATCAAACTTAAAGCAATTCTTTAAGTTCAATTTTATTTTAACAAAAAAAAATAGCACTGTCAACTCCTTAGTGCTATGTTTTTCTAAGATGATTAAATAGTATTTTAAGTTAAAATATTAATGAAAGATGTTAGTAAAAATATAAAAAATCAAATAAAACTTAGATAAAATAAAGAAATGAGTGTTTATTTAATTGAAAAGAATTAGTTATTATCAAAAGTTTATTCTCTTTTTTGGCATATCCATTTTTTTTTGGATAGGTTTAATTCAATTGATAAATTATCCTCAAAAAGAACATACTCATCATAATGATTTGCCGAGCAAAAATATTGAATATTCCGAAAAAGAAAAAAAAATTGATGAAAAAATAAAAGAATTAGAACCAACAGAAAAAAAGTTAAAAGGTATACTAAAAGAAGAAGAACAAAAAAAATCCGAAAACATTAAAAAACAGCAAAAGCAATTATGTCTTTTGCAAATAACTAATAACAAAAAAACTTTAGGAGTTGTTATTCACCAAGAAATAAATGAACTACAAGAAGAAAAACAATATTGGATTATTACACCTAAAACAACAGATAACCAAACACAAGATAATGTAATAATTCAACTTCAAAATCAAGAATCTTTAGATAATAAGGAACAAGGAAAATTAATTCAAGGTCAAGACCGAAAGATGCCAGCAAAATTAAAAAATTTTTTGAAAGATTTTGATATTATTACTTTTAAATCTAAAAAAGTTTATGAAATTATTTCATTAGATAGTCAAAATGTCGGCAAAAAATATTTTCAAGGACAAATACTATATTCTTTTGTGATGGCACCTTTAGAAGTAATAGCTTTTCAAGAAAGTTATGTTAGTGAAGAAATTAGTAAAAAACAACAGGATGAAGAGATTCAAATCCCTGTTTATAGTCGTAATCATTCTCAAAATCAACAAACTATTTTTTTTACCGAAGAAGGTAAATTAATCGGTTTTTTAATTCCTGCTCAAAACAAAAATGAAAAAGGTATTAAATATTTAAAAGTTATACCTCCCATAGAACAAACCACAACAAACAATTATACAGTTTTAAACGCTAGTGATTCATCACCTTTTTCACATTTCGAAAAAGATTTGAATACAGTTACTGTCTGTGTTAATACTGGTTTTAGCTTAGGAACGGGGATTATTGTTAAAAAAAAAGATTCAGATAATTATTATGTTTTAACTAATCGTCATGTAATTAAAACATTTTTTTATGAATCATTAAAATTATTAAACAACATAAACCCAATAACTCTAACAAATAAAAATTTAGGATTAAAAGAAGTTGAAGCCAAACTTTTTGCTTTTATTAGAAATAATCGCGAATATGATGATATCGCTATTTTAACTTTTAAGATGGATTCAGAAGAAAATAAAAATAAAATTGATTCAATTATTAACAAATATATTGATTTTAATGAAAACATAAAAATACCTATCACTCAAGGAGAGGAAGTTTATGCTTTGGGTTGTCAAAAAGGGTTACAAGAAACAAAGAAAACTATTTCTTTTATTGAATGGTTTTTTCAATTATCTCATCAAGAAAGGAATAAATACAAAAAAAATTTATTCAAACAAGGAATTATTTCTTATTTTAACGAAAGAGAAATTAATTCTGATATGACTTTAGATCCTGGCAACAGCGGTGGTCCTCTTTTTAATTCCAAAGGAAAACTAATAGGAATGAATAAAAGTTATTATAAAGATGTGCGTATTTCCCAATCTATTAATCTTAACCACATTAAAAAACAATTTTACTCTATATTAAACAAACATAAACAAAGTCCACAAATAATTTCTTTTGAATCACCAGAAAAAGAAAGTTCCATCACTGAAGAAAAAATAAAATATTTATCCAAAAATTTAGAAGAAATAAATGTTCAAATTATTTTAGAAGATTTATTAAATTTAAATCAAAAAACAATTGATTTCAAAAGAAAAAATAATTTATTTAAAAACAAAATTTTAACAATTCAATTACACGGATTAGAAACATTGCAATTTGTTGCTTGTAATTTCGAAAAATATGAACACTTAGAAATAAGTTGGAGATATGATTCAGAAACCAATATTTATTTTTTAACGAGCAAAATTTATATCAAAGAAAACCCTAGTATTCCCATCTATGAAGAAAACATTGGCATTAAAAAAGAAAATATTAATAAATTATTTTTAGTATTTAACATAAAAAACTTTTCTTATGATAATCTTTTAAATAAAAAAGAAGAAGAGTTGAAACTAAACGCTAATTTAATTGAGGAGAAAAACATTACGGCAATTATTAAAAAAGAAATCTTACAAACTTTAGTTTTATGTCAAAACCACCAAAATAATCAAAATCCTTCTTTAGGTGTGATAATTAACAAAGAAAATTTAAATGACAAAAATAAAAAGTTTTTATATACAGTTCTTTTACAAAAAAGTGATATCATAAATCTAATTAGTCCTCAAATAAAAATCACTATTCAAACTCCTTATGGTCTTCAGGATGAAGAAGGTAATTACCAATATATAACAACACCATTCAATCATTTTAGCTATATTACTTTTGTTTCTAATAAAAATTATCCAATAGCTAAAATAAAATTAGAAGTTGAAGAAAAAAAATTATTAGGAGAAACTATTTATTTAATCAGTGATTGTAATGATGTTTCTGATAAAGCTTTAGCCCCTCATATTTTTCAAAGTCATTTAGCTACTGAAATGAACCAAGAAAAACCTCAAATAATGGTAGATACAACCTTTTTAAAAGAATGTTTCAATCCTAACAACAACGAACATTATAATAATTGGTTTATTTTTAACTCCCAAGGAAATTTAATCAATGTTTGCGATAAAAAAGATATTGCAACTTTCAACAAGCAAGCATTTCCTTTTATTGTTTTTCCTCAAATCAATATGACCTCTCCTAACCCTTTTTTAAGTGTTAACTGGATAAAAATTTATATTTTTAGCTTTTGGGCTTTTTTATGTGCTACAATTTTTATCATAATCGATTATCAAAATCAAAAAAAAGGTAAATATTATTTGTAAGCAAAGAAATCATCCAAAAATAAAAATAAAAAATCCCCTTCTATTATTTAAAGGGGATTTTTTGCAAAAGGATAGTAAAATCTTTGATATTTGAATAACAAGTATACACTTAATAATAACAGATTAATACCCAAGAATAAAGTTAGTAAATCTAAGAAGGTTAATTTTTTTTGATAATACCAAGTTCTTTTTTGGTTTTTACCAAAACGCCTTAATTCCATAGCGTTAGTAATAATATCAATTTTTTCTAAATTAAAAAAAATTAAAGGATAGATGACAAGCGATATTTTTTTGATTTTTTGGATTATTTTAGTAATAAAATTATTATTTTGAGGAATTTTCATACCGCGTGATTGTTGTGCTGAAGAGATGTTTTGAAAATCTTTTTGTATTTCGGGAATATAACGAATGGTCAACGCTAAAGCATAACTAATTTTATAACTAACCCCCCATTTATTTAAACTAACTGCTAGTTCGCTTGGGTTGGTAGTTAAAATAAAAACTAAAAATAAAGGAATAATGCAACAATACTTTAAAATCAAATTTAATTGATAAAAGAGTTGTTCTTGGGTAACAAAATAACAAATAGGGGTTTTAGAATGATATACCTTAATACCATGTTGGTTAAAAAAGAAAAAAATAATAAGATTGTTGATCAATAAATAAAAGAAAAAACCTTTGACTACAAAAGACACTTGATACCATTTAATTTGAGCACTAAAAAACAAAAATAAAGATAAAAAAGCAATTCCTAATAAAAACCAAATATGATAAATCATCATAGAAGCAATTGAAATCAAAAGCAAAAAAAATAATTTTGTAGCTCCTTGAATTTGGTAAATGAAATTTTTTTGCTCTTGATATTTCAAAGTAAAATTTTGATTCATTTTAAATAGAGCTCCTTGTTGTGATCTATAATATATTTGATGAAACTAGCTTTATTTTGGGGTTTAATTTTGAATTTATTGATTAAATCAATCATACTAATAGTTTTTAATCCTGCTTTTTGTATTAAAAGATCATCAGTTAAAATAGAGATCGGATCATTTTGAGCAATAATTTTTCCTTTTGACAAAATTAATGTTGTTTGAGTGTATTCCAAAATTAAAGGCATATCGTTAGTAATAATAATGATAGTAGTACCTTTTTTATTTAATTTTTTTAAAAACAACATAACTTTAGTATAATGATAAAAGTCTTGTCCTGCTGTTGGTTCATCTAAAACAATGATTTGCGGTTGTAAAACTAAAATAGCAGCAATGGTCAATCTTTTTTTTTGCCCAAAACTAATAGCATTAATCGGCCAAGAAGCAAAAGGAGATAAATCACAAATATTTAAAATGGATGTAACCTGCTGATTAATTTCTTTTTGAGAAAGTTTTTGTAAACGTAGCCCTAAAGCCACTTCTTCAAAAACAGTTTTTTGAGACAGCATATGATAGGGATTTTGTGTGACAAATCCAACTTTAATATTTTTTGTCTCCGATAAAAAATCTCCCCATTTAATTTTCCCTTTTTGAGGAATTAACAAACCAGTAATAATTTTTCCTAAAGTACTTTTGCCACAACCATTAGGTCCGATGATACTAATCATTTCGCCTGCAAACAAAGTTAAAGAAAGGTTATCTAAAATATTTTGGTTTTTGTTAGGATTACGATAAGTAATATTTTTAAGTTCTAATAACTTTTGATTATCATTTAAAAATAGTAAGGGAGTTGATTTTGGTTTTATTTTTAATGATGAATTCATAAAAACAATAAATTCTTTAAAAAAATTATCAATAGTAATTTTTTTAAGATTTAATAAATAATTAATTTTAGTTAAATCAATCTTGGCAAATCTTAAAACTTGAATATAAGATGGTTCTTTAATTCCTTGTTGAAGTAAAATTTTATTCTTAATGATTTGTTCACCTGTCATATCAGCAATTATTTTGCCATCTTCAAAAACTATTACACGATCAAAAGAATCATCAAGTATATCATCTAAATAATGTTCAACCATTAAAATAGTATTTTTATTTTCTTGATGCAACTGATCAATTAAAGAAATAATTTGACTACGCATTTTTGGATCAACATTAGATAAAGATTCATCAAACAATAAAATAGAAGGGCTATAAATCAAAACGCCAGCCATAGTGACTAATTGTTTCTTTCCTTCTGATAAATCTTGAGGTTTGTGATGCAAAAAAGAGGTTAAATTTAATTTTTGTGCCCATTGGTTAACTTGTTGATGTATTTTTAGAGAAGCAAGAGCATCATTTTCTAAAGCAAAAGCAATATCTTCTGCCACCGTTAAGCCAACAAACTGATTATCTGTATCTTGCATTATGGTGCCTACTTCTAAAGATAAATCAAAAATACTAGTTTGCGGTATTTTTTTTTCTTTAATTGTAGCACTTCCTGTTATTTTACCATGATAACTATGAGGAATTAATCCGTTAATACATTTGAGAAAGGTTGATTTACCACTACCATTTTTGCCAACAATTAAGATTTTTTCACCTTCATAAATAGTGATATTAAGATCAGTTAAAGTATTTTTTTTTTGACTATAATATCGAAAACTAAAATTTTTAAAAATGATTAATGGTTTTTTCACGAATTCCTCTTTTTGAATAATTAATAATCTAAAAGTAGTAAAAAAATAAATAATTTATTTATTTTTAAAATCTATTTGACAAATCACTGGTTTTAACTTAAAACTTCCTTTTTAACATAATTATTAGAATATTTCAACATTAATGAAATTCCAAACAAACTATAAGAAACAATGTTAGAGATAACCACTAAAAAACCTTGAAAAAAGACTAATGCACAGGGTTGTGCATAAATCCATAAATCAGATATAGGGGCAATTAAACCAAAAACTAAACAATTAGCAAATACTTGGTATAACCAAAAAGAAATAATTTTTTTAAGATTAAAAGGTTGGTGTTTTAAATCAATTGTTTTTTGAGGTAAACCATAAAGAAAACCAAGAATACCAGAACAAATAACCCAATTAAAGCAAACATTACCAAAAATAAGAAAATCTTTAATAGTGTGACCTAAAAGACCTACATAAAAACCAACTATAGGTCCAAATAAAACTGCTACAAAAACTAAAAAAGGCGAAGAAGTTTCTAAAACGACATTATGTCCAATAGGGATGGAAGCAAAACAACTTAAAATCACATAAATGGCAGCACTAACAGCAATAGTCACAGTTTGTTTAACAGAAGTAAGGTTTGTCATTGGTTTTTAGCTTTTCCTATATTTCTAAAAGGACACAATATACCAAAAAAAAAGAATATGTTTGAAATACATTAAGAGTTGTTTTTTTCTAATAATTTTTGGTATTGTTTACAATAAGTTTGATATTTCTTTTTTTCAATGGCAATTTTTTGTGACGAAGCTTTAGTTAAAAATGATGGATTATTTAAGATATTTTCACTTCTTTTAATTTCTGATAAAATCATTTTTTTTTGTTTTAAAAAATTAATTTCTAATTTATTTTCGTTTAAACGTTCGAAAACTTTTTGATCAATATAAAGATTTATCTTTTTTCCTAAAAATAAAAGAGTTTTGTGAGGTTCTATTACTTTGTTAGTTATTTTAAAATGATTAGCTTTAAAAAATTTTTTTAACGTATTTGCTAAATTAAGCCAATTTTGCTTTTGGTCAGAAACTACTTCTAATTCGATATCTAATAAAGTTTGATTGTCTAGTTTGTATTTATTTCTAAAATGACGCATTTGTGTAATTAATTGCTTTAAATCTTTAAAATCTTGTTCATCTTGAATATTTTGATATGTCACTTCTGATAATAAAGTTTGAGTTATATTTTTTTTATCATCAAAATAACAATAAAGAGCGTCAGTGACAAAAGGGATAAAAGGATGGAGTAATTGTAAAATATATTTCATAATATAAACTAAAAAAAATTGTGTATTTTGATTATTTTTACAATTATTTAAATCATGTTTCACAAATTCTAAATGCCAATTAGCAAAATCTTCCCAGACAAAATGATATAAGATTTGGCCGATTTCTTTTAATTCGTATTTTTGATATAATTGGGTAATTTTTTTAGTAGTTAAAGATAATTGAGTTAAAAGGGCAATTTGAGGCAAAGTCAACTTCTTAATATCAAAACAATCCTCTAATGTATCGGTGTTTAGTTTAATAAAACGAGTAATATTCCATAATTTATTAATGAAATTCCAAGAAGCTTTTATTTTGGTTTCGTCATACAATAAATCAAATCCAGGAGAAACACTTGTGGTTAAAAAAAAACGTAAAGAATCGGTGCCATATTTATGAGTTATATCTAAAGGATCAACACCATTACCTTTCGATTTAGACATTTTTTGTCCTTGACTGTCCCTGACTAAGCCATGCAACAAAACATCTTTAAAAGGATCTTTTTTGGTTAACAAAATACTTTGAAAAACCATTTTAGAAACCCAAAAGGTTAAAATATCATATCCTGTTACTAAAACATCAACTGGAAAACGTTTATGAAAAAAACTGTTTTCATTCGGCCAATCTAAAGTACTAAAAGGCCATAAAGCCGAAGAAAACCATGTATCTAAAACATCACAATCCATATTCCAGCATTTTCCAGGACTTTCTATTTGAACTTTGATTTCTTTGTCTTTGTGCCAAGCAGGAATAGGGTGACCCCACCATAACTGACGTGAAATACACCAATCTTCAATATTGTTTAACCAATTATTAAAAATATTTAAAAAACGCGAAGGATAAAAATTAATTTTATTGCTTTTTAAAGCTTCTTTGGCGATAGCTTTAGTTTTTAAAAACCATTGCAAAGAAAGTCTTGGTTCAATAATGGCCCCTGATACACTGGAATAACCAATTTGATGGAAATGATTTTTAATTTTAGTAATTATTTGTTTTTTTTCTAAATCTTTAACTAAATTGGTGCGACAAATAAAACGATTTAATCCTTGATAATCTCCAGCTAAATCGTTCATAGTTCCATCTTCATTCATACAAAGAAAAGTTTTTAATTGATGTCTTTGAGCTACCCCAAAATCATTTACATCGTGCCCCGGAGTAACTTTGACAACTCCTGTGCCAAATTGAGGATCAACATAAGTATCACCGATAACAGGAATTTGGATGTTAGTTTCAGGGATAAAAACTTTTTGACCAATATAAACTTGATAACGTAAATCATCTGGATGAACCATTAAAGCTTGATCAGCAAACATCGTTTCTGGTCTGGTAGTAGCAATTTCTAAAAAAGGATTTTTTTGCCCTTGCAAAGATAAATCATGAGTTGAAACTAAAAAATATTTAAGATAATATAATTTACCTTCTATTTCTTGATAATTAACTTCTACATTTGACAAAGCTGTCTTAGTTTCGGGATCCCAATTAATAATTTTATAATCACGATAAATAAGACCTTGATGATATAATTTAATAAAAACATCTTGAACTGTCTTGTTTAAATCAGGATCAAGGGTAAATTTTTCAAAATTATAATCTAGATGTAGTCCTAAAGTTTGCCATTGCTTTCTAATGTTTGTGGCATATTTTTCTTTCCATCTCCAAGCGTATTTTAAAAAAGTAGTTTTATCTAAATTTTTAGTTAAAAGACCTGCTTTTTTTAAATGCTCTTTGACTTTGTTTTGTGTGGCAATTCCTGCATGATCCATTCCAGGAAGGAAAAGAACATCAAAACCTTGAAGTTTTTTGAAACGTATAATAATATCTTGAATAACATTATTCCAAGCATGTCCTAAGTGAAGTTTTCCTGTAACGTTTGGAGGTGGAATAACAATAGTAAAACTTTTTTTATTGCCAGTATTGTTA
Source organism: Candidatus Phytoplasma solani (assembly GCF_040126175.1). Taxonomy (NCBI): domain Bacteria; kingdom Bacillati; phylum Mycoplasmatota; class Mollicutes; order Acholeplasmatales; family Acholeplasmataceae; genus Candidatus Phytoplasma; species Candidatus Phytoplasma solani. The sequence continues at coordinate 167,364 of NZ_CP155828.1, forward strand.
GATTCAAAATATTTGTTAGCTAACCATTTTTGATATCTTTGCAATTCAACTTCTTTAAAATCATATTTCTTTTGCATATAAAAAGTATCCTTTTTTATTTTTTCAATTATTAAAATCAGTTAAATTTTTTTTAATTTTGTAAAAATAGTTTCTTTTTTTGTTATTAAAATGTTATAATATTATGAATATATATTTGTTAAAAAAATAACTAAAATGATTATAAAAAAAGAAATGTTAACAATAAAACTTAAAAATTTGGAATAGGTTAAACATTTTTGATTAAAGAAACAAGAAATTCTTTTAAAGATTCTAACCCTTCTTGCTTGGTTGAAGAAACTAAAAAAAAATGTTTAATACAAGAAAAATGATGCATTAGTTTTTTTAATTGGTTTGATTGAAATGTTTTTTTAACTTGGTCTTTTTTGACCAATATCAAAATCAATTCAAATTTAGCTTTAAGAAGAGCTTGATGAATCCTATCATCTTCTTTGGTAGGGCCTACTTTAAAATCAATTAAATGACATATTGCTTTTAATTGATTGCTTTTTTCCAAAAAAGATATAATCATTGGCAATAATTGTTTTTGAATAATTTTACTCCTTTTGGCATAACCATAGCCTGGAGTATCGATTAAATAAAATTCATTATTAATGTTATAATAGTTCAAAGTTATTGTTTTTCCTGGAATTTTAGAGGTTTTAGCCAGTTTTTTTCTTTGAGTTAAAGCGTTAATAAAAGTGCTTTTTCCGACGTTACTTCTACCCATTAAAATAATTTCAGGATATTTTTCCAAAGGACAATCTTGAATATCAGTAATGCTGCGAATAAAAGTGGCTTTTTTAATCATATTATTACTTCCTTTTTATATTATATGAATAAAAATCATAATTCCTGTCTAAAAATTTTTTTAAAAACTAAATTTACAAATTTCATTATAACAAATGCAAACTTTTTATAATATTATATTTTGTTTATTATTTTATTGGATAAAATTATTTTTTGATAAAATAATTAATAGTCGATACATTAATTAAATTTGTAAAAAAATAGAAAAGTAGGTTTTTTATGTTCGAACATCAAATATACTTGATTTCAGGAAAACAAAGGTTTTTTCTCGAAAAAAAAATAAAAAAATTAATTAATTATTTTCAAAATAAATCTTTTGACGTTGTTTATTATCAAATGAAAAAAGATCTTTACATTGATTTAGAAAAAGAATTAAAAATAGTTTCTTTGTTTCGCAAAATCATTATTGTTGATCAAAGTGAAATTTTATTACAAAGAAAAAAAGAAGAATTAACTTTTTTAAATTATTACTTGAAAAACCCTTCTCAAGAAATTTTTTTATATTTTTTTGCAGAAAAACAACCTTATAATACTGAAACTTATCAAATATTTAAGCAATATTGTTTTTGTGAAACAATTGCATTTTTAGAAAAAAAAGATTTTTTTACTTATATTTTAACATCTTTTGAAAAAGAAGGTTTTCAAATCGAAAAAAAAGCTATTTGGAATTTATTAAAAGACACCAATTATAATCTTTTTTTTTTAAGTCAAGAAATTAAAAAATTAAAATTATGTCAATTTGAAAATAAAAATATAACTTATCAATTAGTTGAAAAATTAAGTATTTTTAAGAAAAAAGACAATATTTTTACACTAATTGATTTTTTTTTAAATAACAATAAAATTGCTGCTTATAAATTATATCAAAAATTAAAAGCACAAAAAAACAATAATTTTCAAATACTATATCAATTAATTAACAAAATCAAAGATTTATTATTAGTTAAAGATATGATAAAGGAAAACTACAATCAAGAAAAAATATCCCAAATTTTAAAATGTTCTTCTTCAAAAACATTTTTTTTAAACAAAGAAGTCCAAACTATAAAATCAACTCCTCAATCTTTAAAAAAACATTTTTTAACTTTAATAGAATTAGAATATCAAGCCAAAATAGGAGCTATCAATCTAAATATCGGTTTAGAATTATTTTTCTTAGGAAAAAATAATATTTTTAATACTGAAATAGTATTATAATTATTCTTTTATAACTTTTTGAATGGTTTCTTTTTTAATGTTTCCTTGTCTTAAAATAATCAATTTATTAGTGGTTGCATCAACAATAGTAGAAGATACTTTCGAAATAGGAAAGTTGTTGGGATAAATAAAGAGTACTTTTTGACAATACATTTTATAAATGATATTGTAATCATTTAAAGGGGGACCCCCACTTTCATTAACAGAAGTAGTTTTTAAAGGTCCATGTTTTTTCAAAAGAGATAAAGCTAAAGGATGTTTGGGGACTCTTATACCTATTGTTTTTTTTCCTGTTGCTTCAAAATAAGCAGTTTGAGTTTTTAAAATTAAAGTTAAAGGGCCTGGCCAAAATGATGCAGCTAATTGATAACTGATTTCGTTTAATTGGACTAAAATTTGAGCTTCTTGCAAAGAAGCGCATAAAACAATAATCTCTTTTTCTAAAGATCTTTTTTTAAGTTGATAAATTGTTTGTAGTCCTTTTCGATCATACAATTTAACTCCCATGCCATAAACTGTATCTGTTGGAAAAATAATAATGTTGTTAAATGACAAATTTTTTTTATTTTTGTTATTCATTTTGAGTTAATTTTTCTTTTTGTGCCGCATCAATTAAAGGTTCAATAATAAAATCTAATTTACCTTCCATAACAAAGTCTAACTTTTGCAAAGTAAGTCCAATGCGATGATCTGTAACTCGATTTTGGGGATAATTATAAGTTCTAATTTTTTCACTACGATCCCCTGTTCCAATCAAACTTTTACGATGTTTATTTTCTGCTTCTTGTTTAACAGCCAACATTTGATTATAAATTCTTGCTTTAAGTAAAGTAAAAGCTTTTTCTTTGTTTTCATGTTGACTTTTACCTTCTTGACAAGCAACATTAATTCCTGAAGGTATATGTGAAAGTCTAACAGCTGATTTGGTAGTGTTAACAGATTGTCCTCCAGGTCCACTTGCATTAAAAGTATCTATCCGAATATCATTCCAATCAATTTTGATTTCTATTTCTTTAGCTTCAGGCAGAACTAAAACAATTGCAGTTGAAGTGTGAATGCGCCCTTGAACTTCGGTTGCAGGTACTCGTTGGACTCGATGAACTCCTGATTCATATTTTAAAAAAGAATAGATATTTTTTCCTGAAATTAATAATTCCACAGAAGATAAACCACCTTTAATGCTAGGATTTAAATTTAGAATTTCTACTTTCCATTTTTTACTTTCAGCATATTTAATATAAGTTCTTAGTAAATCGGCTGCAAAAAGATTAGCTTCATTCCCTCCGACAGCCCCTTTGATTTCTAAAATAACATTTTTTTTATCTTCGGGATCTTGAGGTAATAATAAAATACGTAATTGTTTCCAAAGATTTTTTTTTTGGTTAAAAAGAGATTCTTTTTCTTTTTGAGACAACTCAAAAATTTCTTTGTCTTGTATTTGAACTTGATTAAGAACTGCTTCTATTTGAATTAATTGTTCTTCTAAAACTAAATATTTTTGAAAAAGTTTTACTATTGGCTCTACTTTACTTAAATTTTTTAAAATTTCAATTTTATCAGATATACTTTGATTTTGGAGTAAAAGTTGTTGCCAAGTTTGATATTTTTGGTGAATTTTTTTTAATCTTGCAAGCATATTTAACTATTACCTCTTTTTTTCATCAAATTTATTATTATTTTATCAATAATTTCTTAAATACTGTTTTTTTAAATAAGTCAACTTTATTCTAAGAAATTATTTGCTCAAAGTTTTATCAAAATTAATTTTCGATGATATAGGGTTCGATTTCGGAAAAAAACATAAAATCAAAATTAATGTTAAACTCACGAATTCCAATCGCACCTTGACGATTTTTAGCGATAATTACTTGAGTTTTACCGGTGTTTATTTTTTTATCTTTTTGATAATAATCTTCTCGATATAAAAACATCACAATATCAGCATCTTGTTCGATTGAACCTGAATCTCTTAAATCTGCTAAAATAGGTCTTTTGTCTTCTCTTTTTTCAACATCTCTTGATAATTGGGATAAAGCAATCACAGGTATTTTTAATTCACGCGCCATTTGTTTTAAACTTTGAGAAATTTCTGCCACTTCTTCTTGACGGTTATGTTTTTTGGTTTTATGAATTAATTGTAAATAGTCTATCATAACAACATCTAGTTTTTGTTGAGTTTTTAATTTGCGACATTTGGCTTTGATATCTAAAATATTAACCGTAGCTGAATCATCAAAGTAAACATTTAATGAATTCATTTTATCAATAGCCATCTCTAAAATTAATTTATCTTCTTTGTCAACGCGACTTAATTGAATTTTTTTGTGTTCTACTTTGGCAACAGAACTTAACATCCGCATCGCTAATTGTTCATTTGACATTTCTAAACTAAAAATGGCAATATGTGGATTATGATTATTATAACTAGGGTTAGCAACATTTAAAGCTAAATTAAGCATAAAAGTACTTTTACCCATAGAAGGTCTTGCTGCTATAATAATAAATTCTTCTGGTTTAAAACCTAAAGTAATGTTGTTAAGGTTTTCAAAACCAGTTGAAAGTCCTACTAAATCTTTTTTACGTTGTACTTGAATATTTTTATTTTTAATCTCTTTTAACAAATTTTTTAATTCTAATAAATCACTAGTTTTTTTTCTTTGAGTTAAATTAAATATTTTTTCTTCAGCTTCATCTAAATAACTTTGAACATCGATATCCTCATATCCTTTTTGTGCCAAAAAAGAAGCAGCTTCAATAATTTCTCTTTTGAGGGCATTTTCTTTGATTAAATCAATGTATGTTTCTAAATATTGACTCGAGGGAGTCATTTCAACTAATTCAATTAAATAGTCAATATTGCCAATTTGACTTAATAATTGTTCATTTTCTAAGATGGAACTAACAGAAACATAATCAATTTTATGTTCTTCTTGATGTAATTTTTTCATCGCTTTAAAAATATATTGATGTTTGGTGTCATAAAAGGCATTTTCGTTAATCATATCAATAGCAAAAGAAATTTTTTCTGGATTTAACAATAAAACCCCAATTAAAGCACGTTCTGCTTCAGGACTAAAAGGTTTATTTTTATGATATTGGCTCATTTATTTTTTCTTTCGATAACGTTTAGAAAAAAAGTAGCTTTGATTTGTTCTGTTAAGTTAACATAAACATGATAAATCCCAACAGAAGTAATCTCATTTTCTAAAGAAATTTTTCTGCGATCAATTATAATGTGATGTACCTTTTGAAATTCATCAGCAATTTGTTTTAAAGTTATTTTACCATAAACCTTACCTTTAGGACCTACTTGAATATCTAAAGAAATGGTTTTATCATCAATCTCTGTTTTTAGTTTTTGCATTAAAAGTTCATAATTTTGTTTTTTTTGTTTTTCTAAAATTTGGTTTTGTTGAATTTTTGCTAAATTGTTTTTATCAGCTAAGAGCGCTTTTTGAGTTTGAATTAAAAAATTACCATATCCATTATTAACTTTAATAATATCATGTTTTTTCCCTTTGTTAGGAATATCAGTTAATAAAATAATTTCCATATTTGCGTCTCCTTTTTCGTATTCCAAGTTTAATAAATGCTTTAAATTTTGAATTACTATTTGAACGTTGTCGCCTTCAATTTGAGTAGCAGCACTGTTAAAATGACCTCCGCCTCCCATTTGTTCCATAATAGTTTGCACATTAATTTGATTGTAAGAACGAGCACTAATAGCTATTTTATTTTCAGCAATTTTGGCTATCATAAAAGCAGCATCAATACTGCTAATATTTAAAACATTTTCTGCTACTTGAGCTAAAAAAGAACGATTATCATAAATTTTATTACTGCCAATAATAGCAAAACGGTCCATAAAAATTTCCATTTTAGAAACCAATGCATTGGTTTCTAAAACGTTATCAAAATTTTTGCGTAACCAACTTTTAACCTTTATCCCATCAGCTCCCCAATCTTTTAATCGGGAAACAACCTCAAAAGTACGCGAACTAGTTCGATAAATGAAGGAATTAGTATCAATTAAAATACCAGCATACATAATGCTTGCTTCAAAAGAAGTAATTTTTATTTCCTCTTCTAAAAAATCCATAATTTCAACTAATAATTCAACCGTCGAAGAAGCAGAAGAATCGACATAAGCAAAAATAGAAGGAATAATTTCTTCAGTTGCTCGATGATGGTCAATAACAACAATATTATTAGTTAAAGATAATAATTCAGGACTATTAAGTGTATCTTTAATTTGGGTATCAACTAATACAATAGCATCATTAGAGTTAATCATTTGAGAAGCTTTTTTAGTGGTAATAATATTAATAAAAGGCGATGTTTCTTGTTGAAGTAATTGCTGATAAACAGGAAGAATACTTTTATCTAGTTTTGCTTCGTCAACAATAATATAATGATTAACTTCTGGTTTTAAACTAAAAGCTATTTTATAAAAAGCAATCATAGATCCTAAAGAATCTAAGTCAGTGTAATTATGACCCATAATGAAAAAATGAAGATATTTTTTAACAATATCAACTAAATTTTGAGCATTAACACGGATACTAACTTTGGATTGTTTACTTAAAGCAGCTATTTTAGCACCAAAATATTTAATTTTTTTATTTTCAATGTTAACAACTACTTGATCACCGCCTCTTTTTTGTGCTAATTCAATCGCGTTTTGACTATAAATTGATAATTGGTCGTAAGGTAAATTCCAACAAGCAATCCCCATCGAAAGAGTTACTTTTAATTGATATTTATGAGATATTTTTCTGACAGTATCTAAGATACTAAATTTATTTTCTAACATTTTATCTAAATTTTGACGATTCAAAAGCAGTAAAAAACGATCGTCTATTAATTGTTTTAGATAGCCTTCGTAAGGTTCAATAAAATCAGATAAAGCACTTAAATATTCGCCTTGAATTTGAGATTGATCCGAAAGATCATAACGAATCAAGGATTCTTCTAAATTATCAAAAGTAATCATCGCTAAAGCTAAAGATTTGTCTCGAAACAATTGTTTAATATTTTCTTTTTCGGTAGCATTAAATAAATAAAAAACATTTAAATCTTTTTTGTAAAAGCATTCAAATTTTTCTTTTTTTAAAGTAATAATTGTTTTTTCTTCTTCTTTTTCAGTCAGAAACAACATTGATTCATTGATTTTGCTTAAAGGAGTATTAATTTCGGGATTTTTTAAAATCAAATTAGCATAAGGATTTAACCATTGTATTTCTTTGCTATTTGAATCAATTAAAATAATTCCAATCGGAAGTTCATTTAAAACCTCTTCACCAATTTGACTAACATGAAAAGATAATTTAGACCATAAAGTTAATTTAGCTTTTAAACGCTTATTTTGGTTATTTTTTTTAACATATAACAAAAAACTAATAATAAAGGATATTAAAGTAATTTTACCAAAAAAAGCAAAAACCCAAAAAGTGAAGTTGCTTGCAAGATTATCATTTTTATGACGTATATCAGGGTTTTGATTGTTAGTCAAAACATCGATTTTTTGAAAAAAATCTGATATAGATTTATAATCATAGATCAAACCTAGCAAAAATAAAACAATAATCGCAATAGTTATGATTAATTTGATATTATGTTTGTTTTTAAGAAACATAAAAATTATCACCTGCCTTTTGTTTTAAAAATAATAAAAAAATTAAAAAATTAATTTGTCTTTAAAAAAAGGCATTCATATCTTTTTATCAACCACAAAGTTTTTTAAAGTACAAACAATGAAAAGAAGCAACATTAATAAAAAAAACAGGATTATACCTGTTTTTATTGTTGGATAAAAGGGATTAAAGCCATATGACGAGCTCTTTTGATAGCAACTGCTAAATGACGTTGCCATTTAGCTGAAGTATTAGTAATTCTTCGAGAAAGAATTTTTCCACGTTCAGTAATAAACCTTTGTAAAAGTTCTATGTCTTTAAAATCGATTTTAGTAAAACTATGTTCAGTAAAATAACAAACTTTATGACGTTTTTTGAAAATATTTCTTTTGATGTTTTTCATTTTTTTTATCTCTTTCCAAATTTAAAAAGGTAAGTCATCATCTTGTGATTCTTCTTGTTTGAAATTGTTAGATTGTGATGTTTCGTATTCCGCGTTATGTTCTGGGTGTGTACTTTTTTTTGATTCTAAAAAGTGAATATTACTGCAACTAACTTCAGTAGTCCAGTTAGTTTTGCCATCTTTTTCCCATTTTTCAACTCGAATACTTCCTTCAATACCTAATAAATTTCCTTTAGAAATATACCTGCTTAAATTTTCTGCTTGTTTACGCCAAACGATACAGTTAATAAAATCAGTTTTTTTATTTTCTTCTTGATTGCTAAAGAATCTATTTACCGCTAAAGTAAATTTAACATAACTAGTATCACTATTATGAGTTTTTAATTCTGGATCTTTAGTGATTCTTCCAACTAAAATAACTTTATTAATCATACTGATAAAATCTCCTTTTATATCTATTCTATATTTTCTTATTAATATCAAATAAAACTATACTATATAATAATTTTATTAATTTATTTTTTTATTATGTAATTGTTTTGAATTTATTTTTATTATTATTCCGCCCTTTGTTTTAAACTTAATAATAATTTTAAAAATTACAAACCCATTATCTACTTTTTTTTAACTACAAAGTTATTTGTTATTTATTCTTTAATAATAATAAATCTAATAATTTCTTCAGTGATTTTAACGATACGATTAAATTCTAAAACAGCTTCATTATCGGTTTTTGTAATGAACCAATGATAATAACCTTTTTTATGGTTATCAATAGGATAAGCTAATTCTTTCAAACCTATCTCTTTTTTTTCTAAAATAGTACTAGGTTTTTTGCTAAAAATACTTTCTAAATGAACGTTAATTTTTTTCACTTCGTGATTATCTAAATTAGGTCTTAAAATATACATAATTTCGTACTTTTTCATATTTTTCTCCTTATGGCCTATAAGGTCTTTATATTATAATAAAGACAAGGAATAAGCATGTATCTATAATTTTTTTTACAAGACATTATTATTATAACAAATTTTTAGTTTATTGTTGTTTTTATTTATAACTTATTGATATATTTTTAAACTTTTTGAAAAAAGAACTTAGTTTAAGTATACAACTAATCAGTTTTATTGTAATAGGTGCGGTGTTCCAAAAAATCACTATCACCCCCAGAAACAAGTTGAGTTTTTTTAAAACAATAAGCTGGTAAATTGGGGTTGTTTTGGTAAAAGATTTTATATTTAATCGGAGTTAACTATTTCGCGTTTGAAATTGTAAACATTAATCTCTTTGACTTCTAAAAATTTAACTTTTTTATTTTATTTTGCAACTAAAGTTAGATTAAATTAATTTTTCAATTTTTTCTCGAGTAATTGTTTCTTGTTCTAAAAGCGTAACTACTATTTTATCTAATAAAGATTTATTTTCTTTTATAATAATTTGAGCTTGCTTAAAACATTCATCGATGATTTTTTTTATTTCTATATCAATCGCTTTTTTATCTGAAAATTCGGAATCTTGTACTGGTCCTAATTCACTCATGCCATATTTAGTTACCATTAAGCGAGCTATTTTAGTTGCTTGTTTAAAATCATCATAAGCACCACTAGAAACATCATCAAACACTAATTCTTCAGCGACTCTTCCCCCTAAAAAAGAAATAATATTTGCTAACATTCTTTTTTTAGAAGAAAAGAAAGTTTCTTTTTCTGGCATCATTAAATTATAACCCCCTGCAGAACCTCGAGGAATAATAGTAATTTTTTGAACAATTTGTGCATGAGGTAATTTGATACCAATCACCGCGTGTCCAGCTTCATGATAAGCTACCATTTTTCTTTCTTCTTCTGTATATTTAATAGACTTCTTTGTTGGTCCCATTAAAACACGGTCGATTGCTTCTTCTAATTCAGTCATTGTTATTAAGTCTTTTTGGTTACGAACAGTTAAAATGGAAGCTTCGTTTAAAACAGCCCCTAATTGTGCACCACTCATACCTGGTGTTTGTTTCGCTAATTGATGGAAATCAATATCATTAACTATTTTTTTATTACGAGCGTGAACTTTTAAAATAGCTTCACGTGCTTTGACATCAGGTAACCCTACTTTAAAAATACGGTCAAATCTACCAGGTCGTAATAAAGCAGGATCTAGGATATCAGCGCGGTTAGTAGCGCCAACAATAATAATACCTTTAGATTGAGTAAAGCCATCCATTTCAGTTAAAAGTTGGTTTAAAGTTTGATCTTTTTCTCGAGAACCACCAGAAAAATTTCCTCCTCTTTTACCACCTAAAACATCTATTTCATCAATAAATAAAATACAAGGAGCGTTTTGTTTGGCTTCTTGAAATAGTTTTCTGATACGGCTGGCACCAACTCCAACATACATTTCAACAAATTCAGAACCTGAGGCGGCATAAAAAGGTACTTGAGCTTCACCAGCTAAAGCTTTAGCTAATAAAGTTTTTCCAGTTCCTGGTGGTCCTTCAAGTAAAACTCCTTTTGGAACTTGAGCTCCAATGGAGGCATATTTTTGAGGTTGTTTTAAAAAATCAATTAATTCTTTCATCTCTTCTTTTTCTTCTTCATTTCCTGCAACATCTTGGAAAGTAAAAAGAGATTTTTGTTTAGAAGATACTAAAGGATTGGTATTTAATCGTCCTGATGTTTTTAACATATTATTAATTATGTAAAAAATAAAAATAGTATAACCAATAAAATTAAAAATTTGAATAAACATTAAAATATTATCGCGATATTTAAGAAAAAAATTTTTTTCTGGATTTTCTAAAAAAACTTCTTTTCCTTCTATATTATTTTGTAAAAAAATTTTTACGATACTAAAATCATCTTGCGGTAATAAAATTTGATATTTAGAATTATCTTTTTTTATTAATTTCAAATAAAAAAATTTTGGATTATCGTGCAGCATCGAAATAGTAATATGTTTATAATTTTCATGTTCTTTTTGAAAATCCGAAAACGATGTCAAAGACGATTGATAAACATTATTATCTAAAAATAAATCCAAACACCATATAAATAAAACAAAAAAGCAAATAATAAACAAAACTCTTAACCCAATTATAATTTTTCTATTATAAAATTTATTCATTTGTTTCAATTCAAATTCCTTTCTTTATTGATTCATTTTTTATATAAAATACATTTTTGTAAACTTAATAAAGGAATAGAAGGTATAATTTCAAAATATTTTTTCCAATTCATTTAATAATTTTAAAATTATTCGTTCTTTATTATTAAAATTATTTTTCGATATATTTATAATAAAAGCGTTTAATGTATCAACATTACCTTTTAATCTGTTATTTTGATCAATACCTATAAATTCTTTATTAGTATAATGAATTTTATTTTTCAATTTTTCTTTATCTTGTTCAGGTATTTGTGACAATTCTTCATTTAAATCAATATCAAATATATAATTACAATAAAAATTAGTCAAGAAAAAAAACATAATAAAATTAAAATTTGAAGTAAATTGGCTATCTATAAATAGATCTACATTATCAGGATATAATAAACTATTTATAGTAGAAGATAAATTTTCACCTTGATTATTTTTTTCTAATATAGTTTCTTTATCATTACTACTATTTTTCATTGTTAAGAAACGTTTTAGAATAATTTTATTCTCGAAAAAAGTTTTAAATCTTTCTTGTAAATAATCAAAAAGCATTTCAAATCTTTTATCATCAAAACATGAAATTTTTAATTCAATGGGTTTTGTTTTTGTATCTAATGGTAATTTGTCATAAGCTTTAAAAAATAAATTTTTAGCTTTTTCTTCATCAAAACTTTTTGATAATAAATTATTTTTTTCTGTTCGTTGATTTTCTTCTTCTAAATCTAAAAAATTATTTAAATTTTTTTGCAAAGAAACGTTTTTATCATAACTAAATTCAGATAATTCGGAAATAAGATAACAAGAAGGTGTAAAAAAAGGAAAAATATTTTTTATTATTTCTTGACGATCAAATAAAAAATATAAAGATTTACGAAAATCTTTATCTTGTAAAATAGGATGTGATATTTCTGCATTTTCCCAATTGTCTAATATTTTTAAATATTTTTGATAAGTTGTTTTATCTTTAACTTCCCACAGTTGTTTTAGTAAATCTTTGTATTGATTGCAAATTTCATTTTCTTGTTCTTTTTCGGAAATAATTTTATAATTATTTTCTAATTTATTAATAATATTTTCTTTATTATCATTATTTTTTTCATTTTTATTAAAATAATCCTTAAAATAAACTAATTGTTCTAAAATTTTGGATTTTAGTCTATTTTTTTTTGTAGTTAAATTAAAAATTAAAAATAATTGTCTCTCATCTAATGTAAATTTTTTGTTATAATTTTCATTTTCTAAAAATTCTTGATTTTGGATATGGTCATTATAAAAAATATCTGAGTCGATGTCTTCTAAAGGAATATAACAAGAAATTTTACCATTTCGAAATAATTCGCGTTGTTCACCTTTAGAAGCGTTTAAATAAATAATATGATTTATTTTGGAATTATTTTTATTTTCTGTGATTAATTTAAGTTCTAAGATCATATTAAAAGGATCAAATTTATTAATTTTATATTCACCATAAGATAAAAGTGGATATTTTGGAAAACCATATTTTTTTTTGAAAAAATCATTATCTAAATTATTTGATTCATATTTAGAAGGAATTAAAAATATCTTTTTTTTTAAATATTCTATAATTTGTTTTGATGGTGTATTTTCTTTCAATTTAATTTTTATTTTTAAATCGTCGTTTTTATCAATTGAAATAAAATCATTGAATAATTTATCTTTTTCTGATTTACGATATTCAATAATATATTTAACTAAATCTTGATTTAATAACTCAATCAAATCTTTAGCTAAATTATTATCTATATAAATTTTTAAAGAATTTTTTAAAGTTTGAGCGTTAATAGATTCATCATTTTCAAATGTTAAATTAGGTTTTATTTTTAGTATTATTTCATTTGTTTTTGAATTTGTTTGAAATGTTTCTTCGAAAATATCTTGTTTTAAGTAATTAAAAATTTCTTGAATTTGTTCATCAAAAGTATTAATTCTTTGATAAATATTTAAATCAATAGGGAAATCATTTTTTTCTAAACATAAAACTTTAGATGATTGAGGGATATGAGATAAAAAAAAGATTTTATCAAAATTATTATTTTTTGTTTTTTGTTTTCTATCTTTTATTTTTAATCCCCATAACAAAAAAATAGATAAAGTAATAAAAATAAAAATAAATATTATGATAAATTTTTTTTTAAAATTAATTTTTTTCATTTGGTTCTCTTATTTTCTTTTTTAAAAATTTAGTTTTTTAAAAATAAATTTATATATTAAAATTATTTCAATTTTTTGTGACTATATTTTATTGTTAATCCAATTTTGATTGGCTTTTTGGATTGTTAACTTTATCAAGATAATCAGCATATTTAATTTTAAAAATTAAAATACCTTTTCTATTACTATTTTGAATATCATTTAATGTTAATTCTTCATATTTTTTATTGAATATTTGATTAACTGGATTACTAGAGTCGTCTTCTTTAAAAATTTTATCTATTTGTTCTCTCTTAGTCAAAGGAATAAAGATTAAAACACTTTTATCATCAGTGTTATTATTTATAACTGAATTTGGAAAATCTTCTTTGGCAAATATTACAGTCTTTGTTGTTTGATCTGGATAAATTTGAGGTTCTTGAGATAAACGATCAATACCCGAAGCAATAGCAATCATATTATTTTCTTTATAATATTTTTTAAAATATTCGTTTGTAAATAATGAATCAAGTGTTTCAAGTTCAATTTCTTTATAAGGGAAATCAAAGTTTAATTCATCTTCTGTATTATTTTGTGTTTGATTTGCTTCTATATTTTGTTGAGGTTGGTTTTTAACTTGTGGTAAATTTTTTATTTTGTTTATATATATATTTTTATTATTTTCAATACAATATTGTTTTAATTCTTCTAATGTTGAGTCAAAATATTTTTTTTCATCTTTTATGATGTTTTCTTCGTTTAATCTAGGTATAAAAATACAAAGAGGTTCTTTAATAATATTAGACGAACTATATCCCTTATTTATAAATATTAATGCATGAGCAACATGATTATCAGTTCCCGAATAATATCCATTTATATCTTTATATTTATATATTTTAGTCGCTTCTTCTGGATATTGTTGTGTCATTTTTGTTTGAAATGAATCTAATTCTTCAAATGAAATCTCTTTTTCTTCTAATATATTTGGAACAGAGAAATCTTTTTTTATATCATTTGATGATTTTTTATTATTTAATTTTTTTGTAAATAAAAAAGATAATGCAAAAATACAACAAATACTTAAAAAAAGTAAAAAAAATACTATTATTTGTTTATATCGATAATAAAAACTTTTAAATTTCATAATTTTTAATTCCTTGTTTTATTCTATTTCAATAATCATAGCAAATATTTAAATTAACTATTTTGCAAATTCAAAAAATAATTTAAACTTCACTATTAACTACAATTATACATCAAAAAAAAAAAAAACAAGTTTAACACTCAGAAAAATTAATTTACTAAGGTTTTTACTTGCAAAACAAAAAAATATTTAAAAATAATTATATAACATCAATGAATTTTTTTAAGAAAGAAAAAAATATGTTATAATTTAATAGCGATTTATTATTATTCATCTGTTATCTTAATTTACCTCTAAATCATTAAATCGCATAAACATAATTTTTTAATCTTCAAAAATATGTAATAGAATATTTATTATATTTTTTTACATTTTTTTGCTTAAATTTTAAATTCAAAAACTCTCAAATATTATTTTTCATTAGAAAGGGTTTTCATAAAATATAATCGACAACAATGAAAATCAAAAATAAACTTTTTTCTTATTTTCTTATTTTCTTATTTTTTTTATCTACCTTAAATGTTAACGCCCAAACACCATTTAAATCTAATATCTCCAAGAATATGCTTAAAAATATAGATGATTTTGATATTGTTCAAAAATTAAAAAATACTTTTCCTAAATTAAGAAATAATCATGAATTATTAACTAAAATAATTCAAATAATTGCTCAAGAATTTCAAAAAAATTTTTATATCGATGACGAACAAAAAAACAATACTTTAATAAATAATTTATATTTGATAGAACGTTACAATCTTTTATCAGATTTTAGTAGTTCTATTCAACAAACAATTTCCAGCATTAATGAATGTATGTTGGTTTTCATAGGAGATAAAAATGATTATATTAATTATAATCATTATTTAAATGCTAAAAAACAAAATTTTAATACCCCTAGTGGGTCTTTTTGGCATTCTTGGACGCCACGAAATTTTTCTATTATTTCAAAAACATATTTACAATTTTTTATTGATAATTACTCTGATATTCTCATCCAAGAAACTCAAATTAACCTTCAAACAATTAAAATTCAAAAACAACTACAAACTAATACTTTTTTAGAAGAACAAATTAAAGTAAAACAAAAAGAAATATTAGAAAACAAAAATTTAACTGAACAACAAAAAAAAGAATTAAATAATAAAATCGATAATTTAAAAAAACAATTTGAAAAACAAGAACTCGAAATATCAAATTTAAACATTGATATTGAATCATTTAAAACAGAATTAAACAATAAAGAAGTAGAATTAAAAAAAATAACTAATATTTCTTTATCTGAAAAAAATGAATTACAAAATCAAATTCAACTTCAAAAAACTTTAATTTCTAATAATCAAACATCTTTTAATGATTTACAATCTAAATATACAAATATTCAAACAGAATTAAAAAATAAAGACAATCAACTTCAAGAACAAAGAATTAAACTCCAAGAACAAGAAACTCAAATTAACTTTCAAACAACTAAAATTCAAAAACAACTACAAACTAACACTTTTTTAGAAGAACAAATCAAAGAAAAACAAAAAGAAATCTTAGAAAATAAAAATTTAACTGAACAACAAAAAAAAGAATTAAATAATAAAATCGATAATTTAAAAAAACAATTTGAAAAACAAGAACTCGAAATATCAAATTTAAACATTGATATTGAATCATTTAAAACAAAATTAAACAATAAAGAAGCAGAATTAAAAAAAATAACTAATATTTCTTTATCTGAAAAAAATGAATTACAAAATCAAATTCAACTTCAAAAAACTTTAATTTCTAATAATCAAACATCTTTTAATGATTTACAATCTAAATATACAAATATTCAAACAGAATTAAAAAATAAAGACAATCAACTTCAAGAACAAAGAATTAAACTCCAAGAACAAGAAACTCAAATTAACTTTCAAACAACTAAAATTCAAAAACAACTACAAACTAACATTTTTTTAGAAGAACAAATCAAAGAAAAACAAAAAGAAATCTTAGAAAATAAAAATTTAACTGAACAACAAAAAAAAGAATTAAATAATGAAATCGATAATTTAAAAAAACAATTTGAAAAACAAGAACTCGAAATATCGAATTTAAACATCGATATTGAATCATTTAAAACAAAATTAAACAATAAAGAAGCAGAATTAAAAAAAATAACTAATATTTCTTTATCTGAAAAAAATGAATTACAAAATCAAATTCAACTTCAAAAAACTTTAATTTCTAATAATCAAACATTTTTTAATGATTTACAATCTAAATATACAAATATTCAAACAGAATTAAAAAATAAAGACAATCAACTTCAAGAACAAAGAATTAAACTCCAAGAACAAGAAACTCAAATTAACTTTCAAACAACTAAAATTCAAAAACAACTACAAACTAACACTTTTTTAGAAGAACAAATCAAAGAAAAACAAAAAGAAATCTTAGAAAATAAAAATTTAACTGAACAACAAAAAAAAGAATTAAATAATGAAATCGATAATTTAAAAAAACAATTTGAAAAACAAGAACTTGAAATATCGAATTTAAACATTGATATTGAATCATTTAAAACAAAATTAAACAATAAAGAAGCAGAATTAAAAAAAATAACTAATATTTCTTTATCTGAAAAAAATGAATTACAAAATCAAATTCAACTTCAAAAAACTTTAATTTCTAATAATCAAACATCTTTTAATGATTTACAATCTAAATATACAAATATTCAAACAGAATTAAAAAATAAAGACAATCAACTTCAAGAACAAAGAATTAAACTCCAAGAACAAGAAACTCAAATTAACTTTCAAACAACTAAAATTCAAAAACAACTACAAACTAACACTTTTTTAGAAGAACAAATTAAAGAAAAACAAAAAGAAATCTTAGAAAATAAAAATTTAACTGAACAACAAAAAAAAGAATTAAATAATGAAATCGATAATTTAAAAAAACAATTTGAAAAACAAGAACTCGAAATATCGAATTTAAACATTGATATTGAATCATTTAAAACAAAATTAAACAATAAAGAAGCAGAATTAAAAAAAATAACTAATATTTCTTTATCTGAAAAAAATGAATTACAAAATCAAATTCAACTTCAAAAAACTTTAATTTCTAATAATCAAACATCTTTTAATGATTTACAATCTAAATATACAAATATTCAAACAGAATTAAAAAATAAAGACAATCAACTTCAAGAACAAAATCAAAACATGAAAGATTTTGCAAAACAAACTATTTTAACAATTAATGCATCTCATCAAATCCTAAATAATTCAATCGAAAATTCAAATAAACACATTAATAAATTGACAAATAAACTTAAAAAAGAAGAAAAAAATAAAATCATTAATAAATTAGAAAATCCTAAAAAATTTAAAGTTGATGCTTCTAAACTACCAACTTTAAGGGAAGTAATTGGTTTTCAAGAAGAAATATCACAACTAAAAGAATTTTTACATTATTTAAAAAATCCTGATAAATATAAAAAAATAGGAGTTAAAAAACCCCCGAAAGGAGTTTTATTATATGGTCCTCCAGGAACAGGAAAAACCTTTTTAGCCCAAGTAATTTCTAAAGAAGCCAATTTACCATTTTTTGCTCTTAATTCTAGTGATTTTTCAAAAACTTATTTGGGAGAAGGTCCGAAATTAATTAATGAAATCTTTGAAGAAGCTCGTAAAGAATCTCCTAGCATCATTTTTATTGATGAATGTGAAAGTGTTTTTCGTAGTCGTGTGAACAATAAAAATTCTCATTCTGATCACGATAACATGATTGCAGCTTTTTTAACCCAAACAGAAGGTTTTAAAACGGATTCGAAACATCCTGTTTTTTTAATTGGAGCTACCAATTATAAAGATGAAATCGATCCCGCTATTTTGAGTCGTTTTAGTAGACATATTAAAATAGATTTATTAAATGTTTCAGATAGAACCAAATTCCTCAAAACTTTAGCATCATCATATCAAATAGATATTCGAGCATACCAATATTTAGATAAAATAATTGAAATTACAGAAAAATACGATGATGAAACCCTCAAAACCCAAAGAAAATTAACAGATATTTTAGACCAAGCTGCTATCAAAGCTATTAGTCATGATCATTTAAATATTTTGCCTATTGATTTGCAATTATCTTTATCTACACAAATGAATCAAAAATTTAATTGGGGCCCACACGAGCATACCAAATATTTATTGACAGATTTAGAAAATTTAAAAGAATATAAAAATATTCCAATTCAACATATTTATCGAGATACAAATACACTTTATAATAGCAAAGAAAAACAGTATTTTGATTTGATTTTCGGAAATTCTCATTCCTTAAAACAAAAAGTTTATAATTCAAATGATCAAAAAATTCAAATTATCAACTTTTCTAAAAATCCAGATAAAATTCAAAAATTTTATGGAACTCTCAATTTTTTACCACCTGAATTATTAGGTTTTTATTTTGAAGATGAAAACCCAACTCAAGAAACTACTAAAATGTATGAATCTACAACTTTAGAAGAATTTTTGGATATTAGAAAAAAAAATACTAAAAAAATTTATTTTATTTGGAATATTAATAAAATAGCTGAAAACATGGCTTTTGCTCAAAATCTAATAACAAATATGAATCAAAAATATCCTTTTTTACAAAAACAAGAATTTTTAGAAAAAATTTATTTTTCTGCTAAACAAAAAGATATAACTTCAAATCAAATTCAACAAATAATTGATGAACACATTCAACAACTAAAAAACAACCTAAATAACAAAATTAATACTGAAAATCCATTTCCAAATTCTTGGTTTTTGACCGAAACATTAAAAACAATTATTACACAAGAAATAGATAAAAATTTTCAAAAACCCTACCATTCTATAAGTGAAATAGAAAATAGTATTTTAGAAAATATCCACCAAAAAATTTTAGAAAACAAAAAAAACATCATCCAAAATAAAATTAAAGAATTAGTAAATAATTTTAAAATCAATCATCCTTGGTTTGAAAACAATCAAATTTCACATTTAAAAAAACTACTATATAATAAAAATAATGAATTATATTTATTACCATTAAGTTTAAAAGATATGGATATCGAAATAATTTACAATAATTTTGAAAATATCAAAAACTATCAGTTGCTAAAAATAATTAATAATAAATGGAAACAAAACTTAAATTACTTTAATTTCCGTTATCCTCATTTTACTCAAAAAGAAATTAAAAACATTATTACTGATAAGGTAAAATCAGAATTATTTCAGCCTAGGGTTTCTTTGGAACAAATTAACCAAGAAATTCAAAAAACAATAGATGAAAACGAAATCAGAATAATTAATAATTTTCAAAATGAAATGTCTGAAAATATCGATCAATTATTAATAGAAAAAAAATTATATAAAAACATACCATTAAACAAAATCAACACTATTCACAAAGAATTACTAGTTCTTGTCAAACAAGAATTAAAAAAAACGGACTCCAACGAAAATAAAATACAACAAAAAATTAAAAATTTTCTTGAAAATTATCAAATAACACCTTTTTCAAACCCTTTATTATCGTTTTTTCAAGACAAAATAACACTTATTGCAATTATTTCAATTGTTACCATTTTAATTTTTTTTATAATAAGTAAAATAAAAAAATAATGTTAAAAAATTTTATAAAAATTAAATTTAAAAAAAGTTCAAAAAAAAATATAGTTACTGCAAAAATTCGATGAGTTTCTCAATAATTTTTAAATTATTTTTGGTTTTTTGAAAGAAAGTAAAAATAAAACTTTTTTATTTTATAATTTGTTGTAGCATTTGGGGTGCGCCTTGTTGTCGTTGAAACATTTTTTTTAACTAAAATTTAAATTATAATTGATTTAGTTTTTAATTTTAATTCAAAACATGGCTTAAAAAACTTCAATCAATCAACAAAAAAAGAGACTTTTTAAGGGTCTCCTTTTTTTTAATTAAAATTACAAATAGTTTTTATTTTTATGTTTCATTGTTAATACAATTTATAATTTATTTAAACTAATTTTTCAATTTCTTCTTTCGTAATTGTTTCTTATTCTAAAAGTTGATTTGCTATTTTATCTTATAATGTTTGATTTTCTTTTTTTATTATTTTTGATTTGGTTCTGAATTTAAGTTATCTACAATTTCAATAGTTGTTATAACTTCAAGAACTTCTACTTTTTCAGCTACTGCTTCTTCAGGAGTTTTTGGAGCTGATTTGATAGTGTCTTTTTTTGTAGTTTCATTTGTTTCAACCGTTTTAGTAACTTTTTTACCAACTCAAACTTTCTAAATTATAAGTGATGCAAACACAACTAACATTACAACCATCCCTAAGGCGATTAAATTATCTTTTTTTTGTTCTTCTTTCTTATTATGGTTTTCGCAATGAATTAAATGCAAAAGTAAATATTTCGGTTTGAATGAAATACTTAGAGTTTTAGATGGAATAAAAATGAATTAGAAAAATCTTTATTCAAGTTTTGATATAATTTAATTTTTTCTTGTATGTTTTGTTAGGGTGGAGTGGTTTATTGTTTGTTGATGAATTAATAAAGCCAAATGTAAGTAATTATAATAATTATTTTGTTTTTTTTATTAAAAATTGTTTTATTATCATGAATTTTTATTCCTTTTGTATTTTTTTTAATAGCAATTTCTATAAAAAATACTATTAATTATAATATATTATATATACATCAAAAAAAGTTTAACGATCAGAAAAATTAATTTTCTAAGATTTTTACTTGTTTTTTGTTATGTTTTTATGATTTTTTTAATTTCTTTATCAATCACTTTTTTATCTAAAATTTAGTAATTTCAAGATATGCACATTAATTAGATATGTTATAATATGCATATAGGAAAATCAAACTTTAATATAATATATTTTGATAATTTTTACTTGTTAACAACATTTTAAATGGGTTTTCTTATAAAAACTAAAAATAAGGAGAAGTTTTATTTATGATGAGAAATATTATGATGAGAAATAACAAAATAAAATTTAAATTATTATTTATAATTATTGTTTTATTACCTTGTGTTTTATCGTTTAATAATTTTGTTTTCGCTATTACAGAAATACAAAAACTAGAAAATAAAAATTTATCAAAAGAACTAATTCAAAAAATGAATCCCATTATGACAACTTTTTTGGATGATGATATTCCAATGCCATCCTTTTTTGTCAATCAATTTAATACTCTGGGTTGTGTAGAATTTAAACAAAGCAATGATATTAATTGTTATGATTATAAATTTGTTCATCATTATGATTTTGAAGGAAGATTAATGACTATGCAACAATATAATCCTGATGGTTCGTTAAAATATAAATTTTTTTATGTATACAGTGACGATAAAAAAAAATTACAAGTTATTGAAATATATCTTCCAGAAGAAAATAAAAAACCATTTTTTAAATTTGTAAATAGTCATAACGATGAAGGTAAATTGATAAAAATTCAAGAATTTTTTTTAGGTTTTGAAGGTGATATTTATATCCCTGTTTACAGTAATAAAAATTTATTATTTTATATAAAAAAATATAGTTTTCAAGATGAATTCAAATGTTTATATAAATTTATATACAACGGCGATCATCAATTAGAAAAAATTGGAAAATACAATGATATTTTGTCAACAGAAGAAACAAAAACATCTTATATTTCATACAACAAAAAACAAGAATTTTCAGAGATTGCAGATTTTAATAATTATGGTTTTAATCTTTGTACTTTTGTAAACACAATAAAATAAATCATTATGATTCAACATAGCGAATGTTGGTAATTTTATGATAAATAATAATTTTTAATAATATAAATAAGGTACCTAACCAAAAAAATATTGAAAATCAAAAACTAAATTGTTTATTAAAATAAACAGTTTAGTTTTTTTGTTTTTCTAAGTTGTGATAAAAAAAGAGTAATAAAAAAATGTGTTTAATAATTTTAAACTTTCACAATAATTCAAAAAAACTAGAAGTAATAAAAAAAATGAAAAAAACAATACAAGAATTAAAGATAGTCAATTGTGTCCCCCCCCCACTAGATTAAATTTTTGATTAAATAAAAAATACGTTTTTATTCTTGAAAAGAATAGATGATAAGCGAACAAAGCTTTTTTTAAATCATTAAATAAAATCGAAATCATTGAATATTAAGGAGAGTTATTCTAACACCTTTGCCATATAACTTGTGCATGCTTTATTTCTCTACTGTCTTATTCCTTAATACCCACCTAAGAAAAAAATATTAGTATTTTCAAAAGTAATTATTACAAAATATTTTTAATAAAGTTGTTATTTTTATACGGATAGATTAATTGTGTTTTATTCAGTGATTTGTCTTTGCTGTTTTATTTACAATCACCCCCGTCCAAACCGTGCGAGCAAGTTTCCAAGCACACGGTTTTCCATAATTTATTTCCGTTTCAATAAATTACTAGCTATTTTCGCCTTGTGAAGGTCGTTAACCTTCGCCCAGGTAGGTCAATGTGTTAATTTATTCCAAAATTAACTTTGAACTTTCTACGACTACTAAATAGCTTCTTTATCCTTGGCTATTGGGGCTTTTATTTTCCAATTTATCAATTTAATGACTTGGCTTTAGATCGTGATAGAATCATGGCGTTTCAGAGTTTAATCTTATTACCATGAGCCCCACACACCACCGTGCGAGCAAAGTTTCCAAGCACACGGCGGTTCCAAGTTTCTAGCTTTATGGATTGCGTTTATTTATTTATGAATTATTTCTTGATGTTTGTTCTAAAATTTAGTATTTGTTGTTGAGTTATTGGTGTGTGGCATGTGATACACAAAGCTTTCGTTTCTTTATTACGAACGCTTTGCTAGTTTTTATTTCTTACTGTTTTTTTGTGGTGAATTTGTAATTTTTGATTACTTTTTCCACATTTCTCGCATGTCTCAGCCCCTAGCCTGTCGAATAATTTGGTGCGTCCTTTATAGATATTGGGATTTGGTATTGAGTCCTCGCATTTAAAATTGCGTTTCATCTTTACCTTACCCCAATTAAAGGTTTCCCAAATTTCACACATGACTTTGATTTTATTCTTGGTCTTGTATTTTATTCCGAATGTTTTAGTTTTAGGTATGTTGTATTTCTTCCGCACTTTTGCGACGGAAGTACTAAACTTTCTTGCAAATGTTTTCAGGAGTGAATAAGTTGCGATGTAGTATAACTTTCCTAATTGGGCTATATTACCTGCGTAGGCATAGTAATTCGTAAACCCTCTTAGTCTTGCTTTGTAACTTCTGATAATTTCTAACAATTCAAAAGAGTGGAGATCCTCTTGGTGTTTGATTTTTTTCTTCTTGTTGACCCTTTCGGTTATTCAAAGCGTATTTTTCAACTTTTGCTTTGTTGATTTTTAATCTTGTTCTTCCGTTTAGTTTAGGATCTTGTAGTCCCCTTTGGGTTTTAGTTTTCGATGGGATTGACTGATAGGTCATATCCCAGAAATTCTACTCCTTTTTTGCTTTTCGAGATTGTAGATTTTTCAGTGGATACGACTAATTTTAGTTCTTCTTGTAAGTAATTCTTAATCGTATCCATTACTTTGTATGCAAGTGTTATATTGTCTGAACTTATTCCAATGATAAAATCGTCTGCATATCTAATATATTCAAGTCTAGTTGGTTTCTTGGAATTGATACAAACTTCTTTAAGTTGTTTTTTAAACTCTTGATATTTGTCTGTTGTTCCATTTACCTTCTTTTCTTTTGCCATAAGTCTCGATTTCTGGCTATATTCAGGGTTTATTTTACTTTTCCATCTCCCCATTGATGACTTTTTTTTAATTTATCCTCGATGAAGTTATCTAATTCATTTAACATGATGTTTGACAGGATGGGTGAGATAATGCCTTCTTGCGGGGTTCCTGAATATGTTGGTTCTATATTTCCCTTGTTTCATTACTCCACTTTTTAACATTTTATAAATCATTTTAATGAGTTTATGCTTTTTAATGCTTTTTTGGAGTAATTTGATTAGAGTTTCGTGATTAACTGTTCCGAAAAAATCTTTTAAGTCAATTTTGACGAAGTAGTTTATCCCTTGAAATCTTTGTTCAAAACGCTTTAAAGCATCTTGACAGGTTTTTTTAGGACGGAATCCGTAGCTCCATTCGGAAAACGTGGGTTCATAGACTGCTTCGAGTTGCATACGTATGATTTCTTGTACTACTCTATCTTTTATGGTAGGTAGTCCAAGTTGGTCTTGTTTTGCCATTGCTTTTGGGGATTTCTACATATTTCACGGGTTTGGGTATATATTTGTTTTCCCTTACCAGTTGTCGGATGTGTTGGATATCTTTTAACGTATATCCATCGATTGTTTCCCCATCTATTCCTGATGTGCCCGCTCTCTTGTTATTACTTATTTTGTTAAAAGCTACGAAATAACTCTCTTCAAGGTTGGTAATTTTTTGGAATCGTTTACAATTTGCAATTTTTGAATTTTTTGCAATCTCATTGAGTTGCTTCAATTCTGTAGAAAGCTTAGAATTATTTGTTAATAATTCAGTTGTTGACATACTTATCAACTCCTTTCTTCATCCAGAATTAAAGCTGAAATTTGGTTCCCCTTTCGCCTTGTGAGGGTTGTTATCCCTTTCTTTGGTAGGTCAGTGCATTAATTTATTCCAAAATTAACTTTGAACTTTCTACGACTACTACGGTTATGCTTTTCCCTTGAATCTACCAACTTAATGATATTTTAACTAGTTACCTAGTGATTTTTAGGGAGATAGAAGTTACTCTAATTTACGACCAATTCCTTTAGGTGAGATGACCTTAGCTTAGGTAAATACCGTTGAGCCAGGTGAATAATTAGCTTTTTTACTTGATAATTTTAGATATTAGAATCCTTGATATCTAAATAGCTAATTTCAGAGTCTTTTGCTATTATCTCTGAGTTACTTGATTACATTTTTTTATTCTCTTAGACTCATTTCAGAGCTTATCCATAGGAATATCATCTTGCGGGATCGTCTTAGGTAATAGTTTCCCTTCAATCCGCTTTCAATCTCTGCTGTAATTTTTGGTTCTTTCGTTCCGAAAACCGAGATCGTGATGTCACATATTATCTTGTGTGTGGGAGTGGTTAATTCCTTAGTAAATTAGGCATCTTTCTCGCCCGATTCTCCAAGTTACTCTAATTATCGACCTTTGTCCTTTAGGTGCAGTAACCGTTTATGTTTTTATGTCTTTCCTGACTGTCGGTGAGATTCCAGGTTTTCTTTATTGATAAACTATCCAATACGAAACTTTTCTATTGATAGATTCTGGACTGAATGACTTCAGTAGTTTGCATAACAGGTTATTTTATTACATCTTCTTTTCTTCTTAGGCCATTGCGCAGGCTTATCCATGGGACAATTTGATTGCGGGGGGTCATATTGATTAACAACTACTTCATCTCAACTCGCTTTTATGGTTTGCTGTAATTCATTTGTCTTTTGTTAAGTAAACCAACCCCATATTCTTTCAGTGTTTATCGCACTGGTTATTGGTTAGATAACACGATAATTAAGCATCTTTGGCGCCCTTATGAAATAAGTAAATATTTTTTTTGTTAAGATAATATCTTTGAAATAAAATAAAAAATTTTATTCATGTTTTGTGATTTTAATTTTAAATTAAGTTTAATTGTGTTATACTAAAGGTAATGATGTATATTTTAAAGATGAAACTCTTAGAAAATTTAAAAATTAAATAATTTTTAATCAAAAATTTCTTATTAAGTTAAAATTAAAGGAAAATTTATGTTTTTTTATAATAAATTATTATCTTTGTTTAAAAAAAAGCGAAAAAAAAATGATGTTTTTTCTCCTTTTTTACAAGAATTAAAAAAAACAATTATACAGATAAAAATAACATCTATCAATGAATCTAAAAAAAATAATGATTTAAATGATGATATACAAATATTAAAAGATAAGTACGAATCATATACAAAAACAATTAAAAAAAAATATTTTAAAATATTTACTGTTCTTGATGAAAAAATCAAACAATTAGTAAAACAAAAAAATATTATTTTGCAAAAAAACACTCTTAAAAAGGTTAAAATAAAAGATTTTTTTAACAAAGAGATTAGTGTTCAAAAAAACAAAAATCAAGTCAAAATTAAACATTTAATGAAAATTTTTCAAAAAGAAATTGAATATTACAAAAAGCAAAATCATAAAAAAAAAATACATCTTTTAACTCAATTAACCGATAAAAACAATAATATTAATAATTTATTAATTCATCTCGAAAAACAAAAAAAACAATTAGAAGAAAAAAAGAATTCTGATAATCAGCTGTTAAAACAAAATTTTTATAATACAGATTTTAAATTAAATCAAAAACATAAAAATCTCAATAAACAATTAGGTTTAGAATTAAAAGCTTTAGAAATTAAAAAAATAGACAATTTAGCCAATATTGAAAAAATATACAATAATAAAATAGAGTTATATCAAAAAAATATTAATAAAATCCACAAAATATACCAAATAAAATTAAATTTTCACGATCAAATCTTTGATTCGATTAAAAATGATTATGAAAAAAGCAAAATTAAAATTAAATTACAAAAAGAAAATTTTTTTTGCAAGATAAGACCTATTACTTTTTTAAATCTACCATTTTGTCATTTTTTTTATAATTCTTTTGGTTCAGATATTCAAAATCAAAAAAATAAACTTTATTCTCGCAATCAAGAAAATGAATTAACTTATTTAAAAGAAATAACTTTATGGAAAAAAAAATATAATTTTATTAATATCAACCATTATAAAGCCATTAATCAATTACATTTAGAAAAAGAAAAAAAAGAAGAAATTTATCAAAAATATCGAAAAAATTTAATAAAAAATTATTATTATCAAGAGCAAAAAATTAAATATTTATTTGAGCAAAAAATAAATGATGTTAAATTACAAATTCAAATTATTCGTAATTTACATTTGCGAGATAATTCTATTTTTGATAATGAAAAAGATTATCAAGAAACTTTTTTTTCTTATCGTAAAATTATGTTAATTTTAGAATTAGAAAACAATTCTATTCAAAGTGATTACTACCATGATTTTTTTCATAATAAAACAGCCTTTGAATTTAAAAATAAAAGCATTGCTTTACAATTGAAGTTAGAAAAAATAAAAATTCATTTTAATGATTTAACTAAAATAATGGATTTAAAAAAAGAAATTAGTTTTTTAGACAATCAAATCACAAATTATGAATTGTTGCAACAAGATAATTTAATTATTTATCAATTAAATGAAGTAAAAAAAAAGCATTTTTATTTAAAAGATATTAGTTTACACAATATATATATTAATTATCTTTGGAAAAAACAACTTTTTGAAGAAATGCAACTTTTAACTACATTATCAGACTCTGTAAAGAAAATAAAATCAATAAACAATCAAAATATTGTTATTTTGGAGCAATTAAAACAAAAAATTAGTTTTTTTGAGACTTTTTGTAGTAATAAAATTTGTCTTTTAGAAGAAAATATTATAAATAAGTTTCAACAAATGATCAATAATGATTTTGTTAAAATTATAGAAGAACAATTTTATAATTTTTGTTTGCTTAATGAAAAAAAGTATTTCTTTAAAAAACAACAAATTTTAGATAAAATTGAAATTATCAAACAAATAATTATTTTTTATGAAAAACAATTATTTTTTATTAGTGAAAAAATTCAAAATAATGATGGACATCAAATTCAAACCCCATTGGAACAAATTTATCGTCAAATCAACCTTAAAAAAGAAAAATTTAATCAACAAAGTAATTATTTTTCTCAAAAAGTAATCAAAATAAAAAATGATTATTATAAAAAAAAACAAAAATATAATTTAAAACATCAACAAAAAATTAATGAAATTAAAGGGTTATTTCAAAAACTTTTCTTTTTATGGAAATATTGTCCTTTAGAAACCAAAATCACAAAATTACAACCTTTATCAGTTGTTAAAAAATTTTATTCTCCCCTTTTTTTCAAAATTTGGAAAAAAATTTTAAACAAAACTCTTCAAGTTATTTTTTTTTATTATCGTTATCAAAATAATTTTATTAAACAAAATAAATTTTTTTTAAATTTAGAAAGACAACAATCAATTCAACAAAAAGAAAAACAATCAATTGACTATTATTTGTTTGATACAAACTTTTTAATCAAAGATAAATTTATGAATTCTTTAGATTTTTTTGTTGAAAAAATATTCTTGCAAAAAGAAAAAGCATTTTTGCAAGAAATTAAAAAAAAGAAAATTCAAAAAGAAAAAGAATTAGAAAAAAGTTCAAAATCAATGCAACAAAAAATAGTTTTATTGAATGATAACCTTGAAGATGTGTTAATCAATTTAAAACAATTTTGGGAAACACAACAAAAAGATTTGAAAAAAAAATTAATTTTTTTACAAAAAAAGAATTTAGATAAATTTTCTCAAAAAGAAAAATTATTTTTTGAAAATAAAAAAATAACCATTAAGAAAAAAAATAATGAAATTTTTAAAAATTTTATTTTTCACAAAGAAAATATTTTAAAAATATTTGCCCAAAAAGAAATAAACAACAAGAAAAAAATTATTGTAATTAATAAAAAGATTAAGTATAATCAAAAATTTTTGCATCAAAAAATTAAAATATCTTTTTGGAAAGAAAAGTTTAAAAAAATAATGTTACAATTATCATTATTTCAGCAAAAATACAAAAAAACACAAGAAATTAACGGTCATTACAAAAAAATAAGTAAAAAAATTAAACAAGAAATTCAATTTGAAAAAAGAATTTCTTAAAAAAATATTTTCAAAAAACAAAAAAAATTAGGAGAAAAAATGGCTATTATCAATCAGATTTTAATTGAAATTAAAAATCTATCAAAATATTTTGTTGTTAAAAAGAATTTTTTACAAGAAGATGAATTTTTAAAAGCTAACCAAAATATTAATTTAAATATTTTTAAAGGTGAAACTTTAGCTGTTGTAGGGGGTTCTGGTTCAGGCAAATCTACTTTAGGACAGGTGATTTTGCAACTACAAAATCCAACCTCAGGTCATGTTTTTTATCATCAAAATAACAAAATAAATGTGGATTTAACTGCAATTAGCAACAAACAAAAACGTTTTTTACGCAAAGATTTACAAATCATTTTTCAAGATCCTTTTTCTTCTCTTGACCCCCTTTTTAAAATATCTGATATTATTGGTGAAGGACTTTTGATTCATAAAATGGTTAAAAATAAAAAAGATTCGGTATATAAAAAAATGATTTTAGAAATAATGCAAAAATGCGGCATTGATCTTTCTTTTTATAACCGCTATCCGCATCAATTATCAGGTGGTCAAAGGCAAAGAATTGCTATTGCACGTGCTTTGGTTATTAAGCCTCAATTTGTTGTTTGTGATGAAATAGTTTCAGCTTTAGATGTTTCAATTCAAGCACAAATATTAAAACTGATTAATGATTTGAAAAAAGAATTTCAACTTACTTTTTTATTTATTACTCATGACCTAGGAGTTGCTCGTTTTTTAAGTGATCGTATTTGTGTGATGTATTTAGGTAAAACAATTGAACTTGCCAAAACAGAAGATATGTTTAAAAATCCTTATCATCCTTACACCAAACAATTACTAAATGCTATTCCTAAATTACCAATTCAAAACCAATCTCTTCCAGATTATGAAATTAAGTATGAATATCAAGATTTTTCATTTTTATTTCCAACCACCACTCAAGATTTAGATTGGTATCAAGTAGATTTTAATCACTTTGTGGCTTGTACTTTAAAAAATAAACCTAAAGGAAAAACCAAAATATGAGTTTATTACAAGTTAAAAATTTACATACTTATTTTCAGACTCAAAAAGAGTTAATTAAGGCAGTTTGTGGAGTTTCTTTTGAAGTTCAAAAAGAAAAAACCCTAGGTATAGTTGGAGAATCAGGAAGTGGTAAAAGTCAAACAGCGATGTCTATTTTGCAATTATTTGAAAAAAATCAAAAAATCCATCAAGGTAAAATTATTTTCGATCAACAAGTGATTTCGGAATTCGGGGAAAAAGAAATGCAAAAAATACGCGGAAATGAAATAGCTATGATTTTTCAAGATCCGACTACCAGCTTAAATCCTGTTTTTAAAATTAAAAACCAAATTATAGAAGTTTTAATGTTGCATCGCAATATAAACGCACAAAAGGCTTATCAAAAAAGTTGTGAAATTTTAAAAAAAGTTAAAATACCTAATATTCAAAGAATCATGAATTCTTATCCACATCAATTATCAGGCGGGATGTGTCAAAGAATCATGATTGCAATGGCGTTAGTTTGTCAACCTAAACTTTTAATTGCCGATGAAGCTACTACTGCTTTGGATGTGATTGTGCAAAAAGAAATCCTTAATTTAATTAGTGATTTGCAAAAAGAGGAAAAAACTGCTGTTTTGTTTATTACTCATGATTTAGGGGTAGTCTCTCAAGTGGCTGATGATGTGATTGTGATGCATCAGGGGAAAATAGTAGAAAGTGCACCCACTCAACAAATTTTAAACAATCCACAACACCCTTATACTAAAAATTTGTTAGCTAATTTTTTGAAAACAGGTCTTAGTTGCTAATTAGTAAAGAGTTTAAAAAAATTAACAAATATTTTTTTAATAAAACAAAAAAATTTTATCAATTATTAAATAACCAAAATATTTTTAAATTAAAATTAAAAAAAATCAAATTTTAAAAGTTTAATTTTTTATTGTTTATAAGTTAACTTTTTTTTGTTTTTGATGTATAATTGTATTTAATAGTAGTTATTTTTTGAAAAGCTGCTATTAATATCAAGCTGCTATTAATATCAAAACAAAAGGAGAAAAAATAAAATATGGATTTAACCAAATTCAAAAATTTTTACAAAAAACATAAAAAAGGAATGATTATTGGAAGTAGTTTGTTTGTTGTTTGTGGCATCATTATTACATTATTGATGATTTATAAACCTTTAAAAAACGACATTTTCGATAAAAATACAGTAAATATTGCTGTTCCTTGTGATACCAAAGGGTTTGATGTAACTATGGAAAGTATAACTAATTCTTCATATTCATACAATGTTTTTTCAATGATACATGATACTTTGTTATATAAAACAAAAAATGGCCAAGTAGAATCTAGATTAGCTTTGCTTCCTCAAAAAGAAGGCAAAAAACTAACATTTACTTTAAAAAATGATATCTTTTTTCACAATGGCAAACCTTTAAAAACAGATGACGTCATTTTTACTTTTGAAAGAGCAAAAACAAACGAACATAAACAATTTCAAGAAATTGATTCAATTACTAAAAAAGATGATAAAACATTTGAAGTTATATTAAAAGAAGATAATATGTGGTATGATTTTAAATTTTATAACTTTTTTAGAGTTTTAAGTAAGGAAACCATTTTAGCAGCCACAAATGAAACTGAAATGAAAAAAGCTTTACAAGTGGGATCAGGCCCTTATAAATTAGTTAATTATGAAAAAGATGATAAACTAAATTTTTTATTATTTGATTCTTATTATGATAAAACAAGAATCCAAAATAGTCTTAAAAAAGTTAATTTTATCGTTTCTAAAGACGATGACACTAATTTACAAAAATTAGAAAAGGGTGAATTTGATTCTATTAGTTATCCTGCAAGTAAAATTAAAGATATTAAAAAAAAGCTTGGCAATAAAGTGACGGTAGTTGAAAATGATTCTGTCAGTTGTAGCTATATTTATATTAACAAAAAAACCACTCCTTTGCAAACTAGACAAGCAATTAGTCAAACAATTGACACTAACAAAATTAAACAAGAGTTAGATTTACCGTCAAAAGTTTTAGATAGTTATTTACCACCTTCTTTGGTAGGTTATAATTCAGATTTAAAATATGTTTTAGATTTAACACAAGCTAAAACATATGTTAATACTTTAAACGAAACGCAAAAAAAATTAAAAATAGCTGCAAGTTCAGGTCCTTTAACTTTTCAACCTAAAATTATTGAACAATTAAGAGACGTTGGTTTTAAAGTTGAATTTGTTCAATTAGAATTTAATATGGTTACGCAAAAGATGATAGAAGATAATTCTGATTTTAATATGCTTTTTTTAGGTGAAAACCATGAAATGGAATACGGTCATAAATCTTTAAGTGATTATTTTTTAACCAACAATAACACGTCTAATTTTTGCCATGTTGATGAAAGCGATAAACTTTCCATTGAAAATAAATTAATTGAAGTACAAAAATCTTTTGATAAAGTCAAATACACTAATTTAGTCAAAGAAGTAAGTAAATACATCCATGATAATGTTTATGTCATTCCTTTATACACCTCTCCTTCTTATTTTATTACTTCAAATCATATTAAACAAGGTTTTACAACAGATGCTTTTTCGAGATTGGAATTTACTGATATTAGAAAAGAAAAATAGTATTATCTTGAAAGTATTTTTTTAATTCGCTTATCAAACTAGTTATTTTTAATTCTAAAAACTATTTTTTTTATCTTCTTAAAATAAAATATTTTGCCAATTAACTTGCTTTTTTTCAACACGGTATGTTTTAAATAATTGTTTATACCGTGTTTTGTGGAAGCAATTAATAACAAAACTTACAAAAAAATAAGAAAATACAAATTATTAATTTAAATTTTATAAAAATATTTTATCATTTTTGTATGAACTAAATACAAACTTATATTCTAAATTTGCGAGGAGCCTTTTTTTGACAAAATATATTTTAAAAAAATTTTTTTATACCGCAATATTGTTTATAACAGTAATATTCATTATTTTTTTTACTTTGAAATTAGTTCCTGGCGATCCTGTTTCTGCCATGTTTGGCCAAAAAGGTCCAACTAAAGAACAAAGAGTGATTTACGAAAAAGAATTAGGAATAGATAAACCTTTATTACAGCAATTTTCAAATTATTTGCAAAATATTTTTTTTGAATTTGATTTTGGTAAATCTTATGCTGGAAATAAAGAAAGTGCTTTAACTCTTTTTTTTAAAGCTTTTAAAAATACTTTTTTATTAGCTTTTTTAAGTTGTTTTTTTGGCTCTTTGATAGGTATTTTTTTCGGAGTATTAGCTGCTTTTTATGCAGGTACTAAAAAAAGTTTAATTATTGATTTAATTGCAATTATTTTGATTTCGGCACCTACTTTTGTTATTGGTTTTTTGTTGCAAATAACTTTAGGATATTATGCCGGACTTTTTCCCATTTCAGGTTTTGACACTTATCGACACATGTTTTTGCCAGTTTTAACTTTATCTTTGGTAATAGCCTCTTCAGTTTTTAAAACCGCTCAAACAACAATGCTAGATGTTTTAGGACAACCTTATATTACTGTTGCTTATGCTAAAGGTCTTTCGAAATCCAAAATTATTTTTAAACATGCTTTGAAAAATGCTTTAATTCCGATTGTCGCCCACATTGGTTTAATTCTTAGTTTTTTAATTGGTGGTTCGATTATTGTTGAATATATTTTCAACATTAAAGGTGTTGGAAATCTCATGATTACCGCCTTCGAAGAAAGAAATTATCCTGTAATTCAATGTTGCATTATTTTATTAGCTTTAGTAATTGCTATTTGGAATTTATTTTTAGATTTAATTTATCTTTTGTTGGATCCTAAAATAAATAAAAAAGGATGAAAATATGCTAGAAAGTAAAAAAACAATAATGAAATTTAATTATAAAAAAAGTTTTAAAATTTTGATTAAAAATAAAAATATTTTTTTTGGTAGTCTTTTTTTAATTATTTTATTTTTAACTATTTATTTGTTTCCTTTGACACCTTTTTATAAAGATCCTTATAAATCTTCTTTTAAACGTTTACAAAGTTTTAGTTTTAAACACTTGATGGGAACAGACTCTACCGGTTATGACTTATTTAGCCGTGTTTTAGAAGGGGCTAAAATTTCTTTAACTATTGGTTTTTATGCTGTTTGTTTAGGCAGTTTAATCGGTAGTTTTTTAGGGATTATCTCTGGTTATTTTCGCGGTATTATCGATAATATAATTAATTTTATATGTGATATTTTAGTCGTTTTTCCAGATGTTATTTTATCCATTATTATTATGTTTTTTTTACAAAAAAGCAAACTATCATTGATTATTGTCTTAAGTGTTTCTAATATTCCTAGCTTTATCCGTATTATTAGAGCCAATACTTTAAAAATTAAACAAAAGGATTTCATTAAAGCTTCAAAAGCTTTAGGCGCTAGTCAATTTTTAATTATTGTTAAACATCTTGTTCCTCATCTTTATCCCATTGTTATTGCAAGAATAAGTATTTGTATGGCAACTATAATTCTTACTATTTCAGGACTAGGTTTTATCGGTTTAGGACTTGATCCTACTCTTCCAGAATGGGGTAATATTTTAAGTTCTTCTAAAAGTGATATGCGTTTTTATCCTCATTTATTTTTTGGTCCCTTTATTGTTATTCTTTTAACTAGTTTATCTTTTAATTTAATTGGTAAAGGTTTAATTGCTTTTTTTAACCCTAAAAAAGAAAATTAAGTAAATCATTTTAATATTTTATCAAAATAAAAGATTAGTCTTAAAGTTAATAAACATTTAAAATAAA
Organism: Candidatus Phytoplasma solani; assembly: GCF_040126175.1. Lineage (NCBI taxonomy): Bacteria > Bacillati > Mycoplasmatota > Mollicutes > Acholeplasmatales > Acholeplasmataceae > Candidatus Phytoplasma > Candidatus Phytoplasma solani. The sequence goes on from NZ_CP155828.1 coordinate 202,528, forward strand.
GAAAAATTAAAATTTTTAATAAAAATTTTTTATTTAGGACATTTTCTGGTTTAAAAAAACATTTATAAATGGAAAAAATAAAATATTAAATATTTTCACGATATTGAAATTAAACTATGTATATTATAAAAAGAATTATCCTAAATTTCAAAACAATAAATAAATTCAAGCGTATTTTACTACTATTAAAGATTTTGTTATTTGTCGATTTTTTCATACACATCTAAAAATTTTAATTAAATAAATTTTATTTTTTTATAACATTTCGCTTAATTATATAGTTAGTCAAACTAACTAAAATTAAATAAATAACACTTACAACAAAGAAAGGAGTTTTATAATCAAAATTAATAGATATATTGCGTTGTGCTTTCCACAAAAGACTAATTTAAACCAATAATCGAAAATAAAGCAGTATCTTTGATATTAATAATAAACTGGTTTCAAACAGAAGGATAAGTCATTTTTAAATCTTGTTTAAAAAAATATAACGAAAAACTTGTTTTTGATTCATTCCTAAGGAATACAGCCGCTTCGATTTGTCCTTGATCTAATAATTTAATATTGTGGGGCATCATAATATTAGTTAAATTTGCTATAGTGTTTAACGAAATGACAATCAAAGCAAGTATAAAAAAAGGATCTAAATCACCTTTAAAAACATCAAAAAAAATTAATCAACGAATAATAAAAAAATAATGCTTGAATGGCGATTGGAATTGACTGCAAAAAATAAATAATTTTATCTAATATAAAATTAAATGTTAAATAGCAAAATATAATAATTTTTTTACTTGTTTTTCGAAGATTTTCAATAAAAATTTTAAATCTTGCTAAAATTAAAGTAAATAAACAGCCTGCAATCAAACTATCAATAGCTAATAAAAGATATCAAAAAACTTTCTTTATACGAGGGTAAAGTTAACCATACTTTTTTTAAAAAACTATTATTTTTACTTTCATCTATTTTTTTGTTGAACAAGTTTATAATGAATTTTCGCTGGTACTCCAAAATTTGTTTCATAATTTTTTGTTTTTTTAATGCCTGTATTTCCTATTAAATCGTTTAAATGTGTTTTTAATGTTTTATAAATAGGATTTTCTTTTTTTTATAAAAAAAGAATAATTTCCGAGTTGTTTGAAAGAATCATCATTATCTAAAGGTAAAACTATAAACCGTTTATTTTTATCTTTTTCAAATATATCTTGGACATTAGCATCATCTGAAACATAAATATGAGCGATTCCTTTTTTCATATTTCCATAACACCCCGCAATATCTTCCCCAAACAAACTTTATTTAACTTCTAATTTATTTAAGTCTTTGTTGGGGGTAATCTTTTAATGGATTGTGATAGCGCAAGAGTTTAAAATAGAAATAACTTTTGGATTAATTTTATCATAAGTTTTGTTTATTTTTAAATTAGTTAATTTTTGTGCATTTTCTGGATTAGAAAACATATCTTTTTTTATTTTATTAAGGCACTCACTTTAGGCAAAGAATATTCTAAATTTAAAAATTTTTCTTTTCTTTCATTAGTTGCATTCAGACAACAAATCATAAAATCAATTTGTCCATTTTTCAAATCAGCTGTCATTCCTGCTATATTGCTATAAACTTTAACAACTATTTTTTTATTTATTTTTTCAGCTATTTTTTTACACAAAAGAATATTAGAACCATTAATAAAATCTTCATTTTCTTGTTCATGTTTATTGTTTGCGGCGTCTATATCTTTAAAACTATCAAAAATAAAAGGAGCAGAAAACATAGTTCCTACAATAAGGCAATTTTTTTTGTTCTTTTTGAGATGATTTTTTTGCCAAAACAAACTAATTTCCTAAAAATAAAACACTAATAAAAGTAATAATTTTTAATATAATAATTTATTATCTTTTTTTTCATAAATTATCTTTCATTTTTATTTTTTTTTAGATATTTTAAAAATTAAAAGAAAAATTAAAATTCTTCAAAAAAAGATTTAGATTTTGGATATTTATCAGTTTCAAAAATTTGTTTAGGAGTTCCTTGTTTCACTAATCCCCCTTTTTCTAAAAAACAAATTGTATGAGAAATTTTTTTGGCAAAACGCATTTCATGTGTTGCACTAATTAAAGTTATTTTTTTTATTATCAGATAGTTTTTGTAAAGTTTTTAGGACTTTTTCTGTAGAACCAGGATCTAAAGATGAAGTTGGTTCATCTAATAAAAGAATTTGAGGTTTCATACATAAAGCACAAGCAATAGCGACACGTTGTTTTTGACCGCCTGATAAAAATTCTACTTGATAATTGACAAAATTTCCTAAATTAACCTCTTTTAATTTTTCCAAAGATCTTTGTTCTGTTTGTTTGCGACTTAGTTTTAAAACTTTCATAGGAGCTAAATAACAATTTTCTAAAATAGTTCTTCCTACGAATAAATTAAAACTTTGAAATACCATATCAACTTTAGTCCTTAGTTCGGATAAAGACATTTTTGCATCTAAATTATTTTGGTTATCGATTAAAATAGTTCCTTCATCAGGTTTTTCTAATAAATTAAGACATTTTAATAAAGTTGATTTTTCAGAACCAGAATGACTAATAATAGTCATAATTTCTTTATCTTGGATTTTTAAATTGATATCTTGTAAAAATAATTTGATCATGATTTTTTTTGTAAATTTTTAATTTCCACTAAACAAGACATAATTATTTTTTAACCTCTTTTCTATTTTAATTATTAATTAAGGGATAAAACAGTATTTGAAATAACAATAAAATTTTTTCAAAAACTAACAACATAGATAAAATTAGTTATTTTATCTCTAAGACTGTTAAATTACTAAAATATTTACTTAATTAGCAATACAATAATATAACATAAAAAAATATTTATGTCAAATGTTTTTAAAAATCGATAATAAAATAATTTATATTGTGCAAAATTTATCTTTTTTTATATTTTCAGTTGGTCTTCTGATTTTTTGTAGTTTAACCAACAATAAAAAGTTTGGCAAAAAGTAATAATTTAGTTCAAATAATTATTATTTGGAGTAATGGCAAAAAAATAAATAAAAGTTGGTAAAAAATAATATTTTAAAAAAATTTGTTACAATAAGATAGTGGTAGAAATAATTTTTTCTTGTTTGTCACTTTTTTCTAAATTAAAAATACTTAAGATAACGAGATTAAATACTACTAATGTTTTGTTAAAATTAAAGATTTGTTTCATCTATTTGAATAATTAAAAGTCATTTTTTTAGTTAATTGTATGAAATGTTTAAAAAAATAATTTTTTTAATAAAATTTTTTTCTTTGAAAAATAAATCTATATAAAAATTTCTTTTAAGATAAATTACAAAAAAATATAAAAAAATAACAGAAAAGAGATATTTTAAAGTGAGTTATTTGGAAAAAATACGTCAAAAAATAGGTCATGAACCTTTATTTTCACCAGGAGCTTCAATTATTGTTTACGAAAATGAAAAATATTTATTGCAATTTAGAAATGATTTTAAAATTTGGGGTCTTCATGGTGGAGCGATGGATTTAGGAGAAACAGGTAAAGAAACTGCATTAAGAGAATTAAAAGAAGAAACTAATTTAAAAGCATTAGAAATGCACTCTTTTAAAACTTATTCAGGCGAAAAAATAAAAATCATTTACCCTAATGGTGATATTATTTATCCTATTGTTTTGGGTTTTGTAGTTACTGCAACAGAAGGAAAAATCAAGGCTCAAAAAACAGAAGTTAAAAGTTTAAAGTGGTTTGAAGAAAAAGATTTACCAATAGAAAAAATGATGGAAATTGATAAAATTTTTTTAAAAGATTTTATAAAATATAAAAAAAATTCTAAGACTCTTTTTACGCAAAATTCAGTTAATAAATTTTTGTAATAAAATAAAAAAATTGGAAAAAACTGTTGATTAAAATCATTAATAATATTTTTTTTCAATTTAAAGACATTTTAAAAAAATAACATAATGAAACTAATTTTTAAATTATTTTTAATGTGTAGTGAGGCTGGTTTATAATAGGATAAGTTTTGTATTAATAAATGAATTGGAAGAAGAACAACACTTTTTAAGATGGTAAAAGCAAGCCTTAAAAAAATTGTTTACTATTATTTTTAGTATGCAATAGAAAAAAAGTAATTGTAGTAAAAAAACACATTTTATTTTTTTAACAAATTTAAAAAATTTTTGAGTATTTTAGTTGATAAATAATTTACTTTATATTTATATATAAATCCGCGGAACTGATTTGTTAGTTTTTACCTTGTTTTTTTGGAATGTATCTAATTTTGTAAATCACAATAAAATATAACAGTTAAAACACTTATTTTTCAAAAAAATATATACTTTTATTAAAAATATGATTATTAGGTTTTTTTAAAAAGCAAAAAATATAACCTTTTAAAAAGATTATAAAAATGTTATTTGATGGATTTATTAAAATAGCTATCTAAAACGACGTTAAAATCTATTATAAAGAAGTTTTAGATGTTATATTTTCAAAAAAATATTTAAAATATTTTTTTATATTTTATTGGAGATAAATAATTTAGAATTTTCATTTTGCGTTTATAATTGTCATAATATATATACTCATAGAATAATATTAAAAACTCGTGTTATTTGTTTAAATATTTCATTTTTTCATAATTTTGCGTTTTTTTAAGATTATCTTAAAAAGATTAATTATCTACCTTTGTCCGTTAGGCGAATTGACCGTTTATGTTTTTATGTCTTTCTTGACTGTCGGTGAGATTCCAGGTTTTCTTTAATTGATAAACTATCCAATACAGAGTCTATATATTGATAGTCTCTGGGCTGTATGATTTCATTAGTTTGCATAACAGGTTGTTAGATTACATCTTTTTTTCTTCTTAGGCCATTGCAGGCTTATCCGTGGGGACAATTTGATTGCGCGGCGTCCTTTTGACTAACTATTTCATCTCAAACTCGCTTTTATGGTCTGCTTTAATCCATTATTCTTTCGTTTAACGAACCGAGATCATATTCTTTCAGTGTTTATCACACTGGTTACTGGTAAAATAACACGATAATTAGGCATCTTTGGCGCCCTGTTTATATAATAGAAGCATGTTTTGATAAAAATGTTTATTTTTTAAAAACAAAAAAAGAAATAAAATATTAGGATGTTTTATGTCTTTTAAAATTAAAATATTGTTTTTATTTTTAATATCGCTTAGCCAATAGTAGCGGCGGTTCTAATCGACTAGTTTTTATTCCTCTTGATTGCTAAATAGATTATTCTAAAAAACATGAATTAAAAGAATGGAGACATGAAAATGTTTCCGTTTATTCTTTTAATTTGCGATTATTTTGTGATATTTTAAATATTAAAATGTTTCCGTGTAAATCTTATTAAGAATGGGGTGTGATGAGTATTAATAAAACAATATTTCAAAAATTATTTTCCAAAGGGTCAACACTATATCAATGAAAAAGATTGTAATTTGGAATATATTTGATTTATATTTTTGTAAAAATATTTTCAAAATAATTTTTAATTTAACAGTTTTTATTTTATTTTTAGAAATCCTAGTGGTTTTCAAAAATAATTTTTTTTTGAATTGTGATTTATCAACATCATTTCTAAAAATAAGTCAAAATAGTTCATTTGGTAAAACACTTTATCTAAAAAATAATCCTTTAGTTTTAATTATGGAAAAATTAAATATTTCAGAACAAGAAATACCTAAAGTTTCTACAAAACCTTACTTAAAATATTTTGATTCAGAAGCCAATACTATTCGTGAATATAATTTATTTCAAAAATTATCTCCCCAAGTAGTAGATTATAAAAACAGAAAAAATTATTTTTTAAAACAAGATTTAAAAAAACAATATGAATTATTAGGGGGCTACAAGTTAAAATGGGGGGGAGGACAAGAAAATATTGGTGTGATAGAATATCAAAATAATTCTCGAACTGTAAAAAAGAAATATGGTTGGATAGTATCCAAAGCTAATTACAATTTAATTTTGACAAATCAACCTTATAATCCTCCAGAACTTATGACTCAAAATGAATTTGGAGAAAATAATTTTTTTAATAGATCTATTTGTTACCTAGATAATGAATCACCCCATACTCTCAATGATTTTCTAAATTATTATTGTAATGAAACAGATTTATCTCCTTATTTAGAAAAAATGCTTTATTGGCGTTTAATGACTAAAAATTTAAAATTAAAGTTTGACTGGTCTTCTTTGATTTATGATTTATTTAATGTGTATTTTAAAGAAGTATGTCAATCTCCTTTGCTTCCAAATAAAAATTTAGAATATTATTTTTTAAAATTAAAAGATAACCATGAACAAATGTATTCTGATTTACTTCAAAAAAGAAAAATTATTTTATGGAATCTTAACAAAGAAACAATTAAATTTTAATTATTTATAATTTAAGAGATTAAAAAAATACGTATTTGAATAAAAAAAATCTGTCAAATATTAATTTACGTAAATTTAATATGCGGGGTGTGGTTTTGATTGTTATTTAAAATGCAATTAGTAACACCGTAAATGTTTATTTTTTGATATTTTTTTTGAAAATTTTTGGAGACTTAACTACAAAAATATATTATTTTTTTATCTAAAATAAATTTGTGTAGTGCTTATATTTTTTTGAGATTTTTTAATTTAATTTTTATAAACTTTTTAAAATTATTTTTTATTGTCTGGTGTGCAATGGGATTGCGTAATCACAGTCATTCAAAATAAAATCATTAAATACTCCACACTAACCATGATTTTTTTAGCAAACGGCACCGGACCAAAAATGGCAACCACCCAAAAACAAAAAAATATTAAAAATATCAAAGCTAAACTGTTTATTAAAAATTAAACAGTTTAGCTTTTTTTGTGTTTTTTATAATTATTTATTTTTGGTTTTTCACATTCTTTATCTTTAGGATTTTTTTTATTTGAAGAATTTGGATTATCTGCTTCTGAATCAGTTACTTTTAATTTAGGATTTATTGCGTGCAAACTAACATAAACAAATTATTTTTGTTTTTTTAGTTTCCATTGCCATCACACAATAATTATTGATAACAAATAATAATCCTAATAAAATAAATAAACTAATCTTAAATAATAATGCATGTTTTTTTATTTTAAACATTGATCCAAACTATCTCGATATATTTTATTATATACAAATAATTCACCGTGCTTATGCTTATAATAATTAAATATTATTTTTTAAAATGTTTTATATTTTCAATATTTAAATTATCTATATATTTTATTATTTGTTCTATATTAATATTTGTTTTTTATATTCGAATATTGTTGTATAATTTTTCTTTTCTTTATTGTTTAAAATATTTGTGCATATTGTTTTTAATTGTTCTTTGTGAAAAATTAATTTTTGTTGTTCTTTGATGGGTTTCCAGTAGTAATCAACTTCTTCTTTATAAATATCTATTGTATTACACCCACAATAAACAGTTAAGCAAACTTTAAAAAAAGTAATACTGATTTAATGTATGAATTCATATTTTATATTTATTTCCTTTCACAATAAAAAATAATTTTAAAAAGTTTATAAAAATTAAATTCAAAAAGTTCAAAAAAATATAGTTACTGCGGGGATTAGACGGCAAGCAATAGTTTTAACAAGGGAAATTAAACCTTGTTAATTTTATTATAATTTTTTTTAATGGTTAGTAATTCAATTTAATATTTTTTTGGTCTATAATTGTATTTTTATTTTCTAATTTGCCGATTTTAATTCTAATTTGCTCCATTTGTTTAACTATTTCAATTTCTTCATCTTGTAATTTAGAGATTTCATTTTCTATTTGGATGATTTCAAGATTATTATAAATTGTTATTCCTTTTGTTTGTAATTGTGTTTTTTTATTTTGGTTTTTATTTTTTAATTTATTTATTTGTTCACTTTTACTAGTGTTTTTATTTTCTAATTCTTTTAATTTTAAAGTTTCGATTTCAAATTCTAGAATATTTCGTTGGCCTTCTGATTTATTGATGATTTTGCGACATTCATTAACTTGAAGTTGACAGTTATTTTTGTTATTTATTTTTTTGATTAATTTTTCTTTTTTCCTATCTTTATCGTTATTTTCTGATGAAACATATTTAATTTTGTCTTGAAGATTGGTTACGTCATCAATCTCATTTGGTGATTGGTGGTTATAAGAACAAGCTAAATAAACCATAATTGCAATTAACATTATAATTAAGGTAATATAAATAGTTGTTATGATTTTTTTAAATAAATTCATTTAATCTCCCCTTTTTAATAATAAGCTGAATATTTATAATTCAACTTATTATTATACAACTTTATTTTTTAATTTCGATTAAAAAAGTTTTTTGTACTGACAACAAATTTCAAAAATTTTTAAAAAAGTTGGTATTACATAAAAAAATTTTGTTATTGCATTTTTACTATTCGCAAAGACAAATATAACATTAATTCTTTTTTTTGCATAATCATAAACAATTACATATAATAATTTTAAAAAGAATCTTTCAAAAGATTCCTTTTTTATTTCATTTCAAAAGTTACTTATCGTCAACTTTGTTCTTTTTTTGTTTTAAACTAACTTGCATTTATCAAAAATACTTTTTATATGCTATAATTAATTTAGTGGTAATAAAAAGAGATAAAAATAAATTATAATTTATTTTTAAAGGAAAATTAGATATTAAGATTATTATGTCAACAATTAATAAAAATATAAAAAAAGAAAAAAAACAACCAAAACTGCTTATTTCAATTTTTAAAAAGATAATCATTGTTTTTTTAGATATTTTACTTTTATATTTATTTATTGCTTCTTTCGCTAATATTTTCTTTCCTAAAAATTCTGCTAAATGGGTTGGTTTAGCTGGTTTTCCTGTTGCTTCAGGTAGTATGTCTCCCTTTATTAATGGACCGAAGGAAAATATTGGAGGCGAAGGTGATTTTATCTTTATTAGGGGTGTTTGGAATTGTACTAAGTTAAAACCAGGAGATATTGTTGTTTTTCAAAATCCTCAATATTCAAGTAAATCACAATTAGAAACTCCTCGATTTATTATTCATAGAGTTGTTTCAAATGATACTAAAAAAAAAATTATTGCAACTTGGGGCGACAAAAATGATATTCAATTATCATATGAAAAAAACATTCCTTATGACAACATTGTTGGAAAATTTATATTGAAAGATAGAAAAATTATTCCATCAATCAGAAGAATTATTAATTATTTAAAGGAATATCCTTTATATTTATCCTTAACGATTATTTATTTAATTATCATGTTTTTGCTTTTGCGTATGATTAAAAAAAACATAAATATTTTAAAATAATTATTAATGAAAAATCAAAATCTTAAAAGGTAAGATAAAAAAATTAATGTGGCAAGAAATTATTGATTCGCAAAGAAAAAAAGTTTATTTTCAAAAAATAGTTCAATTTTTACAAGAAGAAAAAAAGAAGGACCAAATTATTTATCCGGCGACCAAAGATATTTTTACAGCCTTTCGTTTAACTCCCTTTAATAAGGTAAAAGCAGTTATTTTAGGGCAAGATCCTTATCACGGAAAAAATCAAGCTCACGGTTTATCTTTTAGTGTTAAATGTGAAAAAAGACCTCCAAGCCTCAATAATATTTTAAAAGAATTAAAAGATGATTTAAACATTGAAAATAAGCAAAATAATTTAAATTCCTGGGCTTTAGAAGGAGTTTTAATGTTAAATGCTGTTTTAACTGTCCAAAAAAATACACCTTTAAGTCATCAAAAAATCGGTTGGGAAATTTTTACTCAAACTATTTTACAAACTTTACAAACTAAAAAAAATATAGTCTATCTTTTGTGGGGTAAATTTGCTCAAACTTACGAAAAGTATATTATAGCAAAAAATAATTATATCCTTAAAACTGCTCATCCTTCTCCCTTTTCTGCTACTAGTGGTTTTTTTGGTTCCAAACCATTTTCTAAAACAAATCTTTATCTTAAATCACACAATCTTAAAGAAATTAATTGGCATCTTTACTAATTTTTGTTTTGATTTGTTGATTCATTTTTTTCAAAATATAACTTATTTTACAAATTTAATAAGAAAGGTAAGTTTTAATTTTTTATGTCTAAAAAAAAACGTTTTTTTGAAAAAATAACTTTTTATAAAAACCAAAATATTAATCTTCCTCAAAGACAAACCCAAAAAAGTGCAGGATATGATTTAGAAGCAGCTCAAACTCTAGAAATCAAACCTCAAACAATTCAATTAGTTCCTACAGGAATTAAATCTTATTTTCCCGAAAATGAAGTATTATTAATTTATGCAAGGTCCTCTTTGCCTTTAAAAAAACAATTAATGATAGCTAATGGCGTCGGAGTGATTGATAGTGATTATTATAATAATTCTTACAATGAAGGTCATATTTTTATTCCTTTATATAATTTTTCTTCTCAAATGGTTAAAATTGTTAAAGGTGAAAGAATTGCTCAAGGTATTTTTCAAACTTTTTTTTTAATCACTAACGAAGAAAATCCTTCTTTTTTAAGACAAGGTGGTTTTGGTAGCACAACTAATAAAAATTAGTTAATACAACAAAAAAACAATTGCCAAACGGCTTTAAATATGCTAAAATATTTTAGGTAAATGTTGTTTTATTGTTTTTATATTTTTTTATTTTCTTAATTGTTAAAATAATTTTTCGATTTAATAAAGTTTTAATAATAAATTAAAAACAGATGTAATTATGAGATTGTTTTGTCACAAGTAGCAAAATTAAAAAAGTTAAAAAAACAAAAAAATAATTAAAAAATTTTATTTTTTTAAAAATCAAAGAAAAACGTTAAGTTCAACAATAAATTTATTGTTATCAAAAATTTTATTATTTTTTATTATTTAATAATATTAAAAAACAAAGGAGTTATTAATAAAAATGGCAGTAGTTACGATGAAACAATTATTAGAATCAGGAGTTCATTTTGGTCATGCCACCAGAAAATGGAATCCTAAAATGAAAAGTTATATTTTTACATCAAGAAACGGCATTCACATTATCGATCTTAAAAAAACTTCAGATAAAATTGAAGAAGCTTATCAAGAATTATTAAAAATAATTAATCAAGGTGGCAAAATTTTATTTTTGGGAACAAAAAAACAAATTCAATCATCCATTAGAGAAGAGTCAAAACGTTGCGATCAATATTGTGTTGATCATCGTTGGTTGGGGGGGACTTTAACTAATTTTAATACCATTTTAAAACGAATTCAATTATTGCATTATTTGTATAAACAAGAAGAAGATGGTATTTGGAAAAAATTACCTAAAAAAGAAGTAGTTCAATTGAAAAGGAAAAGAGATAAGTTAGAAAAATTTTTGGGAGGAATTAAAGAAATGAAAGAATTACCTCAAGCTCTTTTTGTTATAGATCCTGAAAAAGAAAAAAATGCTGTCGCAGAAGCTCGTAAATTAAATATTAAAATTTTTGGCATTGTAGATACTAATTGTAATCCTGATTTAGTTGATTACATCATTCCTGCTAATGACGATGCTATTAGAGGTGTTAAATTAATTACTTGGGTGATTGCTAACGCTTGTATTGAAGGAAATGGCGGTGTCGCTGAAAAATCTGAGCAATTTGATGCTAAAAACGTTTTAAAACCGAAACCTTCCTATCAACAAAACAAAAGAACTTATCAAGAAACAGTAAAACCAACAACTTTTAATTAAGTTATTTTTCTATAAAAAACAAGAAATAATTATTATTGATTAGGAATTGTTTTTTTTAATAATATGATAAAGATACGAAAAATTATTATAACATTAATTTAATTTTAATTTGAAAAAAGTAAAATAACAAAAGGATTAAACACGAAAATGAAAATAACAGCAGAAATGATTAAAGAATTAAGACAACAAACTCACGCTGGAATGATTGCATGCAAACAAGCGTTAGAAAAAACAGAAGGAAACCTACAAAAAGCAATTATTTTTTTAAGAGAAAAAGGAATCATTAAAGCAGCTCAAAAACAATATCGTATAACTTCAGAAGGTTTAACTAATATTGTTTTTTCTCGAAATGATGCTTTTTTATATGAATTAAATTCAGAAACAGATTTTGTTGCTAAAAACGAATATTTCCAACAATTAATTAATATTATAGGAGAAGTAATTCTTCAAAAACAATTGCAAAGTGTTGAAGAAGTTTTAGCTTTCGCGTACCAAAACAAAACAATTCAAGATTTACTTTTAGAAAAAACATCTGTTTTAGGTGAAAAAATAACCCTTAAAAAGGTATTAAAAGTTACCAAAAAAGAAGAAGAAGTTTTTGGCACTTACAAACATCAAGGTGGTCGTATTTCTGTTTTGGTAGTTTTAAAAAACAATCATCCTTTGATTGCTGAAGATATAGCAATGCATATAGCCGCTTTTAACCCTAAATTTTTAACCCTTGAAAAAGTTAACCCTAAATTTTTAACTACTGAAAAAAATATCTTACAAAAACAAACTGAAAAGCAACTTTTAGAAGAAAAAAAACCTTTACATATTTTAGATAAAATAGTCCAAAATCGTTTAAATAAACTTTTAAAAGAAATTTGTTTATCAGAGCAACCTTTTGTCAAGAACAATGAACAAAAAGTAAAAGATTATCTTAAAAAACATAATACAGATGTTATTTCTTATTTCCGTTGGTCAATTACTAATCAATAAATTCAATTATTTTTTTAAAAATAAAAATATCTTGCTTGAAAAACATTTTTCAGGTGTTCACAAAAAAAGGTTGTCAAATGTATAAAAAAATTCTTTTAAAATTAAGTGGTGCATCCCTCAAAGGAGACACTTCCCACGGTATCGATCCTATAACTATTAAAAAAATCGCTTTAGAAATTAAAGACATTAAGGATTTAGGAATTCAAATTGTGATTATTGTAGGAGCAGGCAACCTTTGGCGTGGACGAACCGGAGAAGAACTAGGTATGGACCGTTCTCAAGCTGATTATATGGGGATGTTAGGCACTATTATGAACTCTTTAGCTTTACAAGATGCCTTAGAACAAACACAAACAATTACTCGAGTTATGACGGCCTTTCCCGTTGCTACAGTAGCAGAACCTTATATTCGTAGAAAAGCTCTTCGTCATTTAGAAAAAAGAAGAGTAGTTATTTTAGGTGCTGGTGCTGGTTCACCTTATTTTTCAACCGATACTGCTGCTGCTCTAAGAGCGGCTGAATTACATATTGATGTTATTTTGATGGCTAAAAACAACATCGAAGGAGTTTATGATAAAGATCCTAAAAAACACGATAATGCTATTTTATTAAAAAAGATGAAACACGAACAAATTTTATCACAAAGACTTTCTGTTATGGATATAACAGCAGCATCCCTTTGTTTAGAAAATAATATTGATATTTTAGTTTTCAACATGCTTCAATCAGGAAACATTAAAAAAGCTGTTTTACAAAAAGAAATCGGCACTATTATTAGTTCAAAAGGAGAACAAAAGTGGAACAACAAACCCAAGAAATAGTTTTATTAATTGAAAAAAAAATGTCCCAAGCGCAAGAAATGATGTTAAAATTATTTTTAGATATTAGAACAGGAATTGCTAATTCTAATATTTTGAATAAAATAAATATTAATTATTATGGAACCGAAACCCCTTTAAAAACATTATCTTCTGTTAGTATTTCTGAAGGAACTCAATTACAAATTAAACCTTATGAAAAAACTTTAATTCCTTCAATTAAAAAAGCTCTTTTAGCCTCTGATTTAGGAATCACCCCTGAAACTGATGGAGTTATTTTAAGGCTTAATTTTCCTAAACCAACAGAAGAAAGAAGAAAAGCTTTGACAAAAGAAGTCGAAAAAATAGCTGAACAAACTAAAATAATTATTAGAAATATTCGACGCGATGGCAACATTCAAATTAAAAAAATATCACTTACCAAAGACTTAGAAACTTTATATTTAAACAAAATTCAATTTTTAACTGACAAAAATATTAAAATAGTTGAAAAAGAAACTATCAATAAAAACAAAGAGCTTTTAAAAGCTTAATTTTTTCATTTATTTTTCATATTTTTCAAAAAATATTTTAACCCAATTAGGAGGTTTTTTTATGATAAAAAAGAGAATAATAACAGGTTTAAGTTTGGTTTTATTTTCTTTTTTCTTTTATTTTCTTCCTAATGGTGAAATTAAATTTTTGATCTTTGTCGGTTTAACTATTAAAGCATCTCAAGAAATGTTAATTATTTTTAACAAAGAAGAAAAAAAAGTAAGTTCTCAAAAATCTTTTAGCAAAAATTTCATTATCATAATCTTGACTTTATTGTTTTTTATCATTCTTTTTATTTTTTTGCAAAAGCAAAAGTTACTACCAAACCAAGTAAGATTTCTCGATAAAATTCCTTTTTCTTTTGATAAATACAGTTTTTTTCTTTTATTCTCTCCTTTTATTTTACTTTTATTTTTTTTTGTTTTTTTATCTTCTTGGCATACCTCAGATCTAGCTAAAATTTTTCTGATTATGATTTATATTGGCGTTGGCATGTCTTGTCTTTTGACTTTAATTTTATCGACTTTACCTTATCTACTTTTTTTTGTCTTGCTAATTGTTTTAACTGATTCCTTTGCTTTTTTAGCTCGCTTCCCACGTTTTTGTCCTTTTTTAAATTTAGGTCTTTTAGTGCCTCATCTCAGTCCTAAAAAAACCAAAAAAGGAGCTATTTTAGGTACTTTGGGATCTGTGATTGCTACTTTTATCTTTTTTTTCACTTGGAATAAAATTAACAACTACTCTTTATTTATTTTTTTTGCTTTTGCAATTTCTATTATTTCTCAAATCAGTGATTTATTAGCCTCTAAATTTAAAAGAGATTTTAATATTAAAGATTTTGGTAATATTTTACCTGGTCATGGTGGTTTTTTAGATCGTTTTGACTCTTGGCTTTTAACTGCTTTTTTCTCACTTTTCTTTTTTACTTTCATATTTTTAAACTAGACTGAGTTTCTTGTAATTTTTATTTTTATTTGTTGAATATTATCATTTTTTGGATTATTTTGTGTTATAATTTCATATGATATAATTTTATTTATTAATATTTATTATTTCTTTTTTTAATTACTTCTTTTTAGTCAAAATTTTATAATCAAAAAAACAATATAATATTACCTTTTGATAAGCTTGAATATATATTATTTTTAAACAATAAAATACAAATTAAATGTTTTTTAAAAATAATTTATCTTTTTGACAAATAAAATATTCAAAGGAGTTATTTTATGAATAATCATCAAAGAATTAAAGTTATCGCTGGAAATTGGAAGATGTATAAAAACAAAAATGAAGCTTTAGAATTTATACAAAAGGTTAATTTTAAAGTTCCAACCCCAAAAGAAGTAGAAACTATTATTTTTGCCCAAAGCACTTTATTAGATTTTTTAGTTCAAAATCAAGGACCTAATCTTAAAATTGGCGCTCAAAACATCTTTTATAAAAATGAAGGAGCTTTTACAGGAGAAATATCCCCCCTTAATTTGATTTCTTTGGGGGTAAAATATGTTTTATTGGGTCACAGCGAAAGAAGAATTATTTTTGGAGAAACTGATCAATTAGTAAATTTAAAATTATTAAAAGCGCTTCAAAACAATTTATCTCCTATTTTATGTTTGGGTGAAACCCTTGAAACAAAAGAAAAAAACGAAACTAAAGTTTTTTTAGAAAAACAATTAACTCAATCTTTAAAAGGTGTTCCACAAAATTCCTTAGAACAAATAATAATCGCTTATGAACCTGTTTGGGCAATTGGGACAGGAAAAACTGCCACTCCCGAGGATGCTAATAACATTATTCAACAAATTAGAAATAAAATTGCTACTTTATATTCAAATCAAATGGCAGAATCTGTAAGAATTCTTTATGGTGGTTCTGTTTCTTGTGATAATATCGAAAATATTTTAGAACAAATCGCTATTGATGGTGTTTTAGTGGGGAAAGCTGCTTTAGAAGTGAAAGATTTTTTATTTTTTACTCAAACAGCTATGAAATGTTTGCAAACTTGTTCCCGAAAAAAATTAAAAAAAGATGATTGCCTTTTTTGTTCTTAAACTTAACCAAAAATAATATTGCTTATTTTTTAATTTTAAAACCTCATATTAAATTTTATTTTAAAAAATAACATAAGGAGTTTTTTAAAATGATACCAACTAAAAAGATGTTTTTTTTTGATATTGATGGTACTCTTTTAAGCTCTAAATATAAACAAATTTTTTCTCAAACTAATGAAGCCATCAAAGAATTAGCTAAAAACCCTAACGTTATTTTAGGAATAGCTACTGGAAGAAATATGAAAAGAATTAATGTTTTAGGAGATTTAATGCCATATTTTAATCATTTAGTCTTATTTAATGGTGGTTTAACCAAAGTTTTTGATAAAGTTATCGATGATAGACCTTTTCAAAGAGAAATAGTGCAAGAGTT
This sequence comes from Candidatus Phytoplasma solani, assembly GCF_040126175.1. Classification (NCBI taxonomy): domain Bacteria; kingdom Bacillati; phylum Mycoplasmatota; class Mollicutes; order Acholeplasmatales; family Acholeplasmataceae; genus Candidatus Phytoplasma; species Candidatus Phytoplasma solani. The sequence continues at coordinate 219,003 of NZ_CP155828.1, forward strand.
GATCAACAAAGCTCATCAAGCTAAAATTTATATTGGTCTTACAGGTTTCAACCAAGAAATTGTTCCTAGTCAAAAAGATTTAATTCCTACTTCTTTGCAAGAAATTTATTTCACCAATAAAAATTTTTTAGTCGATTCTCAATTTCATCTTTATAACAACGTTTATCAAGTTTGGTTATTTGAACCAAATCGTAAAAAATTAGAATATTTTTTAAAAGATTTTTCACATTTACAAAAATATTATTGGAGAAGCGATGGTGGAGTTGATTTGCTTCCCGAAAAAATAAATAAAACTCGTGGAATTAAGTTAATAAAATCTTTATATAAAGAGCATCAATTAATTTGTGTAGGAGATGGTTATAATGATGTTGATATGCTTAAATATGCTGATATTGGTATAGGGATGGATAACACTAATTGTCAAGAAATTAGAGACAATTCAAATCTTTTATCTCCTCATATTGATACTAATAAATTTTATGATTTTTTAAAACAAAATTCTTTAATTTAAAAAAAATATTTTTTTGGTTTTAGTTTGTTTTATAAGTGGTTTCATTTTTACCTCTTTTTAATTTCAAGTATTATTTTATCAAACATCCAAAAAGGAACAATTTCTCAAAAATTATTTTAAATCAAAGAAAAGGTTTAATTAAATGTTAACTTCAGATAAAAAAATTATTTTAAAAGCGCATCAACAAAAATATGCTATAGCTCAAGTAAATATTAATAATTTAGAATGGACTAAAGCAGCTTTACAAACAGCTCAAGAGTTACAATCTCCTATTATTTTAGGAGTTTCTGAAGGAGCTGCTAAATACTTGGGAGGATTTAAAACTGCTTTTGCTTTGGTGAAAGAACTTGATGCTTATTATAAAATTTCTGTCCCTGTTATTCTTCATTTAGATCATGGTTCTTTTGAAGGTGGTTTAGAAGCAATTGAAGCCGGCTTTACTTCTATTATGTTTGATGGTAGTCGTTTTGATTTTGAGATTAATTTAATGAAAACAAAAGAAATGACAAAGATATGTCACGATAGAGGACTTTTGATTGAAGCAGAAGTAGGAAGCGTTGGTGGCGAAGAAGATGGTATTGTTGGTCAGGGTGAAATAGCTGATCCGGAAGAATGTAAAAAAATAGCTGATTTAGGAATTGATATGCTTGCTGCTTGTGTTGGTAATATTCACGGTAAATATCCTGAAAATTGGGCTGGGCTTGATTTTAAAGTTTTTAATCAAGTTAGAGAATTAACTAACGAAAATACTCCTTTGGTATTACATGGAGGAAGCGGCATTTCCGAAGATATCATCAAAAAATCCATTGCTTTAGGAGTAGTCAAAATTAATGTTAATACAGAGTTTCAATTGGTTTTTGCAAAAGCAACTAGAAAATATATCGAAGAAGGAAAAGATTTAAAAGATAAAGGCTTTGACCCGCGTAAATTATTAAACCCTGGATTTATAGCGATTAAAGAAGAAATAAAATATAAGTTAGCTCTTTTTGGTTCAATCAATAAAGCTTAATACAAAAATATTTTTTTAACAAAAACAACATGATATTAATTTAGAAATGTAAAAATATTTAAAATTAAAAGGTGTAATTGCTATGAAGACTCAGTTAACTCATTTCAATATAGAAAATAAAAAAGTTTTATTGAGGGCTGATTTAAATGTCCCTTTAGAAAATAATGTTATTACAGATGACAATAGAATTAAAGCTATTTTACCAACTATCAAATATTTAATTAAAAACAAAGGTAAAATCATTATTTTATCGCATTTAGGAAGAATTAAAGATGAAACTCAAAAAGCTTATTTTAGTTTAAAACCGATAGCCGAAAAGTTATCTTTTTATTTGCAACAAAAAGTTATTTTTGTTCCAGAAACAAAAGGTAGGCTTGTAAAAGAGGCTATTGATAAATTACTTCCAGGTGATGTGTTAATGTTAGAAAATACTCGTTTTGAAGATTTAAATAACAAAGCTGAAAGTAAAAATGATCCTCAATTAGGTAAGTATTGGGCTTCTTTAGGGGATATATTTGTCAATGATGCTTTTGGCACCTGTCATCGTGTTCACGCTTCTAATGTAGGAATTGCTACCAACATCAAAGCAAAATGTTTTGGCTTTTTGATTGAAAAAGAAATCAATTTTATTCAAAAAATAATTTCTAACCCTCAAAGACCGTTAATTGCTATTTTAGGAGGTTCTAAAGTTACTGATAAAATAGAATTAATTAAAAATATGTTGCAAAAAGTTGATTTTCTTTTAATTGGGGGCGGGATGAGCTATACTTTTTTAAAAGCTCAAGGTTTTAACGTTGGTACTAGTTTGTTAGAAACTGATAAAATCCCTTTAGTTAAAGAATTATTATCTTCTCCAGAAGCTAAAAAAATAATTTTACCGAAAGATTTTGTTTGTGGAAAGGAATTTTTGCCAGACACTCAAGCAGTTGTTTATCAATATTTTAATATTCCTGATAATTTTATGGGCCTTGATATTGGACCAGAAACGATTAAACTTTTCAAAAGTTATTTAATAACAGCCAAAACAATTCTTTGGAATGGCCCTGTAGGTGTTTTTGAATTTGAAAAATTTAGTCAAGGCACTAAAAATATAGCTCAAATTATTAGCTTATTTACATCATCAACAACTATTATTGGCGGAGGAGATAGTGCAGCTGCTGTCTTTAAATTTGGTTTAGAAAATCATTTTAGTCATATTTCAACTGGTGGCGGGGCTTTTTTAGAATTTTTAGAAGGAAAACCCATGCCAGGAATTACATGCATTCAAAATACAACTAAATCATGATTTCTTTTTTTTACAAAAGATAAATAATTTATCAATTAAAAAAAATAAAAAAAACGAGGTTTTAACAATTATGAAAGTTAGAGTAGCAATTAATGGTTTTGGTCGTATCGGCAAATTAGCTTTTCGTCTTATTTTTGGAGATCCTAAATTTCAAGTAGTAGCAATTAATGATTTATCATCTTTAGAAACTGTTTCTTATTTACTCAAATATGATAGCATGCAAAAACCTTATAAAGTTGATGCTGTGCGTTTTGAAGGCAAACATTTAATAGTTGAAGGAGAAAAAATTCCTGTTTTTCAAGAAAGAAATCCACAAGATTTACCTTGGAAAGAATTAAAAGTTGACATTGTTTTAGAATGTACAGGTTTTTTTACTGATAAAGAAAAAGCTTCCTTACATTTAGCGGCTGGCGCTCTCAAAGTTTTAATTAGTGCCCCCGCAACCGGAGATGTTAAAACAGTTGTTTATAATGTTAATGATCACATTTTAAACAAGGATGATGTTATTGTAAGTGGCGCATCATGCACTACTAATTGTTTGGCGCCAATCGCTAAGGTGTTAAATGATCATTTTGGCATTAAACAAGCTTTTATGACTACTGTTCACAGTTATACAAGTGATCAAAGTTTAATAGATCAAAACCATCCTAAAGGTATTTGGACTCGACGTGGTAGAGCAGCAGCTTTTAATATGGTTCCAAGTTCTACTGGTGCTGCTAAAGCTATTGGCTTAGTTATTCCTGAATTAAAAGGTAAGTTAGATGGAACAGCCATTAGAGTCCCTACTATTACTGGTTCTTTGGTGGATTTAACAGTAGAATTAAAACAAGAAGCAACAGCACAAACTATTAATGAAACCTTTAAAAAAAGCGCAAATGAAACATTAGCTTACATTACAGATCCGATTGTATCATCAGATATTGTAGGTACTACTTATGGCTCTTTGTATGATGCAAATACTTTACAAATATTAAAAGAAAGTCCAAGATTTATTAAATTAATGTCTTGGTATGACAACGAAATGAGTTATGTTAATCAGTTAGTAAGATTACTATATAAAATATCAAGTTTAAGTTGAACCCTTTTTAAAAGACCATTTATCAAAATGGTCTATTTTTTTATTTTAAAATTATGATGATTAACCTAAAATTTATAAAAATTAAAAAAATTATTTGTAGTAGTTATATTTTTTAAAACTTTTTAAATTCATTTTTTTTAAATTTAAAACATTAAAAAAATTAATAAAAGTTAAAAAAATATCTTATAATTAATATTGGTGTTTATTCTTAAAATAAACACATTAATAAAATAGCTAAGGGTTTAAAAAAAATTATTAAAAAAACATTTGACTTGTTCTTTTCTTTTTGGAACAATATAAATTATAATTATCAAATGATTATCATAGCTTCTACAATCAGTTTAATCTTTGTTTGCTTTCGTAGCATTTTTAAAATTATTATTGCTTTACTTTTGTTAGTTGTTATATTTAAATTTGGCTTTCGAATAAATTTATTAACCAAACATTAAATTAACACTAATTTTTTGTTAAAAAGCGAAAAGCAACAAAACAAAGGATCAGCATTTTTTCAAGATAATTGTTAATTTGAAACAACTCTTTTTTTAATATCAAAGAAGAGTTGTTTTTTAATCACAAATATATATATATATTAATAAAATAATGATATATCAAATCATTTGTCGTTTATGTTCCAATGAAGATATTTTAAAGGCACCCCAAACTCTGCACAAAATTAAGATAAAAAAACAATATTTAAGGTTAGTTTTTAAAAAAGTGTTTAGTTTTATTTAGTATTTTTAATTATATTACAAAAATTTTAATAAAGGATTTTGAATCAACTTGAAAGTAAAAAATAATAATTTCAAAAACTTTAATTATAAAATAAAAACAAAATTTAAAAGGTTTTTTAGTTTGCAACACTCTTTATTTGGTTTCTTTTTGCTAATTGCTATTTTACAAATATGGTATATTAAAAATCAAGGTAAAATCAATAATTTGTGGCATCCTTTAATAACTCCTTTGTTTTTAACTATGGTATTAGGTTTTTGGCTAAATTTTATTGGAAATAAAACTCTTTATTTGAATAAATTGGGAGGTGGATTTTTACTTTGTCTTATTATTCCTTCTTTTTTAGTCCATAAAGACATTATTCCTGAAATATTAGCTCAAAAAATAGAGAAGGATTTTTTTAATAAACCTGATATTAAAGATTATTTGGGTATAAATTTTGCTCAATTTTTTGTTACTATAACTACTATTGGCAGCATTTTAAGTATTGATAAAATTTTATTAAAAAAATCTTTTTGGAAATTTATTCCTTTAACTTTAATTGCTTTATTTTGTAATTTTTTATTAGTTGGAATTGCAGGTGTTTTATTAAGGTATCAAATACCTAAAGGATTTATTTCTCGCGGACGTTTTTTAGATACTATTTTTTACTTTTGTAACCCTTTAACAAGTGGTGGCACCAATCTTGGTGTTAATCGTTTTTCAGAAGAGATTTTTCCTAAATTCTTTGATAAAATAAAGATTACTAGTTCTCAAATAAGAAGTTTTTTGGTAGCTCCTTTGATTTTAACACGTATTTTAGCTATCCTTCTGGGAGGGATTCTTTATAGTTTGTTTGATAAAACAATTTATAGCGGTAACCAAAAATTAGAAATAACAACCAACAAATATATTCCAAAAGTTCCAAAAGAAGGCAATAACAAACAAAAATCATATTTTTGTCCATTAGACTCCAAACAACAATATCAAGACATTTGCAATGGTTTATTAATCATGTTCGCTTTATACAATGGAGCTAGTATTATTAATAAAATTTTGATGATTTATAATTTTTCGACGGATTTAATGGTTTATTTAATTGTAATTTTAGTTATAATTAAGATTTTTGATTTTATTCCTTATCATTTAGAAAAAGCTATAATTCAATCATCCAAATTTATTATCATTAATTTTACTCCTGCAGCTTTAGTGTGTTTTGGTATTTCTATTAAATTTGAACAATTGCAAAGTTGTATCACAGATGTTACAATTCTAATTATGGTATTAATTTCTTTGTTAAGTGTTGTTTTTGTTGTTTTTCTATTAGCCAAAAGTTTTGGTTTTTATCCTTTGGAAGCATCGTTAACAGCGGGTCTTTGTTCTCATAGCGTTGGTAGCATGGGGAATATCGGTATTATGTCAATCAGTCATAGAATGAATTTACTTCCTTTAGCCAATATAGCAACTAGAATCGTAGGACCTATTGTATTTGTTATGATGAATATTTTTTTTAAATTTATTATATCACTTAACCCTTAATCTTTTTTAATTTTTTATTATGATTTTTCTATCAAAAGTTTCTAATAAAAATCAACATCTTTTCTTTTTACAACAAATTAAAAGCAAAAAAAATGATAAAATAATGTTTGATGATTTATTTTAATTTTCACAAATAATACTTTTTTCTTATGATGGGAATATCAATTTTTTTACTGGTTGTTATCAAAAAAAAGAAATGAGATTACCCAAAAACAAAAAAATTAATAAAAAAACAATAAAAATAAAAAAGGAGCGAAAAAGTTCATGAAATCTTTTGCAATTAGAAAAATGTGGCTTGATTTTTTTGCTGGCAAAGATCATCATATAGAGAAATCATTTTCTTTAATTCCCCATCAAGATCCTACTTTATTATGGGTTAACGCTGGAATTACTCCTTTGAAAAAATATTTTGACGGAAGAGAAGTGCCACTTTGCAAAAGGATTGTGAATGTGCAAAAATGTATTCGTACCAATGATATTAAAAATGTAGGGGAAACTTCACGTCATCATACATTTTTTGAAATGTTAGGAAATTTTTCAATTGGCGATTATTTTAAAAAAGAAGCCATTAATTATGCTTATGAATTATTAATTTCCTCTAAATGGTTTTCCTTACCTTTAGACAAACTATACATCACTTATTATCCCAAAGATAAAGATACATATCAATATTGGTTGGACTTAGGAATACCAAAAGATAGACTTATTCCTTTAAAAAGTAATTTTTGGCAAATTGGTCCTGGTCCTTCAGGTCCTTGTACGGAAATTTTTTTCGATAAAGGGGACAAATATGATACTCGTTACAAAGAATTAATTATTGAAGATTTAGAAAATAATCGTTTTATCGAAATTTGGAATATTGTTTTTTCTCAATATAATTGTGATCCCAAAATAACTGTTGAAAGATATCAAGAACTTCCAAGTAAAAATATTGATACAGGAGCAGGTTTAGAACGTTTAGCCGCTGTCATGCAAAAAACTAAAAATAATTTTGAAACTGATCTTTTTTTTCCTTTAATTAAAACAATAGGAAAACTATCTCGAATTTCTTATCAAGGTCAAAAAAGTTTTAAAATAATTGCAGATCATTTAAAAACGCTTGTTTTTGCTATTAATGACGGAGCCATTTTAACCAACGAAAAAAGAGGCTATGTTTTAAAAAAACTTTTAAGAAGATCAGTTAACCAGGGAAAAAAAATTAATTTAAATCAACCCTTTTTGTATCAATTAGTTCCTCAAACGGTTGATATGATGAAAGATTTTTATCCTGAATTAACTAAAAATCAAAATTATATCGCAGATGTTATATTAAAACAAGAGCATATTTTTTTAGAAACTTTAAAAACTGCAGAAGCTAAATTTTTTCATTATGTCAACAAAAAAGCTTTGTCAGGTGCAAATTTTTTTAAATTATATGATACTTATGGCATTCCCGAAGATTTAATTCTAGATTATGCCAAAAATAATAATATTGCAACTGATTATAACCAATTTAAAGTCTTACTTAAAGAACACCAAAATAAATCTAAACAAAAACAATTATTTGTAACAAAGATGAATCAACAAGAAGAAAAATTCTTAAATTTTCATGAAAAAAGCGAATTTGTAGGTTATAATAATTTTGCTATTCAAACCAAAGTCATTAAAGTTTTTGACAAAGGAATAGTTTTGTCAAAAACTCCCTTTTATGCGCCTATGGGAGGCCAAATAGCTGATGAAGGAACAATTGAAGAAAAAAAAGTAACAAATATTATTAAATTACCAAATGGACAACATTTGCATCAAGTTGCAGAATCTTTTTACGAAGGGCAAGAAGTTTTTGCTAAAATTAATCAAAAGAAAAGAGAGCAAATTTCTTACCACCACACAGTAACGCATCTTTTGGAAAAAGTCTTACGTATCAAATTAGGTAATCACTTAGAACAACAAGGTTCATTAGTTGGTTTTAACTCTTTACGTTATGATTTTAATCATTTTGAAAAAATAACACCTGAAATATTAATTCAAATCGAAAAAGAAGTTAATTATTTAATTGAAAAAAATTTATCTGTTAAAATCAAAAATATCCCCATAGAAGAAGCAAAAATTAATTATAATGTTCTTTTGAAAAAAAATCCTAAAGCTAAATATAAAGAACAAGTAAGAGTGGTAAGCATAGGAAATGATTTTATAGTTAATTTATGTGGCGGAACTCACGCTTTACAAACTAAAAATTTAGAACGTTTTGCCATCTTATCTTGTGAAACTATCAGTTCGGGGATTTATCGCATTGAAGCAGTTTGTGGTTCGAATTTAAAAAAAGTTTTAGCTAATAAATTAAAAACTTATCAGACAACAGAAAAACTTTTGATACAAAAAACACAAATAAAAAAACTTGTTTTTCAATTGCCTCCCACCCCTAAAATAAAACAAAGTTATCAAGATATTATCAATTATCAGAAATATCTTAAAGAGTTGCAAAAACAAATAGTTCTTTGTGAAAAAAATTCCTTAAAATATCATCAAAAAGAAATGATCCAAGAAAAAAATAAATTTTTACCTAACACTATCACTAAAGAAATGTTAATCATTGTTGAAGGAGATAAAAACGTTGAAGTTTTAAAGTATTTTATGAACAATATTTTTGATACTTTTAAACTAGAAGTTTTATTTATTTGTCAATTAAGTCTTCCGAAAGTTATTTTCTTGTGTAAAAGTAAAACTTGGCATGCAGGAAAATTAGTGAAAGAGATTTCTTTATTAGCTTTAGGGCAAGGTGGCGGAAATGCTTTTTTAGGACAAGGTGGCACCAAAACCACTCAAAACATGGATCAAACAATCAAAATCTTAAAAGAAAAATTTAAAATTACTTAAAACAAGTAATTTGGAGGAAGGAGTTTTTTATTGTTATTAATATAAATTATTGTAATTCTTACTTAGGATTTGATTTAGGTGAAAAAACTCTAGGAATTGCGTTATCTGAAACAGGAATTATTGCTCAAAAATTAAAAACCATTATTTTTCCTATTCACCAATATCAACAATTAATTAAACCTTTAAAAGAAATTATCGCTTGTTATGAAACTAAAACAATTGTTTTGGGATATCCCAAACACATGAATAATGTTGTAGGAATTAAAGCTAAAATCAGTATTGAATTTAAAAAATTACTTGAAAACAAATTTCCTCAAATTGAAATTATTTTGTGGGATGAACGTTTAACCACTGTCCAATCACTCAAAATTTTAAGACAAAACAACAAAACAAAAGTTCAAATAAAAGAAATGAAAGATGCAATTGCGGCTACTATTATTTTACAAAATTATCTAGATTTTAAAGAGATTGGTAATGTTTAATAAAGAAAGATATTTAAACAAATTAAAGAAATACGCTCAAGATAATCACATCCCCATAATTCAAAACAATAGTTTATCTTTTTTACTCCAAATTATTAATCAAAATAAAATACAAAAGATTTTAGAAATTGGAACCGCCATTGGCTATAGTGCTTTAGCCATGAGTTTTACAGACACTCAAATAGATACTTTAGAAAGAGATTATCTCAATTATCATTTAGCTAAAAATTTTCTTAAATGTACACCTTTTAAAATCAATGTTATTTGGACAGAAGCTTTAATTTATCCAATGAATCACTTAAAAAAATACGATTTGATTTTAATTGATGCCGCTAAAGCCCAATATAAAAAAATATTTTTAAAATATTGCTCCTTACTTAGTCCTGAAGGGTTAATTATTTGTGATAATATACATTTAAATTGTTTTCAAAATAAGCAAGAAGCCAGTAAGCCAAAAGGAATTTTCAAAAGAATGCACGATTTTATAATATTTTTGCAAAATAATCCAGATTTTAAAACTATTTTTAAGAATATTGGCGATGGTTTGAGTATTTCTTATAAAATAACAGATAATACAAAGCAATCATGATTGCTTGTTTAAGATAAATTAAAAAGAAGGTTTTTTATGAACAACACAATTTATGAACTAACCCAATCAGGAATATCAAAATTAAAAAAAGAATTACTTTTTTTGAAAGAAGTTAAAAGAAAAGAAAACTTAGAAGCTTTAAAAGAAGCGCGTGAGCAAGGAGATTTATCAGAAAATGCTGATTATGATGCTGCACGTAATGAACAGGCTTTAATAGAATATCGTATTACAGAAATCCAAAATATTTTAAAAAATGTTCGCGTTGTCAAAGTTTCTCAAGATAAAGAAATAAGCATTGGCAAAAAAGTATCTTTAGAAATGATCCATTTTGGGACAAAAGAAGAAATTGAATTGGTAAGTACCTTAGAATCAGATCCATTCAGTAATAAAATTTCGGTTGAATCTCCTTTAGGAAAAAAAATCAAAGGTCGTGAAATAGGAGATGTTGTTTTTGTAACTAGTGAGACTGGAAAAACCTTCAAGGTTAAAATTTTAAATGTTGAATAAAAAAAAATATATACCTCAATACTATTATCCTTCTGTTTACAAAATACCTTTTGATTTTTTTAAAAAAAAAGGTATTAAAGCTTTATTTTTTGATTTAGATAATACTTTAGTTGAATGTAAAAAAAATAAATTAGATGAAAATATTAAAAATCTTTTAACTCAAATATCACATTCTTTTAAAATAATTATCCTTTCAAATGCTTCTTACAAACGATTGCAAAAAGTTTTACAACAAGATTTAAATTTTATTTACTTAAATTTATTCATTAAAAAACCTTCAATAATATCTTTTCAAAAAGCTTTAAAAGCAGTTAATTTGGAACCATCTAAAGTTTTGATGATTGGAGATCAACTGCACACAGACGTTAACGGCGCTAATCAAATAGGAATTACTTCTTTATTGGTTAAACCATTAAATTATAAGCAAGAAAGTTTATGGACTAAATTTAATCGTTTTTATAGAGAAAAAAAATTTTTAAAAAAATTAAAAAAAGAAGACTATCTATTATGGAAAAATAAATTTGAAGATTTTGAAAGAAATTAAGATGTTATTAGCAAAAATTCGCCACATTGTGGAAAATAAATTAAAAAATGATCCATTGCGTTTAAATCACTCTTTAAGAGTTTACCGGACTGCCACCAAAATGGCAAGGCATTACCGTAAACCTTTATTACCCATTCAAATTGCTGCTTTGTTTCATGACTACACTAAAAACGATACTTTAGAACAACAAAAACCTTATTTAACTACAATAAGTATCACCAAATATCAAAATACACCAGCTATTTTTCATGCTTTATCAGCAGCTAATTTTTTAAAAAAAGAATTAGACATCAATAATAAAATTATTTTAAATGCTATTAAAAAACATGTTTGGGGTGATTTTAAAATGAATTATTGTGATAAAATTGTTTTTTTAAGTGATAAAATTGAACCTAAAAGAAATTATCCTCAAAGATCATATTTTGAAAAATTAGCTTATCTTAATATCCATCAAGCTGTATACGAAATTTTAAAAAATAATTTTGATTATTTCCAAAAAAAAAAGCATCCCCTTCCATATAATTATCAATTAATGCTTGCATTTTTAGAAAAAGACATCAAAAAAAGAAAGATATTATGACAAAAACTACTAACATCATTAGCGGAAAATATAAAGGTCATAAAATCAAATTAGTACCATCATTCAAAACTAAAGCCACTAGCAACTTAGTTAAAGAAGCTCTTTTTAATGTTTTAGGTAATTCAATAGAAAACACAAAAATTTTGGATTTATTCGCTGGCAATGGTTCTTATGGTTTTGAAGCTTTAAGCAGGAACGCTAAACAAGTTTTTTTCGTTGATTCCTCTTTCAGGGCTTTTCAAACATTAAAAGACAATCAACAAAAATTAAAACTTAATTTAGGTCAGAGTGTTATTTATTATTCTCATTATCTATTTGCTTTAAAAAAATTTCAAAAACTTAATTTCATCTTTGATTTTGTTATTCTAGATCCTCCTTATTTTAAAAACTTATATTTACCCGTTTTGGAAAACTTAGGGAAAGTAACCCATCAAAAAAGTGTAATTATTTGCGAATTACACCGCAAAACTTATTTACCTTATAAAATCAAAGAATTTGTTTTAACTAAAGAAAAAAATTATGGCAACAAGAAGCTACAATTTTATCAAAAAAATCTGTAATTTTAATGAAAAAAAATTAAAAATAAAAAAAGGAGTAAGAAAAATGTCTACTTGGTCGTCTTTAGGACTTTTTATTTTAGGACTTTTAATAGGTGGTGCTTTAGGAGCTTTTTTCATGTTTCGTTGGTTTAAAAACTATTTACAAAAAAATCCTCCCATTAATGAAAGACAAATTAAAGAAATGTTTCGTCAAATGGGGCGCACTCCTTCTGAAAAACAAATTCGCCAAATCATCAATAGCATGAAACAAGTTAAATAAAAAAAATGACACCACTACTACCATATTTAATTATTATTTTAACTAGCATTATTTTTTTAATAATGAATTATTTTTATCAAAAAAACGTTAAAACTAAAATTAAAAATTATTTAATAGTTTGTGGAGAGTTAGAAAAAGAAATTTTAAAAAGTTTTGTCAAAGAAAAAGAAAAACCCTTTTTTTTAACAAAAGATGCTAATATTACTAAAAATTTATTAAATTTAAATATTATTTTTATAAAAAAAGTTATTTTTAACCAAAAATACAATAGTTATGTATTAAATCCTTTAGTGAGAAAAATTATCAACAAAAATAATGTTTTAAAAAAAAATTATTTATTATAAGAAACCGGAAAAATATACAACTACTCAAAAACAAAAAATTTTAAAAAAACATTAAAGACAAAATATTAAAATTTTTAAAACTTTGTTTTTTCTAAGTAAATCTATTTTTGTGGTTTAAACAAACATAACTTTCGATTTAAAAAAATTTTCTAATTGTTAAATTAACAATATTTATTAAAAATATCTTCTAAAAAAATATAGTAATTCAATAAAAATATTTGATATCGCTTAGAAAGAATAATTTGCTAAGGTTTTGATTTGTTTTTTAGTTTTTTTTGATTTGGTAATTTTAATTATTTAATTTAACAACAATAAGAAATTAATGGATAGCTACTAAAATTTAATTAAAAAAGTTTTTTTAAATATATTAAATAATAATTATTTGATAAAATAAAATAGGTCAATGGAAGGTGATCGAGGTTTGAAAAAATTTAATTATTTTTTTAAGCTTAGGAAAGTCCATGTTAGCACATGCTGCGATTGCATGTAGTGTTTGTGTCTAAGGAATAAATAACTTAGAGTGCTTTAAAAAGAAAGCAACGGCGTTTTTGATTTCTAAGGATTTATCTTGTTTAAATTTATGAAATGAAAACTGAAAGTGTCACAGAGACGAGCTAATTAGAAATAATTAGGTGAAACGCGATAAACCCCTCAAGCTAACAACCCAAAAAAAATGGTAGGGGCATGTAAGTCAACAAAAATGAAGTTAGATTTACACTACTTTTTGAGTAGAAGATAAATGATCACACTTGTTTTTAACAAGAACAAAACATGGCTTATGCACATTGACCAATTTTCTTTTTTTAAAACTTTCCAATAACATAAAAATTAAAGGTTATTGTTATTTTTTATCTTTTAATTTTTTGCATTAAAAAAAGTTAAAATGTTGCAGTGACTATGTTTTTTTAAACTTTTTATTAAAATTATAAAAGTTATTAATAATATTAAATTTGATTGTGACTTTTTATTACCAAGATTATTTTTTAGATTTTAGCAATTTTTTATGCTTAAATGAATAATAATAAGTTTTTTTTCATCTATTCTATTTCTTTTTTTATTCTTTTCTTTGCTTGGGCAAAATATTTTTTATAAAATTTTATATTTTGCATAATAACTTAATATATTTTTATCTCTTTTTAACTATTAACAATACCTTTCTTAACTTTTTGATAGTTTTTTATGTTATCTTAATGTTTAATATTTTTGATTTTTATCAGCTTATATTTTTGTGTAACTTTGAATTTTTTTATGTTATAACACTATTGATATATATATATATATATTATAATTGGTTTTAAATATTTTTTTTATATTTCAAAAAAATAAATATATGAATCATAAAAAAAGTATTGAATTTTTTTATTTAGAAAGTAACTAACTTAAAAAAAGTATTATCGTTAGACTTTATTTTTACTCTATGATCAAGATGAATGAGTCAATAAATTTTTTTGTTTTTTTTAAAATGTTTTGCATTATATTGTGATTACTGGACTAAATTATTTTAATTGTTTTTGTAAAAGATTATAAGTTTTAAAAAAACAAATATACTTCAAAAAAACAACATCATATGGTATATTTAAATTTATATCTTATTTTAAAAACTTTTATGATTTTGATTGTCTTTGAATTGTCCTTAGTTAAAAATTATATAATAAATAAAATAAAAATTATTTTTTTTATTTTTGTTAGATTGTTTTTTTAAAAGGTAATGTTATATTATTATTTTAATTTTTATTATTGGATTTTTTTAGAAATTTAATATCAAGTTAAATGTTAAAAAAATTAACTAAATATATTAATTGATCTTGGAGTATAGCAAATTAAAATTATTCAAGAATTAGAATGACAAACCCTTAAAAATATCAAAGCAAAATTATAATATTTCCTCTATTTTATTAAGTTATTATAACATTAAAAAACCTAGTATTTAATTATAATTAAAAAAAGTCATTTATCATTTTACTCAATAATTTTATAATTTTTTTAGTATTAGAATAATCTTTTTTTAATTGCCTAAAAGTTAATTTTTGTTTTTTTTCGATATTTCAATTTTTTCTAAAGTTTTGGAACAGTGCAAGCCTTAGTATCCATTATTTATTAACTTCAAGAAAGATTCTTTAACCTTATGAATATTACAATTATTGGCGGTGGTGCTTGGGGTGCTACTTTAGCTCAAGTTTTGACTGATAACAATCATCAAGTTTTAGTTTATGAACTTAACGAAAACTACATTAAAACTATCAATCGAGGCAAACATCCTATTTTTAACCTTCCTTTAAAAAATGTTAAAGTTGTTTCCAATTTACAAGAAGCTTTGTTGCATTCTGATTTGTTAGTTTTAGCGGTCCCTGTAAAAGTTATGCGACAAGTTTTACAACAAATTGCTTTGCTTGTTAAAACTCCTAAATCTTTTGTTAACGTTTCTAAAGGGATTGAACCATTAACTTTTTTTCGGGTTTCTCAAATTGTTAAACAAGTTATTCCAGTTATTCTTTTGAAAAATTACGCTTCTTTGATGGGACCGTCTCATGCTGAAGAAGTTATCTTAAGAAAATTAACTCTTTTGACTGCTGCTTCTTCTGATTTGTCTTTTGCAATGGAAATCCAAAAAATTTTTTCTAACTCCTCTTATTTCAAAATTTATACTTCTTCTGATTTGATTGGTAATGAAGTTTGTAGTTCTTTTAAAAACGTTTTAGCTTTAATTAACGGTATTTTAGTAGCTAAAGATTTCGGGATCAATTCTCAAGCCGCTTTAATGAGTCGTGGTATTGCAGAAATGTCTCGTTTAGTTGCTTTTTATCATGGTAATTATGAAACAGTTTTAGGACTTCCTGGTTTAGGTGACTTAATTGTTACTGCTTTTAGTTCATATTCAAGAAATTTTAATGCTGGTCAAAAAATTGCTTCAGGAAAAACTTACCATCAAATTATTGAAGATTCTATTCAAGTAATTGAGGGATTTCAAAGTCTTACTGCTTTTTACCAATTGCAATTAAAACATCACCTTAATTTACCACTCGTTCATGCAGCCTATCAATTAATTTATGAGTTTAAGCCTTTTGAACTTGTTTTTGTTGAGTTAATGCAACGACCTTTTACAAATGATTGTTAAAAAAAATACAAAAATAAATAAAATAATTATTTGTTTTTGCTTGCAAATCTTTTTTTTGATGTTATAATAATTACGTAATTTAAAAGAAAGGAATGAACAAAATGAACAAGTTAGATTTTTTAAAAAAATTAGCAGAAAAACATGATATTAGTCAAAAAGAAGCTGATAGATTTTTGAGTAGCTTTATTGAAGTTATTTCTGAAAATCTTCAATTGTTTGAAGAAGATGAAAAACTGACTTTAACTGGCTTTGGTACTTTTGAAGTTAAACAAAGAAGTGCTCGTCAAGGTAAAAACCCAAGAACTGGCAATTCTATTGATATTCCAGCTAAAAAAGTTCCCGTTTTTAAATTTAGCAAAAGTTTCAAAGATGTTTTTATTTCCTAAAAATAATAATCATTAATTTTTGAATATTTTTTCGATAAAAAAACAAACTAAAAAAAGTTTGTTTTTTTTATTGTTATATTCTTTTTCTCTTATATGATTTTTATATGTTTTGTAGACAAATTTTTGTTTTTAAAGAAAGTAGGTTATCTATGGTTAAAACTTTTACAAAAACTTATTTAATTGGGCAAAGAGCAAGAGTTGAAAACGAAAAAGAAATAGCAGTTATTACCCGTATTGATTTTGAAAGAGGATTTATTTATTTATTGTTTAAGAGATTGCGAGAAGAAAAATATCCTTTCCCTCAAGCTTTAGAACAAAACCTGATTAAACCAATAATGTCTAAACAACAAAGAAAATCTTAGTTTTAGTAAAAAATTAATTAAGTAATTATTTTTTGAATATTTTTTTTATTAAAAAAAAGGAAATTATATGTCTATTAAAAAGAAAATCAAAAAAATAGTTTTTCGTAATTATTTTAAAAACCCTGATATTGTTTTCCTTTTTTTAATGATTTGTATTTCTTTAATGATTCTTGTTTTTTTTAATGATTTTAAAAAAGTGTCAGAAGGAGAAAGAAATTATTTTAATTATAAATATGAACCTCCTGAATTTATTGAAGATAATGGATATTTAGATTATAGCAAAAATGGTTATTATCCAGGGCATCAAACTTTTATTAAAATGATTTTTTATTTTACTTATCAAAGCAATTTATTTGTTTTAATTGTCTATGTTTTGTTTTTTACAAAGGCACGTAATCAAGATTGGTATCCTTATCTTGTTTTTGTTTGTTTAATTAGTATTTTGGCGACAGGAATTATTTATCACATTGTTATTGATAAATTTCAACATTTCAAAACATTTAAATGGGAACTTTCTTATATTATTTCACATTTGCAACATACTTTTGTTCCTTTAATTTATTTATATTTTTATTTTTTTGTTAATACTTTTGCTATCCCTTATAAAAGAATGTGGATGGGTTGGCTTCATGCTTTGGTTTATATGTTTTGTTTTAGTTTATATAGTCGTTTAAGTATGAATTCTTATTATAAGAAATTTAAAAAAGATAAACCAATTGTCGAAAGTCAAGAAGAAGCAAATGAAAGAGATCCTTTTAAGATATTCCCTTATTATTTTTTTTCTCCTTTTCGCCCAGATAAAAAGAAAGAATATGAAAGTTTAGGAAAAAAACGATATCGTTTTTTGTATAAGGGATATGGAATTGTTTTTAAATTATTTTTGCTTCTTTTTCTTTTTATCTCTTTGATGACATATTTTCTTTTATGGTTTAAAAAAAGAATGATTCACAAAAAACAAAAAAAAGCAACCATAATTTTTTATTTTGGATAAAAATTTGATATAATAATTATATGTTACTTTAATTGTTAAGGAGGATAAAATAATATGCGTGATTTAGTAAAATTAGTTTGTACTGATTGTAAAAGAGAAAATTATCATACTGATAAAAACAAGAAAAAAAATTCCAATCGTTTAGAATTAAAAAAATATTGTCCTTTTTCTAGAAAACATATTTTACATCGTGAAAAAAAATAATTTTTTGTTTTTATTATTAAAAATATTTGCTTTTTTCAAATATTTTTATCATTTTTCATCTTTTTAATATCAAATCATCAATAGGGAGATAATCTTTTTATGTTTTTGCAAAATAGAAAAAATTTGATTAAAAAAATGAAACCAAATGCAGTTGCTTTGTTTTATTCTGGTAAAAATATTGTTAAAAGCACTGATCAATTTTTTCCTTTCGAAGTTAATCGTAATTTTTATTATTTAACAGGGATTAATCAGCCAAATTCTATTTTATTAATCAAAAAAACTCCTTATGATTGTCAAACTTTTTTATTTTTAGATGATCGTGATCCGCAAAAAGTCTTGTGGGATGGCGTTTTTTTAAGTTTTACTGAAGCTTCAAAGATATCTTGTATTAAAGAAAGTAATATTAAAAAAAATAACATTTTTAATTCTTTTTTATTAGAAATAATTAACCCTTTAAGAAGTTCTTTTGTTTTTTCTATAGATATTTTTTATTTTGATTTATTAAGTCAGTATCATACCTCCGCACAAGAAAAGAGTCAGGCTTTAACTTTTTGTCAAAAACTTTTGTCTTTGTATCCTTTTTTAAAAATTGAAAATAGTTCACCTTTTTTACTGTCTTTGCGTCAATCTAAAAGTGTTTATGAACAAAATCAAATCAAAAAAGCTTTAGAAATCAATGAAAAAGCTTTAAATCAACTAATAACTAAAATAAGACCTTTAACTAACGAAAACGATATAGCCGCTTTCTTTCATTATTTTTTAGAAAAAAATCAAACTAAAAAATCTTATGATACTATTGCTGCTTCAGGAAAAAATGCTTTAATTTTACATTATATTCGTAATTGTTCGCAGTTAATGCCTAATGAAGTTTTGCTATTTGATGCAGGGGTTAATTATAATCATTATTCTTCTGATATTACTCGCTGTTATCCTATTAGTGGTGTTTTTAACCCTTTACAAAAACAAATTTATAATTTGGTTTTAAAAGCCAACAAAGAAATTATTGCTTTTGTTAGGCCGCATCGCACTTTCACTCAATTAAATCACTATGGCAAAAATATTTTAGCAGAAGGTTTAAAAGAATTATCTCTTTGGAAAAACGATGACCATATTGATAATTATTGTTATCATGGTTTAAGTCATCACTTAGGTTTAGATCTTCATGATGCGTGTAATCATTCTGATATTATTGGAGAAAACAGTGTTATTACTGTTGAACCAGGTCTTTATTTAAAACAATTTAATCTAGGCATTAGAATTGAAGATAATATTTTGGTGACTAAAGATGGCTCCATTAATTTATCTCAAAAAATACCTAAAGAAATTACAGAAATTGAAGCTTTAATGAAACCCCTTTGTTGATGGTTTTTTAAAACATTATTTTTCGGCCCTGTAGCCAAGTGGTAAGGCATGGCTCTGCAAAAGCTTGATCATCGGTTCAAATCCGTTCAGGGCCTCCATTTTATTATTTTTAAAAGTTTTATTCCTTTAACTTTAAGTTCTCTTAAGATTAAAAAAGTGTTAATGTTGCAAAACAATTTCATCAGGAGCAGTACTCAAGCGGCTATAAGAGGCGTCCCTGCTAAGGACGTAGTCCGAGAAATCGGTGCAAGGGTTCGAATCCCTTCTGCTCCGCCATAATCACTTTTATTTAATTTTTAATTGATTTCTAAATGACCTTATTTCATTTTTCAATTATTTTTTTTAAACTTTATTAATTTCAATAAACCTGATCAAAGAGTTTTTTGACTCTTTAAAAAAATAAATATTTCAATAAAATTATTGTTTGACTTAATTTTTTAATTATTTATTTTTTTATTTAACGGCAATTCCCCTTTTTTAAAAAAAATGATATAATAGTAAGAACTAAAAATCTTCCCAAAATTTTTTTATCTTCAAGAAATAGCTATATAAAGGTTATATAAAAATGAAAGTAATCAAACGAGTGACAAAAGTTACTCCACGTTTATCTGATTTTGGTAAATGGTATACAGATATTTGTTTAAAAGCTGAATTAATAGCATATTCAGAAATTAAAGGATTTATTATTTATCTTCCTTATGGTTATTCTTTGTGGGAACATATTCAAAAATATCTTAATTGTGAATTGCAAAAAATAGGGCATCAAAATGTCTATTTTCCGTTAGTCTTTCCTAAAAAACTTTTTCAAAAAGAAAAAGATCACATTCAAGGTTTTTCTCCAGAAGCAGCTATGATTACTTCCGTTGGTCAAAAAGAATTATCTGACAAACTTGTGATTCGTCCAACTTCAGAAGTTTTATTTTCTCAATATTACGCTAAAATTATTAGCTCTTATCGAGATTTGCCTAAGTTATATAACCAATGGTGTAATGTCGTTCGTTGGGAAAAAACAACTAAACCTTTTTTGCGTGGCAAAGAATTTTTATGGCAAGAAGGACATACCGTCCATGCTACAAAAAAAGAAGCTATTGAACAAGCTTTATCTATTATTGAACTTTATCAAAAATTAGGCAAGGAACTTTTAGCTCTTCCTTTTGTTTGCGGTCAAAAAACTGAAAATGAAAAATTTTCTGGAGCTTTAACTACTTATTCTATTGAAGCTTTAATGTATGATGGTCAATCTTTACAAGCAGGTACCTCTCATTATTTAGGAACTAATTTTGCTAAATCATTTAAAATTAAATTTCAAGATCAAGATTATCAAAATAAATATGTTCATCAAACTTCTTGGGGGGTTTCAACTCGTCTTATTGGTGCTTTAATTATGGTTCATAGTGATGATGAAGGTTTAATTTTACCCCCTTATATTGCCCCTATTCAAATTGTTATTATCCCTTTGCAACCGAAAAATTTATTGGTTCAATTAGAAGCTAAAAAAATATTTGATGATTTAAAAACAACTTATCGCGTTCATTTAGATTTACAAGATAAAACTTCTGGTTGGAAATTCAATCAATACGAACTTAAAGGGGTTCCTTTGAGAATTGAAATTGGTGCTCGCGATTTAGTCAAAGATGAAGTAACTATTTTTCAAAGATATAATGGTTCTAAATACAGTCTTAAAAAAATAGATTTAAAAGAAGAAATACCTAAATTATTAGCAAACATTCATCATAAGATGTATTACATTGCAAAAAAACATTTAGAATCTCATCGCAGACAAGCAACTACTTATCAAGAGTTTAAAAAACACCTTCAAAAAGGAGGTTATATAGCGATGAGTATTGCAGGTGTTGAAGCAGAAACACAAATCAAAGAAGAAACAGGAGCAACTGCAAGAATTATTTTAGATACTCCTTTAATTACTATGCACTGTCCTGTCACTTACAAAAAAGCTTTTCAAACTGTTTTATTTGCTAAAGCTTATTAAAATTAGTTTTATTTTTAATTTGTTCTAGTTTGTATTTTTTTATCAAAATATTTTATCAAAATAATTTTTTAAACATTTTATCTTAACTTTTTATTTTTAAATCTTGATATTTAATTATAAAAAAGTTATAATTAAGAAAGTGTGTTTAAATAGAAAAGAGGTTTTTTTATGAAACGAACATATCAACCTAGCAAAATTAAAAGAAAAAGAACTCATGGTTTTAGAGCTAGAATGGCAACTGCTGGAGGTTGTAAAGTCATTACTCGTAGAAGAGCTAAAGGTAGAGCTCAATTAGCTCTTTAATTATAAATTTTTTTTACAATTAAAGAACAACTTAACTATTTTTTAGTCTTTTTCTTTTACAAGAGCTTAAATTTTTTTTAACAAATTATTTTTTTGTTTGGTGTGCAAAAAAATTTCTATTTTAGGAAAATTAAGAAAATGAAAAGAAAATATATTCTTAAAAAAGAAAGTGAAGTTACAGCTGTTTTCCGTTCGAAAAAAAGATACGGAAACTCCTCTTTTATGATTTATTATTTGCAACAAAACACTAACCCTCATTTTAAATTTGCTTTAAGTGTTGGTAAAAAATACGGTAAAGCTCATCAAAGAAATTTAATTAAAAGACGTTTAAGGTCAATTATTAGCAATTATGCTTGCAATCTTAATTCTACAATCTTTTTTGTAATTGTGATCAAACCGCAAGCTAAAAATTTAACTTTTCAACAATTAAAATATTTATTTGTGAAATGCGCTTTTAAAATTCATTTACTACTTTCAAATAACTAAAAATAAAGGGATTAATTAAAAATGGGTATGAAAAATAGTATTTTTAAACAAAATTTATTCCTTTTTATTTTGCTTTTTGTAGGTGTATCTTGGTGGTTTTTTTGGCCATCAAAACCTATAAAGATTAATGAACTTGCACAAGTTCAACTTGATAAAAATGATGAAGAACAATTTATTGTTTATACTCTTAACAATAAACATCAAGAAATCAAAGTAGATACAAAACAAAGTTATGAAAAATGGCTTGATGATAAAAAAAAAGAAAAATATTTTTTTGGTTTGTTTGATAAAAAACAGCCAGTTGTAAACAAAACACCAACATTCTCCTCCATCATCCATCTTCCTTTTAGTTTCAAAAAAGCTAATGGCCTCTTACAAAGTTTAGAAGGGGAAATTTTAACAAAAAAAAAAGTTGAAATTATCAAAAATTTGTTGACAGTTCCTGCTGGTACTAAAATCGAATATATTGAAAACAAAAAATATAAAGAAGAATTTCAAGATTCTTTAGAATTTGATTCTACAAATTTAATAGTAAAATTTGAAGAAAAAGATAAAGCAATAGAAAAACTTAAAAAAACTTCTTCTGAAGAATCATTGAAATTAACACTTACATTTAAATTAGAATCAACAAATTCAATACCTATATTTGTCACTAATTATTCTTTACCAATTCAATGGCCTAAATATCTTGAATGGAGTTTTTTTGGTTATTTTTGGAATGTTTTGATTATTTCTATTAGTTCTTTTCTATATATATTTTCAACTTTTTGGTCTACTGGAGCTGGAATTTTTTTAGGAAATTTAGGATTAGGTATTATTTTGACCACCATTTGGATCCGAACTCTTACTTGGCCTATTTATACTAAAACCAGCACTTTTAGCATGAATATGAATTTAATTCAACCCGAAATTGAAAAAGTTAAACAAAAATACGCTTTGCACAAAGATCCTACTTCTGCTCAAAAAATGCAGTTAGAAATTTTAAAAGTTTATCGTAAAAATAATTTTAGTTTTTGGGGTTTTTTAGTTTCCTTTTTACAACTACCTTTGTTTATCGCCATTAACCAAACTTTAACACGTTTTATCATTCCTGGTGGCATTTTTGAGACTAATAATTTAACTGAAAAATTATTTTTAGGTTTTATAAGTTTAAATCCTGAAAAACCTAATCGTATAATAGTTATTATTTTATTGTCTTTTTTAGTCGGAATCACGATGTTTATTTTAAATAAAATTAGTTTTAAAAAACCTGATTATTTAAAAACTTCTACACATAATTTAACTTTGGAACAAAAAGCTAAAGCCAAACAATCAGAAAAAACAATGAAAATTACGAGTTGGGTTATGATTGTGATGATGGTATTGTTTTCTCGTTCTAATCCGATATTGTCTTTATACTGGATTGTAGGAAATACTTACACCATTTTTCAAACTTTAATTACAAGAAAAAAAACGGAACAAAAGTATCTTTTGTTAAAAAACAAATCTATCTAATTTTTTTGTCTTAATAATAGGTAATTAATTTTTGCATTAAAGTTATGATTGCCTATTATTAGAAGATAAAATACAATTATATTATTATTTTTTTAAAAAAATTGCTTTTTTACCTTTGACTATGTTATAATAATTTAGGTAAACTAAATTGTATTTATTATATTTTTAATTTTGGAGGGATAGCGAAGTGGCTAAACGCAGCAGTCTGTAAAACTGTTCCGTAAGGTACGGTGGTTCGAATCCACCTCCCTCCACCATTAAAATTTTTTTAATCTTTGAAAACTGAAGATGATGCTTAAATTATTATTTTAATTTAATTAAAAGTCTTTTTAATTAACTAGTTTGATTGAAAAGCAAAAAAACGAAGAGTTTGATCCTGGCTCAGGATTAACGCTGGCGGCATGCCTAATACATGCAAGTCGAACGGAAGTTTAAGCAATTAAACTTTAGTGGCGAACGGGTGAGTAACGCGTAAGCAATCTGCCCCTAAGACGAGAATAACAGTTGGAAACGACTGCTAAGACTGGATAGGAGATAAGAAGGCATCTTCTTGTTTTTAAAAGACCTAGCAATAGGTATGCTTAGGGAAGAGCTTGCGTCACATTAGTTAGTTGGTGGGGTAAAAGCCTACCAAGACGATGATGTGTAGCCGGGCTGAGAGGTCAAACGGCCACATTGGGACTGAGACACGGCCCAAACTCCTACGGGAGGCAGCAGTAAGGAATTTTCGGCAATGGAGGAAACTCTGACCGAGCAATGCCGCGTGAACGATGAAGTATTTCGGTACGTAAAGTTCTTTTATTAGGGAAGAAAAAATGGTGGAAAAACCATTATGACGGTACCTAATGAATAAGCCCCGGCTAACTATGTGCCAGCAGCCGCGGTAATACATAGGGGGCAAGCGTTATCCGGAATTATTGGGCGTAAAGGGTGCGTAGGCGGTTAAATAAGTTTATGGTCTAAGTGCAATGCTTAACGTTGTGATGCTATAAAAACTGTTTAGCTAGAGTTGGATAGAGGCAAGTGGAATTCCATGTGTAGTGGTAAAATGCGTAAATATATGGAGGAACACCAGGAGCGAAGGCGGCTTGCTGGGTCTTAACTGACGCTGAGGCACGAAAGCGTGGGGAGCAAACAGGATTAGATACCCTGGTAGTCCACGCCCTAAACGATGAGTACTAAACGTTGGGTAAAACCAGTGTTGAAGTTAACACATTAAGTACTCCGCCTGAGTAGTACGTACGCAAGTATGAAACTTAAAGGAATTGACGGGACTCCGCACAAGCGGTGGATCATGTTGTTTAATTCGAAGGTACCCGAAAAACCTCACCAGGTCTTGACATGCTTTTGCAAAGTTGTAGAAATACAGTGGAGGTTATCAGAAGCACAGGTGGTGCATGGTTGTCGTCAGCTCGTGTCGTGAGATGTTGGGTTAAGTCCCGCAACGAGCGCAACCCTTGTTGTTAATTGCCATCATTAAGTTGGGGACTTTAGCAAGACTGCCAGTGATAAATTGGAGGAAGGTGGGGACGACGTCAAATCATCATGCCCCTTATGACCTGGGCTACAAACGTGATACAATGGCTGTTACAAAGGGTAGCTAAAGCGTAAGCTTCTGGCGAATCTCAAAAAAGCAGTCTCAGTTCGGATTGAAGTCTGCAACTCGACTTCATGAAGTTGGAATCGCTAGTAATCGCGAATCAGCATGTCGCGGTGAATACGTTCTCGGGGTTTGTACACACCGCCCGTCAAACCACGAAAGTTGGCAATACCCAAAGCCGGTGGCCTAACTTGAGCAATCAAGAGGGAGCCGTCTAAGGTAGGGTTGATGATTGGGGTTAAGTCGTAACAAGGTATCCCTACCGGAAGGTGGGGATGGATCACCTCCTTTCTAAGGATTAAAGTTATCATCTTCAGTTTTGAGAGACTTAAGAAAGTTTTTCATTTTTTTAAGATTCGGGCCTATAGCTCAGTTGGTTAGAGCACACGCCTGATAAGCGTGAGGTCGGTGGTTCAAGTCCATTTAGGCCCACCAAAATAGGTCATATCTTAAAAAAGCTCTTTGAAAAGTAGATAAACAATAAAGGTTAAAAAAATCAAAGGAACTAAGGGCGCACAGTGGATGCCTTGGCACTAAGAGCTGATGAAGGACGCAATTAACGGCGATACGCCACGGGAAGCTGTAAATAAGTGGAGATCCGTGGATTTCCGAATGGGGCAACCCGTTGCATTGAAGATGCATCATCCTTGAAAAAGGAAGGAAACGCAGCGAACTGAAATATCTAAGTAACTGCAGGAAAAGAAAGTAATAACGATTCTGGTAGTAGTGACGAGCGAACCCGGAAAAGCCAGATACCATTTCTAGTTACCAAGTTTTTGTCAAGTAGAAGCTTTTGGAAAGAAGCACCAAAGAAGGTGACAGTCCCGTAAACGTAAGCAAAGACCTAGGGTATCAATAAGTACGGCGAGACACGAGAAATCTTGTTGGAAGATGGGAGGACCATCTCCTAAGGCTAAATACTACTTAGTGACCGATAGTGAACTAGTACCGTGAGGGAAAGGTGAAAAGAACCCCGAAAGGGGAGTGAAATAGATCCTGAAACTGTGTGCCTACAATTAGTCAAAGCTCGTTAATGAGTAATGGCTTGCCTTTTGCAGAATGAACCGGCGAGTTATGATATGGAGCAAGGTTAAGTTTGAAGGAACGGAGCCGTAGTGAAAGCGAGTCTTAATAGGGCGTTAAGTTGCATGTCATAGACCCGAAACTGAAGTGAGCTAGCCATGAGCAGGTTGAAGTTTAGGTAAAACTAAATGGAGGACCGAACCAGGACACGTTGAAAAGTGTTTGGATGACTTGTGGCTAGGGGTGAAATTCCAATCGAACTCAGAGATAGCTGGTTCTCCCCGAAATAGCTTTAGGGCTAGCGTTGATTTGGTTATTTGGTGAAGGTAGAGCACTGAATGAGTAAGGGCTCCACCTCGGGGTACCGAACTCAATTAAACTCCGAATGTTATCAAATAAAATCAGCAGTCAGACTGTGGGTGATAAGGTCCATGGTCAAAAGGGAAAGAGCCCAGACCGTCAGCTAAGGTCCCAAAATTGATGTTAAGTGGCAAAGGAAGTGAAGACGTTTAAACAACTAGGAGGTTGGCTTAGAAGCAGCCATCCTTTAAAGAGTGCGTAATAGCTCACTAGTCGAATGACTCTGCGCCGAAAATGTACCGGGGCTAAAACATCATACCGAAGCTACGGATTGAAATAACTTTCGAGTTAATTTGATGGTAGGGGAAGCGTTCTGACATCAGTGAAGCCATAGCGGAAGCAGTGGTGGAGAGGTCAGAAGTGAGAATGCCGGTGTAAGTAACGAAAAGATAGGTGAGAATCCTATCCGTCAAAAACCCAAGGTTTCCAGGGCCAGGTTCGTCCTCCCTGGGTTAGTCGGGTCCTAAGGTGAGGGAGAAATCCGTAGCCGATGGCAAACAGGCTGAAATTCCTGTACTAGTTAATCAACTGATGGAGGGACAAAGCAGGCTAAACACGCCCTTAATCGGATTAGGGTAGAAAAACTAAGTCTGAGAAAATAGGTAAATCCGTTTTCTCATTCAAAGATGAGGTTTAAAAGTAAAGTGATTGATGTCATACTTTCAAGAAAAGCTTCTAGGGTTAATTGATTAACTACCCGTACCGTAAACCGACACAGGTGGGAAGGTAGAGTATACTAAGACGCGCGAGCAAACTCTTGTTAAGGAACTCGGCAAAATGACTCCGTAACTTCGGGATAAGGAGAGCTTTTATTAAAACTAAAAGCCGCAGAGAATAGGCCCAAGCGACTGTTTATCAAAAACATAGGTCTCTGCTAAACCGTAAGGTGATGTATAGGGGCTGATGCCTGCCCGGTGCTGGAAGATTAAAAGGAGATGTCAGGTAACGAAGCATTGAATTGAAGTCCCAGTAAACGGCGGCCGTAACTATAACGGTCCTAAGGTAGCGAAATTCCTTGTCGGGTAAATTCCGACCCGCACGAAAGGCATAACGATTTGGGCGCTGTCTCAACAAGAGCCTCGGTGAAATCAAATTACCGGTGAAAATGCCGGTTACCCGCGACAGGACGAAAAGACCCCATGGAGCTTTACTGCAACTTAATATTGAAATTGAAAATAGGATGTACAGGATAGGTGGGAGACTGTGAACAAAAGACGTTAGTTTTTTGGGAGTCACCCTTGGGATACCACCCTTGCTATTTTTAGTTTCTAACCTGTGCAAGTGGATTGCAAGGGACAGTGTTTGGTGGGCAGTTTGACTGGGGCGGTCGCCTCCTAAAGAGTAACGGAGGCGTTCGAAGGTTCCCTCAAAATGGTTGGAAATCATTTGTAGAGCATAAAGGCATAAGGGAGCTTGACTGCGAGACTTACAAGTCGAGCAGGGACGAAAGTCGGACTTAGTGATCTTACGGTACCGAATGGAAGGGCCGTGACTCAACGGATAAAAGCTACCCTGGGGATAACAGGCTTATCGCTTCCAAGCGTTCACAGCGACGAAGCGGTTTGGCACCTCGATGTCGGCTCATCACATCCTGGAGCTGAAGAAGGTTCCAAGGGTTGGGCTGTTCGCCCATTAAAGTGGAACGCGAGCTGGGTTCAGAACGTCGTGAGACAGTTCGGTCTCTATCCGTCGTGGGCGTTGGAAATTTGAAAGGAACTGTCCCTAGTATGAGAAGACCGGGATGGATATACCGCTGGTGTTTCAGTTGGTTCGCCAGAGCCACAGCTGAGTAGCTATGTATAGAAGGGATAAACACTGAAAGCATCTAAGTGTGAAGCCTCCCTTAAGATGAGATTTCCCTATGAGATCCCTGAAAGACGATCAGGTTGATAGGCTAGGGGTGTAAGAAGAGTGATCTTTTTAGCTGACTAGTACTAATAGATCCATTGACTTTGATTTTTTAACCTGTTTATCTAGTTTTGAAAGATCCTTGGTGCATAAAACTAAGGGGCAACACCTGTTTCCATCCCGAACACAGCAGTTAAGTCCTTAGTACTGACAATAGTTTTTACGAACGAAGATAGGGAGTGCCAAGGTTTGCTTTAATAAAAAAAAAGAATAAAAAAAGAGGATTAGCTCAGCTGGGAGAGCGTCTGCCTTACAAGCAGAATGTCGGGGGTTCGAGTCCCTCATCCTCTACCATTAATGAGGCCTACGTAGCTCAGTTGGTTAGAGCATCTGACTGTTAATCAGAGGGTCCTAGGTTCGAGTCCTAGCGTGGGCGCCATTTTTTTAATTTAATTTTGGAATTATTTTTTAAATTAGTGTTTATTTTCAAAATATTTGAAGCACACATTTTTTACAAACATAATTTTAAATTGATTTTTTCAATAAATATCATTTAAAATTAAAAATAATTAAAACTTTAAAATAAGCTAGTTTGTTGAAAACCATTCAAATACTAGCTTTTTATTTTTATATATTTTTTGACTAAAAAAATCAAACATTATATAAATTACAAAACCTAATCAAAGGAGAATTAAAAGTGTTAAAGCAAATTTTTGAAACCACTGATTTAAAAAATTATTTTCAAGTAGAAATAGGTACTTATGCAAGAAACGTTGATTCTTCTATTTTAATTCGTTTTCAAGATACAGTAGTTTTAACGACTACCGTTTTTAGTAATAAGAAAAATCACTTTGATTTTCTTCCTCTAACTGTTATTTATCAAGAAAAATTTTATGCTGCTGGTAAAATTCCTGGCAGCTTTTTAAGAAGAGAAGGGCGTTCAACTGATCATGAAATTTTAGCTTCTCGTTTGATTGATCGCTCTTTAAGACCTTTATTTCCAGAAAATTTTAAACAAGAAATTCAAGTGATTAATACAGTTTTAAGTTCTGATCCAGATTTTAAAAGTGAACTTGCTTCTATTCTTGGTAGCTCTTTGTCACTACTTATTTCTGAAATCCCTTTTTGTGAAGCTGTTGCAGGTGTTTATGTTGGACGTATCAAAGATCAATTAATTCTTAATCCTAATTCACAACAATTAAATGATTTATCATTACATTTGTTGGTGTCGGGAACAAAGAAAAATGTTGTTATGATCGAAGCTCATGCTTTTGAAGTTTCAGAAGAAGTTTTTTTAGAAGCAATTACTTTTGCTCATAAATATATTCAAAAATTATGTTTATTTCAAGAAGATGTTCAAAAAAAAATTGGTAAGGATAAAAAACCAATTGATTATGATCTCGCTTTGATAGCTTTGGAAAAAGAATTTAATGAGCAACATCAGGAAAAAATAATTGAAGCGATTATTAGCTTTTTTGTTCAAGGAAAAAAAAATAATTTACAACTTTTAAAAGAAAAAATTCTTACCAAAGCTCAGCAAAAACCTTTTTTCAAAACTGTTGATCAAATTACTTTTTTCGATCTAGAAGCACAAAAAAATTATTTATTTATAATTGAACGTTTATTTCAAAAATTATCTAATCAAGAAATTAGAAATTATATTATCAAAACTAAAAAAAGACCTGATAAAAGAAATTTAGAAGAAATTAGAAATCTTGATTCTCATATTGATTTATTACCGCGAACGCACGGTTCTGCTTTATTTACTAGGGGGCAAACTCAGAGTTTAGCTGTAGTTACTTTAGGGACTTTATCAGAAAGTAAAATTATTGACGGTTTAAGTGGTGAAAACAACAAACGCTTTATGTTGCATTATAATTTCCCTCCTTTTGCAGTCGGTGCGGTAGGTCGTTATATTGCTCCCAGTAGAAGAGAAATTGGTCATGGAAATTTAGCTGAAAAAGCTATTCTTCCTCTTTTGCCTGAAGAAAACGACTTTCCTTATGCTATTAGAGTAGTTTCTGAAATTTTAGAGTCAAATGGTTCTTCTTCGCAAGCAACTGTTTGTGCTACCTCCATGGCTTTAATGGCTGCTGGTGTTCCTTTAAAAAAAGCAGTTTCAGGAATTGCTATGGGTTTATTTATGGACTCTACAACTCATGAATATGTTATTTTGAGTGATATTCAAGGTTTAGAGGATCATATCGGTGATATGGATTTAAAAATAGCAGGTAGTGTTAAAGGTATTACATCTTTGCAAATGGATCTTAAAATTGAAGGAGTTTCTCAAGAAATTTTAAAAAAGGCCTTTTTACAAGCAAAAAAAGGAAGACTTCATATTTTAGAACATATGAATAAAATTATTGCTTCTCCACGTCAAGAAATGTCAAAATATGCTCCAAAAGTTGAAATGATCCAAATAAAACCAGAAAAAATACGCGATATTATCGGCGCTGGTGGTAAAATTATTAATCAAATTATTGAAAATCATGATAGAGTTAAAATTGATATTGAACAAGATGGTCGTATTTTTGTAATGCATTCTGATTTAGAAATAGTCAAACAAACCATTGCTTTTATTCAAAGTTTAATTCAAGATATCGAAGTTAATAATTGTTATCAAGCTCATATTTCGCGTTTTTTAAATGATAAATCTGGAAAAATTTTGGGAGCTTTTGCCCAAGTTAGTCCAGGAATTGAAGGTTTAATTCATTTTTCTCAAGTAACAAAAATAAGTGATATTGTTAAAATAGGTGATAAAGTTTTAGTAAAATGTGTTAAAGTTAATGAACGAGGACGGATTGATTTTGCCCTTGTATCACAAAAATAAATTTTTTTAATTTTAACTAATTCAAAATATTGCATGAAATTTATAAAAAATATGGTGTTGAGGCATGAATGAAAATTTAAATAATTCAGATATCATTAAAGGATTAAACAATCAAGAAATAGAGAAAAAAAAAGCTTTAGGTCAAGTTAATGTTATTGTTTCTAAAAACGCTAGAAGTCTTAAGGATATTTTATTTAGTAATTTTTTTAACCCCTTAACTTTGTTGATTTTAATTGTTGTTGTTATCGTTATTTCTATCCAAAAATATGAACAATTATTGTTTTTGTTAGTATCTTTAACTAATATGTTAATTAGTATTTTTCAAGAAATTAAAGCTAAAAAAACTTTAGATAAAATATCTTTACTGTTAAGAACTTCTTCTCAAGTGATTAGAAATGGTCACAAAGAAACTGTTGCTATTACTGATTTAGTTTTAAGTGATATTTTGGTTTTAGAAGCAGGCGATCAAATTTCAGCTGATGCCCAAGTTAAAACTGGTATTGTGGAAGTTAACGAATCTCTTTTAACTGGGGAAACTAAATTGATAGTTAAAAAAGAAGGTGATTTTTTATATTCAGGTAGTTATATTATCTCAGGCCAAAGTTTGGCTGAAATTGTTGCAGTTGGCTCTAATATGTATATAGAAAAAATTTCTCAAGCAGCTAAAAAGTATAAACAGCCACAAACACCTTTAATGAAAGGTTTATTTTCACTCATTAAAGTTATTATTATTTTTTTAACTCTTTTTTCTCTTATTTTAGCTTATTTTGTCTTTTTTCCTTATGATGATATTATTTTAGCAGATTTAAAATCCCCCGAATACAAAGATAAAGCTTTGTTAGGATTATGTGGGATGATGATATCTATGCTACCTTTGGGACTTTTTTTGTTAACAAACATCACTTTAGCTGTTGGTTTTGTGAATTTAGCAAAACAAAAAGTTTATGCTCAAAATTTATTTGGGATTGAAATGCTTGCACAAATCAACACTTTATGCTTAGATAAAACAGGAACTATTACTGATGGTACTATGAAAGTAAAAGCTGTTATTCCTTATTATTCTAATAATTTTCCTTTTGAAAAAATTATGGCTTCTTTTTTAAAAGCTGAATCTGCTTCAAATCATACTAATGAGGCTTTAATTAATCAGTTTGCTAAAATAAAAAATTTTTATCCTATGAAACAAAAGATCCCCTTTTCGAGTGTTCGCAAATACAGCGTTGTCGAATTTGATCATTTAGGTACTTTTTTTTTAGGAGCTCCTGAATTTATTCTTCAAAATGATTTTGATCTCATTCAAAAAGACTTTGAAAGTCAAGCAAAAGAAGGCTATCGTGTCCTTTTATTAGCGCAAGCTTCTAATAATTTAATTTCACAAAATCAATTTGATGTTAGTCAACAAATAAAAATTACTAAATGTATTCCTTTGGCTTTAATTGTAATTGAAGACAACATTAAAAAAGATGCAGCCAATACGGTTGATTTTTTTCAAAAAAATGGAGTCGCTATCAAAGTTATTTCGGGAGATAATCATTTAACAGTTTCGCAAATAGCTAAAAGAGTAGGTATTATTAATCCCGATAAAGCCATTAATTTAGAACATATGACTGATTTAGAAGTAGAAAAAATAGCTTTGCAATATAATGTTTTTGGCAGAACTTCGCCACAACAAAAACAAATTTTGATTAAAATCTTGAAAAAAAATGGTCAAAAAGTAGCTATGACAGGAGATGGTGTTAATGATATTTTAGCTTTAAAGGAAGCTGATCTTTCGATTGCTATGGCATCAGGAAGTCAAGCTACTTGCAACATTTCTAATTTAGTTTTAATGGATTCAAATTTTGCTTCCATGAAACAAGTAGTTTTTGAAGGTAGAAAAATTATCAATAATCTTGATAAAATATCTGTATTATTTTTCACCAAAACTATTCTTTCTTTTTTGTTAGCTTTTGTTGTTACTGTTTTTAATTTTATGAAAAAACCTTGTTATTATCCGATCGATCCTTTAACATTACAATTCATTATGGATTATTGGGCAATTGGCATTCCTTCCCTTTTATTATCTTTTGAAAAAAATCATAAAATTATTAAGGGTGATTTTTTGATGAAAAACCTCAAAAAAGCCCTTCCTTATGCTTTTTTAGTTGTGTTTAGTTACTGTTTTGTTTTTGCGAAAGAGTTTTTCTTTTCCTCCTCAATTTCACTTGAAAAACTACAACAAATTTCTAAATATTTCATTTTGGTAGCAACTTTAGTTTTATTTATAGTTTTATGGACGACTTGCAAACCCTTTAACTTTGCTAAAACTTTTTTATTTATTTTTATGTTATTTTGTTTTTTATGTTCTTATTGTTGTTTTTTTGGTTTCTTCAAAAGTGATGAATTATTACAATATATTTTATTATTAATAATTATTATTATTTTATCTTTATTGTTGGCTTTTTTTGATTCTAAAAAAGTAGAAAAGAAGTTTTAAGATGTTTATTTGTGGAAAAAACACCATCAAAGAAGCTATCAAAGCTAAAAGAAAAATCCATCAATTATATCTTGATGCTAATTTAAAAGACCCCGCTTTTATCTCTTTTTTGCAAGCATCTAATCTTTTTTATCGCTTAGTTGATAAAAAATTTTTATTTGATTTGATAAATCAAAAAAATCATCAGGGAGTAGTAGCTAAAGTAGAAGATTATCGTTTTTATGATTTGGATAGTTTTTTATCGTTTGAAGAAACTAAACGCTTTTTAATTTTAGATGCTATTCATGATCCTCATAATTTAGGAGCTATTTTAAGAACAGTTGAGGCTTGTTCTTTTGATGGGGTGATTATGAGCAAAAAACATCAAGTTCCTTTGAATACAACAGTAGCTAAAATTGCCTGTGGTGCTTTAGAATATGTAAAAGTTTTTTTAGTTTCTAACCTCCATCAAACTATTTTAAAATTGCAAAAACAACAAATTTTAATTATTGGTACAGATGGTAATGCTTCGCAAACTTTGAAGCAAATCCCCACTAATCAATCTTTAGCGATTGTTGTTGGTAATGAAGGTGTCGGCATGCGTTATTTGTTAAAACAAAAATGTGATTTATTAGTTAAAATACCAATGAAAGGAAAGATCAATTCTTTAAATGTTAGTGTAGCTGCCGCTTTAATGATGTATGCTACTTTACTATCGTATTAAAATTATTTTTTTCTAAGATTTGAATTTTTTTTGTTTTAAGACTGTTTTTTTCAATAAAATATTTTTGACCATTTCTTTCTGTTAATGATTATAAGGTAATTTGTCTTTTTTTTGAAATAAAA
Organism: Candidatus Phytoplasma solani; assembly: GCF_040126175.1. Classification (NCBI taxonomy): domain Bacteria; kingdom Bacillati; phylum Mycoplasmatota; class Mollicutes; order Acholeplasmatales; family Acholeplasmataceae; genus Candidatus Phytoplasma; species Candidatus Phytoplasma solani. The sequence goes on from NZ_CP155828.1 coordinate 253,506, forward strand.
TCATTATTTATCTTTTACTTTTTTAAAAAATATTAATTTATGATATAATAAAAAAAGATGTATTAATTTTTTTTAATTTTTTTGTTATTAGAGGAGTTATTTTTTGAAAAAAAATATTTTAGTTTGTGTTTTGTGTTTAAATCGTAATTATCATACTAAATCTAAAAATCACAACAAATTACAACGTTTAACTTTAAAAAAATATTGCTCTTATTGTAATAAACATACTTTGCATCAAGAAACTAAGTAAAGGAGTTTTTTTTGGTTTATGGGAATTAAAGTAGTCAATGAAAACAAACCAAATCAGTTATTAGGAATTATTCACAAACATTATAGTTTCCTTAGTGTTTTTTTACTTCTAATATCTATTTTGTTTTTAGGTATTTGCGGAGAATTATTTCAATCTAAAATGATGCTATTTACAAGCAACTCAGACATTGATTTAATTTTACGAGTTGTACTATTAATTTTTTTTGTTGTTGTTTTTTTTGTAAGTTCTTTTCGTTTTTTTAAAGATGCTTTTTTGCAAATTAGTCAAATTAGTTTCCCCTCTTTTAAACAAATTTTTTTTAACACACTACAAGTAATTTTTTTTACCTTCTTTTTAATTATATCTATTTGGTTTTTTGGGTATATTATAAACAAATTACTTGAAATAAAAAAATTAGTTATTAGTAAATAATGAAAAAAGAAAAATTAATAAAAATTAATAAAAAAACAGAAAAACCTCAAGAATTACAACCAGACACACCTCAACTTAAATGGTATATTGCTCAAACTTATTCAGGTTATGAAAACGTTGTTAAACAAGATTTACTAAGAAGGGTTGAAAGTATTGGAATTAGTGATTTAGTTTCTAACGTTTTATCTCCCAAAGAAATTTATTATGAAACTCGTGCAGACGGAAAAAAAACCGCTAAAGAAAGAAAATTATATCCAGGATATGTTTTCATTGAGATGATTATTACTGATCGTTCTTGGTTTGTAGTTAAAAATACACCAAGAATTACTGGTTTTTTAGGTTCTAGTGGGATGAGTTCTAAACCTGTTCCTTTATCAGAAAAAGAAATCAATCCTGTCTTATTTAAAATGGGAATTATGAATAAGCCCAATTATGATCATTTAATCGGTAAAAAAATAGAAATTATTTCTGGTTCTTTTGTTTACCAACAAGGACAAGTATCAATTATAGACAACGATCGAGAAAAAATGATAGTTGAAGTTGATTTGTTTGGTAGATCGACTCCAGTGGAAATATCATTTAATGATTTTAAAGAAATATTTTAATTTGAAATATTTTTTTACTAATATTTAAAATTTTATGTTAAAATAGATTGTCTTATTTTTTTTGTCATAGATTTTTAATTAAAAAATAGATGTTAACAATAAAGAAAGAAAACACGCAATTATTTGATAAGTTTTCTTTTATAAAGGAAAGGTTTTTATGGCTAAAAAAGTTGTTAAAATAGTGAAATTACAAATCCCCGCAGGAAAAGCCAATCCGGCTCCTCCAGTAGGACCCGCTTTAGGACAAGCTCAAGTAAATATCCCTTCTTTTTGCTCTCAGTTTAATGAGACAACCAAAGATCAAGCAGGTTTTATTATTCCTGTAGTCATTTCTGTTTATGAAGATAGAACTTTTACTTTTGTTACTAAAACTCCTCCTGCAAGCGATCTTTTAAAAAAAGCAGCTAAAATTGAAGCTGGTTCTGCAAACACTAAACAAACTAAAGTTGCTACTATTAGTCGAGAAAAACTTCAAGAAATCGCCAATTTAAAATTAAGAGATCTTAATGCTTATTCCCTCGAACAGGCATGTAAAATAATTGCAGGAACTGCTCGTAATATGGGTATTTTAATTGAAGATTAAATTAGCGAAAAAAATTAGTTTTTGTTAAAGGAAGAAAGGGGAATTACTAAGATGAAACGAAGTAAAAAATATTTAGTAGTTAGTCAAATGTTTGATATAAAAAAAAGATATCCTTTTCAGGAAGCGATTAAATTAGCCAAACAAATTCAGGTAACTAAATTTGATGCTACAGTGCAATGTGCTTTTAACTTAAACTTAGATCCTAAAAAAGCAGATCAAAATTTAAGAGGAGCTATTAATTTGCCTTACGGAACCGGTAAAGTTGTAAAATTAGCGGTTCTTGCTAAAGGAGAACAAGCAAAAGCTGCAAAAGAAGCCCAAGCTGATTATGTTGGTGATGAGGATTTAATTGATAAAATTGCTAAAAATTGGTTTGATTTTGATGTTTTAGTATCTACTCCTGAAATGATGCCTAAGTTAAGTAAATTAGGGCGCATCTTAGGACCGAAAGGGTTGATGCCAAATCCTAAAACTGGTACTGTGACTGATAATGTTAGTCAAGCTGTTCATGAAATTAAAAATGGTAAAATTGAGTATCGTCTTGATAAAAATGGTAATATTCATGCAATCATTGGCAAAGCTTCTTTTGAGGAATATAAATTACTAGATAACCTCAAAGCTTTATATTTACAATTAATTAGAATAAAACCTCGAACAGCTAAAGGCACTTATATAAAAAATATCACCATATCAACTACTATGTCTCCAGGAATTAAAATTGATCCTATTACCGTTGCATAAAAATCCCATATTGATTAATATAATTACAAATTTAATTTTTAAAGAAAGGATAGATCAATGATAAAAACTCAGTTAGCTAAAAAAATAGAAGCAGTTTCTTTTTTGCAAGAAAAACTAAGTCAAGCTAAAACAGTTATTGTTTTTGAACATTCCAGTTTACCAGTAAGTGATTTTATGCAACTTCGTCGTCAATTAAAAAAACTGGATTGCGAAGTTAAGGTTTATCCTAAAAATATTATGCAAAGAGCTGCTCTAAATGCCCAATATCACGATTTAGTTGTTTTTTTAAAAGGGATAAAAGCTTTAATCATTAGTCAACATGAATTATTAGAACCAATCAAAGTTATTTATAATTTTACTAAGCAAAATAAAGCTATTAAAATTGTTTCAGGTGTGGTGGAACAAAACATTGTTTCATTGCAAGAAATCAATAGCTTAGCTACTTTACCTTCTAAAGAACAAATGTTAACGCTTTTAGCTGTAGGAATGATAGCACCTTTGCAACAATTAGCAATTGGTTTAAAGATATTGTTAGAGAAATAGAAATAAGAAACAATTAATCAAGAAAAAAATTATAAAAAGGTTATAACAAAGGAGTTTAAAATGGCTAAATTAACTAAAGAATTATTTGTATCCGCTTTAAAAGAAATGTCTTTATTAGAAATTAAAGAATTATTGGATGGTTTAAAAGAAGAATTTGGCATTGACCCAAATTCATTAGCGGTTGCCGCTGCTGGTTCCTCTAATTCGCCTGAAGTAGAAGAAAAAACAGAATTTACAGTTATTATGAAAAATTTTGGCAAAAACAGACTTCCTGTTATTAAGGTAATTCGCGAAATAACAGGTTTGGGCTTGCTTGATGCTGATAAATTCATTAAAGTCCCTGACCAAAAAGTAAAAGAAAATGTTTCTAAAGCGTTAGCTGAAGATATAAAAGCCAAATTAGAACAAGCTGGAGCTGTTATTGAGCTTCAATAAATTATTTTCTTGTCAAAAGATGTAAAAACCTGAGTTAACTCAGGTTTTTTGGTCTTGTAAATTTTTATTTTATACAAAGAAAACTTCAAATATATATTTTAAAGTAAAAATTTCGCCAATAAAACTAACAACTAAATAATTTATAGGAGTATAAGATGGCTTATAAAAACGTCAAATATGGTAAAAAAGCAGAACGTCGTAATTATTCAAAAATAATTTATGATGTTGATTTACCTAATTTAATTGAAATCCAAAATCAATCTTTTGATTGGTTTTTAAAGCACGGAATTAAAGAGTTGTTGCAGGATTTTTGTCCTATTGAAAGTTATAACGGTGATTTAAAAATTTATTTTGATGATTATTATTTTACAGAACCTAAATATAATATTGAAGAATCTAAAACCAAAGATATTAGTTATGTAGTTCAATTATTTGTTAAAACTACGTTGGAAAATGTTTTAACCGGAGAAACTAAGCAAAGTAATATTTTGTTGACAGAACTACCTTTAATGACTGATACTGGAACTTTCATTATCAATGGCAAAGAAAGGGTAGTTGTTTCTCAAATTGTTCGCTCTGCTAGTGTTTATTATTCAAGTAATTTTGATGTTAAACTTAATAGAAATTTGTATTCTGGACAAGTTATTCCTGCTCGTGGTGCTTGGATTGAATATGAAGAAGGTTCAAAAGAAATTTTGTATGTTAAACTTGATCGTTCTAAAAAAATACCCTTATCAAATTTTATTTATGCCTTAGGTTTTGATAATAGAGAAATTATTGAAAATGTTTTTGGCCAAAATCCTATCCTTAATTCTTTTTTTGAAAAAGAATCAGATATGGATACAGGCAATGCTTTGATAGAGTTGTATTCAAAAATTCGTCAAGGTGAAAAAGTTCCATTTGATACCGCAAGAGATTTTATTCGTACAAGACTTTTTGATCAAAAAAAATATGATCTTGCGATAGTTGGTAGATATAAGTTTAATAAAAAACTTGATGCGCTTGCTAGAGCAGAAAAAACTTATTTAGTTCATGATTTCATTAATCCTGAAACAAAAGAAGTTATTTTCCCTAAACATGAATTTTTAACTAAAGAAAAAATCGAAATATTAAAGCAAAATCGTCATTTTTTACTTAAAGAGTTATTTGATATTCAACATAATTTAGAAAACGAAACAGATGAAGAAATTCTTACTTATAAAAAAGATTTTCAAAAAAAAGAATTATACATTAAGACTAATATTTTAAATGTTCGTACAGGTGAAGTTATCTTTGTTAAAGATACTTTAGTAACCCCAGAAGTCATTAACTATTTAAGACAAAATATTCAATTATTGGATGAAAAAGTAATTAAATTTTTTTTAGGTTCCAAAGATATTTATCAAAAAGAATTAGAACGTACAGGTGTTTTTAATGAAATTTTAGAAGTTTATCTTTCTAAAGATGAACACGATAATTTATATCATAAAGTTAAAATTATAGGTAACGATCAAAGAGAAACTAAAAAACACATTACTTTATCTGATATTATCGCAAGTATTAGTTATTATTTAAACCTTTATGAAAATATTGGTTGTGTTGATGATATTGATCATCTAGGCAATCGCCGTTTGAGATTAATTGGCGAATTGTTAAAAAATCAATTTCGTATTGGTTTAATTAGAGCTGAAAAAAACATTAAAGATATGATATCTGTTAATAAATTTAATGAAGTGGGTCCAGGAGATTTAGTTAATTTTACTTTTTTGAATAGTGTAATTAAAACTTTTTTTGCCAACTCTCGTTTATCTCAATTTATGGATCAAATCAACCCTTTAGCTGAGTTAACACAAAAAAGAAGAGTTTCTGCTTTAGGTGTTGGTGGAATTAACCGTGATCGTGCCGGTGTTGAAGTAAGAGATGTTCATAATTCTCATTATGGCAGGTTATGTCCCATTGAAACTCCAGAAGGTCCTTCTATTGGGCTTATTACTTCACTTTCTACTTATGCTAAAGTTGATAATTATGGTTTTATCCAAACCCCCTTTTTTAAAGTTTTTGTTGAAAACGGAATAATGAAAATTTCTAATCAAATAGAATATTTAACAGCTGATCAAGAAAAAGAAGAAATTATCGCTTCAGCTGGTTTTGAGTTAAATTTAGACAACACTTTTAAAAATAAAAAGGTAATCGCTAGAAAAAATGGAGAAACAGGAATTTATAAAAGAGAACAAATCACTTATACTGATATTTCCCCTAAACAAATTGTTTCTATAGCTACTGCATCAATTCCTTTTTTAGAACATAATGACGCTTCTAGAGCTTTAATGGGTGCCAATATGCAACGTCAAGCGGTCCCTTTGTTAATTTCTGAATCTCCTATTGTCGGAACAGGAATTGAATACCGTGCAGCTAAAGACTCAGGTTCTTTAATTATAGCTTCAGAACCTGGCTTTGTTACTTATGTTGATGGCCAAAAAATTATTATTACTAAAAAACCAAATCAAAAAATTGTCTTAGGTCAAAAAACTCTTTTTGATCCCGAAAAAGAATTTAATTACGAAACAGCCAAAACCTTGTACGACTATCAAATAAAAGATTATCAAACAACATATGTTTTAACAAATTTTGCTAAATCTAATCAAGATACTTTAATTTTGCAAAAACCAATTGTAGTTTTAGGAGAGTATATCCAAAAAAACGATATTTTAGTTGATGGTCCTTCAACTTATCAAGGAGAATTAGCTCTTGGCAGAAATGTTACAGTTGCTTTTATGACTTGGGAAGGATATAATTATGAAGATGCCATTATTATGTCAGAAGATTTAGTTAAAAATGATGTTTACACTTCCATTCATATGGATAAATATGAAGTTCAAACTCGAGAATTAAAAAAAGGTAGTGGGCAAGAAGAAATAACTCGTGAAGTTCCTAATGTTGGGGCTGATGCCATTAAAAACCTTGATGAAAGAGGAATTATTATTCCTGGTTCAGAAGTTAAAGAAGGTGATATTTTAGTAGGAAAAATTACTCCTCAAGGTAATGTTGAACCTACACCTTATGAAAAATTAATTCAAATAGTTATTGGTGAAAAAGCTCGCAAATATAAAGACTCTTCTTTAAGAGTACCTTATGGAGAAGGTGGCGTTGTTCAAAGTGTTCACTATTTTTCTAGAAAAAATGGCGATATTTTGCCATCTGGTGTGAATGAAAATATTCGTGTCTTTATTGCCAAAAAACGCAAAATTAGTGAAGGCGATAAGATGGCTGGTCGTCATGGCAATAAAGGAGTAATTTCTCGTATTTTACCTAAAGAAGATCTTCCTTTTATGGAAGATGGAACTCCAATTGACATTATGTTAAATCCTTTAGGTGTTCCTAGTAGGATGAATATTGGTCAAATTTTAGAAATTCATTTAGGGATGTCAGCTAAACAACTCGGCATCAAAGTAGCTACTCCTGTTTTTGATGGAGTTGATGTTTTGGACTTGAAAGAAATTATGCAAGAAGCTAATTTAGAACTTGATGGTAAAAAGGTTTTATATGATGGAAGAACAGGTGAACCTTATGATAGCCGTATTTCTGTGGGAGTAATGTATATGATTAAATTATCACATATGGTTGATGATAAATTGCACGCTCGTAATGTTGGTCCTTACACTTTGGTGACTCAACAACCTATGGGAGGAAAAGTTCAAAATGGAGGACAAAGATTTGGTGAAATGGAAGTTTGGGCTCTTTATGCTTATGGAGCAGCCCATACTTTGCAAGAAATTCTAACAGTTAAAAGTGATGATATTATTGGCAGAAACAAAACATACAGTGCTATTGTCCAAGGAAATTCTTTACCTAAGCCAAACATTCCAGAAAGCTTTCGGGTTTTTATTAAAGAATTACAATCTTTAGGGTTATATGTGGAACTTATCAAAACAGATACTAAAGAAAATGAAGTTAATAAATCCTTAATTGATTACAAAAAGGAAGGTTATAATTAAAAGATGAGTGATACTCAATTATTTAGATCAATAGAAACTCTAAATTTTTCTGCTCAAACTTTGGAAAAATTAAAACTTTCAGGAATCAATAATTTGGAAGATTTTAATACTTTTTCTTTAGAAGAACTAAGGTTTTTGCTACAAGAAACTTTTTTAGAAGTTTTGCCTATTTTGAAGCAATTTGCTTTACCACGTGATTTAAAAAATTTAAATTTAAATAATGATATTATTGAAAAATTTGCTCTTTTAGGTATTTATGATTTTGAACAACTTTTAAAAACAGAAATATCAATCTTGCATCAAACTTTTGAATCTGATCATATTTCTTGGCAAAAATTAAATGAACTTTTTGAATTATATCAACATTTTGCTAAAGAAACTTTGATTTTATCTAATAAAGAATATGGCAGTAGAGATTATGATTATTTTAAAATTCGTTTAGCTTCTCCTGAAGAAATTCGTCAATGGTCTTATGGAGAAATTACAAGTTACGAAACTATTAATTATCGTACCTATAAACCTGAATTTGGGGGATTGTTTTGTCAAAAAATATTTGGCCCAGTAGTTGATTTTCAATGTGCTTGTTCAAAAAAACAAATCAGCAATAAAAGTCAATTTTGTAGTAAATGTGAAGTTGAATTTACTGAAACAAAAGTAAGGCGAGAAAGAATGGGACATATTGAATTGCAAGCTCCAATTGTACATACTTGGTATCTTAATTCTTCTCCCAGTCGTTTAGCTATTCTTTTAAATATTAAAGCCAAAGATTTAGAAGAAATAGTTTATTATATTTCTTATGTTGTAATTGATCCTGGTAAAACAGATTTCAAAGAAAAAGAAATTATTTCAGAAAGCCAATATAGTCAAAATTTAACTCTTTTTGGGCCCCATGGTTTTGTTGCTTTAACAGGAGCTGAAGCAGTGAGAAAATTGTTGGAAAACCTTGATTTAGAAAAAACAATTAAACTTCTTAGAAAAAATTTATCCGAAGTTTCTAAACAAAAAAGAGAAAACTTGATTAAAAGGTTAGAAATTATTGAGTCTTTCTATCAATCTGATAATAAACCTGAGTGGATGGTAATGGATGTTATTTCTGTTTTGCCACCAGGATTAAGACCAATGGTTCCTTTAGATGGTGGTCGATTTGCTACTACCGAAGTTAATGACTTGTATCGACGCATTCTTAACCGTAATAATCGTTTAAAAAAACAAATGATGCAAAAAGCTCCAAGGTTAATTATTAAAAATGAAAAAAGAATGTTACAAGAAGCAGTCGATTGCTTATTTGATAATGATAAAAATTTCAAAAAAAACGTTAATAATGTTGAAAAAAACCATCCTCTTAAATCTTTATCTGAAATTCTTCGTGGTAAACAAGGTCGTTTTCGTCAAAATCTTTTAGGCAAAAGAGTTGATTATTCTGGTCGTTCAGTTATTATTGTAGGTCCTGATCTTAAAATGCATCAATGCGGTATTCCTCGCGAAATGGCAATTATTTTATTTAAACCCTTTATTCTTCAAAAATTACAAGAAACTAAAGGGATTGACAAAAAAAACGCGAATTCTATTTATGAAAAAATGAATGAAGAAGTTTGGAATGCTTTAGAAGAGGTAGTCAAAGAACATCCAGTGCTTCTTAATCGCGCGCCAACACTTCACCGCTTAGGTATTCAAGCTTTTGACCCAAAATTAATTGATGGAAAAGCTATTCGCCTACACCCTTTAGTAACTCCTGCTTTTAATGCTGATTTTGATGGTGATCAAATGGCTGTTTATGTACCTCTTTCTTTGGAAGCTCAAGCTGAGGCACGTTTGTTAATGCTTGTCTCCAATAATATTTTAGATCCTAAAAATGGTAGACCTGTTGTTACTCCTTCACAAGATATGGTTTTAGGCAATTATTATTTAACTATCGAAGAAAAAAAAGATCGTATTTTAAAAGGTTATAACACTTCTCAAAGAAATTCGGAACATCAACAAAAGCACCGCAACGAAGGAACTTTTTTTACTGACATCAACGAAGCTAAAATTGCTTACCAAAATAAAGAAATTGAACTTCATACAAGAATTTTTATCAAACCACAATCAATTAATTTATCTTTTACCGAAGAACAAAAAGAAAAATATTTAATGACTACTTTAGGAAAATTAATTTTTAACGATATTTTACCCCCTAATTTTCCTTACATTAACGAACCGACTCAGTTAAATTTATATGTTAAAACTCCTGATAAATATTTTTTAAATCCAGGAAATCACCCAAAATCATTTTTGAAAAAACTCCCTGCTCCTAAACCTTTTAATAAAAAATTCTTATCAATGATTATTGCTTGTTTTTTTAAACAAATGAAAATCACAGAAACTTCTAAAATGTTAGATCACATTAAAAATTTAGGTTTTAAATACTCTACTATTGCAGGAATTACTGTTTCTTTTGCTGACATCAATACTTATTCTGGTAAAGATAAATTATTAGAAAAAGTTGAAAATCGAAATATCCAAATTGAAAACTGGTATCAGCAAGGTTTTTTGACAGATGTAGAACGTCGTCGTTTAGTTATTAACGAGTGGAAAGTTATTCGTGATCAAATTCAAGAAGGTTTAATGAAAGAATTTCAACAAGATAATCATATTTTTATGATGAGCGAAAGTGGAGCGCGTGGTAGTGTTTCTAACTTTACTCAATTAGCAGGAATGAGAGGGTTAATGAATAACCCCAAAGGAGAAATTATTGAAGTCCCTGTTAAAGCCTCTTTTCTAGAAGGTTTGAAGATGTCTGAATTTTTTATCTCTACCCATGGAGCGCGTAAAGGTTCAACAGATACTGCTTTAAAAACAGCTGAATCAGGTTATTTAACTCGTCGTTTAGTCGATGTTACACAAGATATTGTAGTTATTAAAGATGATTGCGGCAGTGATCGTAGCTTTATTGTTGAAGCAATAATAAGCGATGGCAAAGAAATTGTTTCTTTAAAAAACCGTATTTTAGGACGTTTTGCTAGTCGTGACATTTGTCACCCTAAAAGCCATGATATTATTGTGGTTTGCAATGAACTAATTACAGAAGCAAAAGCGCAAGATATTGTTGATGCTAAAATTAAAAAAGTTCCGATCAGAAGTGTTTTAACTTGTAATTGTGAATACGGTATTTGTTCTAAAGATTATGGCTTTAATTTAGCTACTAACAAACTAGTAGAAATTGGCGAAGCTGTTGGTGTTATTGCTGCTCAGTCTATCGGAGAGCCAGGAACTCAACTAACTATGAGAACTTTCCACACTGGAGGTGTTGCTTCAGCATCAGACATTACTCAAGGTCTTCCAAGGATAGAAGAGTTATTTGAAGTAAGAAAACCAAAAGGAAAAGCTTTAATTAGTGAATTTAAAGGTAAAATTAAAAAAATCAATAAAATTCGTTCCCAACATCCAGAAATTGTGATAGCCATAGAAAACGAATCTAAGAAAGAACAATGTTATATCTTAGAACCTAATGTTGACATTTTAGTTGGCAAAAATAATGATGTTTATCCAGGGCAAAAACTGACTTCTGGATCAATTGATTTAAAAGAACTTTTAAGGGTGGCAGGAACCATTGCAACACAAAAATATATTTTAGCAGAAGTACAAAAAGTTTATTGTGCCCAAAATGTTTTTATTAGTGATAAACATATCGAAATTATTATTCATCAAATGTTTAAACAAATTTTAATCATTAACGAAGGAGAAACACAACTTTTACCAGGCACTGAAATTCCTATCAACAGTTTTAAAAAAGCTAATCTAGAAATGTTACAAGAAAAAAAACATTTAGCTATCGGGCGACCGATTATTTTAGGAATTACCCGTTCTTCTTTAAGAAGTGATTCTTTACTTTCTGCTGCATCTTTTCAGGAAACTACCAAAATTTTAATTGATGCCGCTATTAAAGGAAAAGTTGATCATTTATATGGTTTAAAAGAAAACGTAATTATTGGTGGTTTAATTCCAGCTGGCACAGGTATTTTAGAAACTGTTGAATTTGAATATCCTAAAGTTACACTTGCTAAAAATGAAAATAAAGATTAAATAAAACAAATTAAGAAAGGAAAAACCAATGCCTACTGTTTCTCAGTTAATTAAAAAAAGAAGAATTAGTAAAACTCCTAAAACTAAAGCTCCAGCTTTAAGTTATGGTTTTAATGTTTTACAAAAAAAAGTTCAAAATTATAGTTCTCCTCAAAAAATGGGAGTTTGTCTTCGTGTTACTACTATGACTCCTAAAAAACCTAACTCGGCTTTGCGTAAATTTGCAAGAGTTCGTTTAAGTAACGGTTCTGAAGTAACTGCTTATATTCCTGGTGTAGGTCATTCTTTGCAAGAACACAGTTCAGTTTTAGTTCGCGGTGGAAAAGTCAAAGATCTTCCAGGAGTACGTTATCATATCGTTCGTGGCACTTTAGATGCTACAGGGGTTGCTAATCGCCAACAAGGGCGTTCTAAATATGGTTCTAAAAGACCGAAAGTTAAAAAATAAATTTAAATTTAAAAAATAATTACTATAAAAATAAAAGAAAGTGGGTGTATTATTTTGTCTCGCAAAGGACATATTAAAAAACGTGATGTTAATCCCGATCCGATTTATAATTCAAAATTAGTAACAAAAACAATCAACACTATTATGGAAGATGGTAAAAAAGGAAAAGCTCAAAGTATTTTTTATCAAGCTTTAAAGCAAGTAAAAAGCACAACACAAAGAGATCCTTTAGAGGTTTTTCACGAAGCATTAAACAATATTATGCCTGTTTTGGAAGTGCGCACTCGTCGAGTTGGTGGTCAAAATTGTCAAATACCTTCCGAAGTTAATCCAGAAAGGCGTCAATCTTTAGGTTTAAGATGGCTTGTTAAATTTACTAAACAACGCAATGAAAAAACCATAGAAGAAAAACTTGCTAAAGAAATAGTAGATGCTTCTTCAGGACATGGAGTATCGGTTAAAAAAAGAGAAGAAACGCATCGTATAGCTGAAGCTAACAAAGCTTTTGCTCATTATCGTTGGTGATGTTTGACATTTATAGGAGAATAAAAGATGGTTCGTCAATTTACTTTAGAAAAAACTCGCAATATTGGTATTATTGCTCATATTGATGCAGGAAAAACCACCACTACTGAAAGGATTTTATTTCATACTGGTAAAATTCATAAAATTGGAGAAACTCATGATGGTGCTTCTCAAATGGATTGGATGGAACAAGAGCAAGAAAGAGGAATCACCATTACTTCAGCTGCCACAACAGCTTTTTGGAAAGATCACCGTATTAATATTATTGATACCCCTGGTCACGTCGATTTTACAGTTGAAGTCTCTCGTTCTTTAAGGGTTTTAGATGGTGCAGTAACTGTTATTGATGCTCAAGCGGGAGTTGAACCACAAACTGAAACTGTGTGGCGTCAAGCAACCGAATATAAAGTTCCAAGAATTATTTTTGTTAATAAAATGGATAAAGTAGGTGCTAATTTTGCTTATGCCATCGAAACACTTAATCAAAAATTGGGAGTGCATGCAAACCCTATTCAATGGCCGATTGGATCTGAAAATGATTTTACTGGAATTATTGATTTAGTTCAATTAATTGCTTTTGAATATGATAATTCTCCCGAAGAAAAAGGAAAAAAGATTGAAATTCCTTCTCATTTGAAATTAATTGCCGAAACAAAAAGAAACGAATTAATCGAAGCTTTATCTAATTTAGATGAGGAATTGATGATTCTTTATTTAGAAGAAAAACCAATTACAGTTGAAATCTTAAAAAAAGCCATTCGTAAAGCTACTTTACAAGCTTCTTTTTTTCCGGTTTTGTGTGGTTCGTCTTTCAAAAATAAAGGTATTGTTAAAATGCTTGATGCTGTAGTTGATTATCTACCAGCTCCTTGTGATGTGGTACCAATTGTAGGATTCGATGATCAAAATCAAAAAATAACTCGGCTAAATTCAGATAAAGAACCCTTTACCGCTTTAGCTTTTAAAGTGATGACAGATCCTTATGTTGGTAAATTAACTTTTTTCCGGATTTATGCAGGAATAATCAAAGCTGGTTCTTATGTTTTTAACACCACTAAAGGAATTAAAGAACGTTTCGGACGTTTACTTCAAATGCATGCTAATTCTCGTGAAGAAATTAAAGAAGCTTATACAGGCGATATTTTGGCGGTTATTGGTTTAAAAGGTACTACAACAGGAGATACCCTAGCAGCTGAAGGACAAACCATTGTTTTAGAATCAATGAATTTCCCGGAACCAGTTATTGAAATTGCAGTAGAACCAAAAACTAAAGCTGATCAAGATAAAATGGGGATTGCTTTGTCTAAATTAGCTGAGGAAGATCCTACTTTTAAAGTTTTTTCTAATCATGAAACCGGACAAACTATTATTGCAGGAATGGGTGAACTTCATTTAGATATTATTATAGAGCGTCTTAAAAGAGAATTTAAAGTTCAAGCTAATACAACAGAACCTCAAGTAGCTTATCGCGAAACTATTACCCAAGAAACTGAAACCGAAGGAAAATTCATTCGTCAATCTGGTGGACGCGGTCAATACGGTCATGTTTGGGTTCGTTTTGAACCTAATCCTGGTAAAGGTTTTGAATTTGTCAATAAAATTGTTGGTGGAGTCGTTCCTCGAGAATACGTTCCAGCAGTTCAAAAAGGAATTCAAGAATCTCTTGCTGGCGGTATTTTAGCAGGTTATCAAATTATTGACATCAAAGCTACTTTATTTGATGGTTCTTATCATGATGTTGATTCTTCGGAAATGGCTTTTAAAATTGCTGCTTCCATCGCTTTAAAAGAAACCAAAACTAAAGCCAATCCAGTTATTTTAGAACCGATCATGGATGTTGAAGTAATCACTCCTAATGATTATGTCGGTAGCGTTATTGGGGATTTAACTTCTAGGAGAGGGCGTTTAGAAAACCAAGAATCCCGTGATAATGCAGTTGCTATTAGAGTTTTAGTCCCTCTTTCTGCAATGTTTGGTTATGCTACTATTTTGCGTTCTAATACACAAGGAAGAGCTACTTTTATGATGAAATTTGCAAAATATGAAAAAGCTCCAAAAAGTATTACTGAGGAAATTATTAAAAAACGTACTTAATTTATAAAAATTAAAATCAGAATTTTTTAATATAAAATAGTTGCTATATTTTAAAAAATAAGTTAAAATTTAAATGGCAATAATTGTTAAAAACATTAAACAAAATAAAAAAGGAGGCCTTTTGCAAAATGGCTAATGAAAAATTTATAAGAAATAAACCTCATTTAAATGTTGGAACCATTGGACACGTTGATCACGGAAAAACCACTTTAACAGCTGCCATAACTCAAGTTTTATCTACTCAAGGATTGGCTAAAAGTAAAGCTTATGACCAAATTGATAATGCTCCTGAAGAAAGAGAACGTGGAATTACCATTAAAACTTCTCATGTAGAATATGAAACTTCAAAAAGACATTATGCTCACGTTGATTGTCCAGGTCATGCTGATTATGTTAAAAACATGATTACTGGTGCCGCTCAAATGGATGCTGCTATTTTAGTAGTTTCTGGCGCAGATAGCGTTATGCCTCAAACTAGAGAACACATTTTGTTAGCTCGACAAGTAGGGGTTCCTAAAATTGTTGTTTTTTTAAACAAATGCGATCTTTGTCCTGATGAAGAAATTTTAGAATTAGTTGAAATGGAAGTTCGTGAATTACTATCTAAATATGATTTTCCAGGTGATGACATTCCTATTATTAGAGGATCTGCTTTAAAAGCTTTAGAAGGGGATGCACATTATGTCACTCAAGTTAATGAATTAATTAAAACTTTGGATTCATATATTGAAGATCCAGTGCGTGAAATTGACAAACCTTTTTTAATGCCAGTCGAAGATGTTTTCACTATTACCGGTAGAGGAACAGTGGTTACTGGTAGGGTTGAAAGAGGGCGAGTGAAATCTGGTGATGAAGTAGAGATTATAGGTCTTAAAGATACTAGAAAAACAATTGTAACAGCGGTGGAAATGTTTAAAAAAGACTTAGATTTTGCTCAAGCAGGTGATAATATTGGAGCTTTATTGCGTGGAATTAACCGCGAAGACGTTCAACGTGGTCAAGTATTAGCAAAGCCAGATTCTGTGAAACCTCATTTTCAATTTGTAGCTCAAGTTTATGTTTTAACCAAAGAAGAAGGAGGGCGTCATACTGCCTTTTTTTCACAATACCGTCCTCAATTTTATTTCCG
The DNA here is from genome assembly GCF_040126175.1 of Candidatus Phytoplasma solani. Classification (NCBI taxonomy): domain Bacteria; kingdom Bacillati; phylum Mycoplasmatota; class Mollicutes; order Acholeplasmatales; family Acholeplasmataceae; genus Candidatus Phytoplasma; species Candidatus Phytoplasma solani. The sequence continues at coordinate 269,327 of NZ_CP155828.1, forward strand.
CACCACCGATATTACAGGTGTTGTTGAATTACAAGGTGATGTTAAAATGGTTATGCCAGGAGATAACACCGAATTAACTGTCACTTTAAACAGTCCTATCGCAATCGAAGAAGGAACTAAGTTCTCTATTCGTGAAGGTGGTAAAACAGTTGGTGCCGGATCAGTTTCTAAAATTTTAAAATAATTTTTTGATTATTTCTATATATTTGTTCAATTATTTAAATAAAGCCCTTTTTTAAGGGTTTTTCTTTTTTTTTAAATCCAAATTTTTGAAAATAAAAAAATAAATTAGTTGCAATTAAACGCAAAAAAAGGTAATATATAAATGTACTTATTTATCATTAATCAAAATTTTTTAACTAAAATAAGTATTAAAAATATTAAATTAATGTAAAAAAGGTGGTTTTCAATGAAATCAAATAATAATAACATTATTAAAGTTAATCGTTCGTTTGAAAAAATTCATAATAATTTTCTTTCTTTTTCCGATACAACCGATTATAAACACCAAGCCACACGAAAAGGAATTGCTTTTAAAACTATTTTTCTTTTATTAATTACTACTCTAACTACTGTAGTTTTTTTTAGTTTTTTTAAAACAAGCAAAATTTTTGAAGCATTAATACAATATATGTATTATTTGCTACTGGGTTTATTTTTGATGACTAGTGGGGTTTATCTTATGGCAATGGCCAAGCCACAAACAACCAATATTTTAGCTTGTCTTTTTTCTTTTCTAGAAGGTTTTATTATAGCAATTTTTTTCTATTGTGTTGATCTTTTCTTTAATAATTTATTCGAAATAATTTTTATAGCTCTTTTTGGAACTATAGCTATTTTTTGTTTAATGGCACATACTTATTACAAAGGCGTTTTAAAAGTTACTAATAGATTTAGAACTATTATGCAATATTGTTCAATTGCTTTGTTTCTTTCTTACTTAGTTCGTTTTTTTTTAATGATTTTCATAACTAGCAAATTTGAAGACATATTATATCATAGTCTTTTTGCAATTCCTCTTAGTTTAGCTGTATTAGTTTTTTTATCGATGTATTTAGCTATTCATTTTGATTATACTGAACACATGATTTCACAAGGAATGCCTGAAAAATATGAATGGCAAGTATCTTTAGCTTTCGCTGCTACTTTAATTAGTATTTTTTTAAGAATTGTAAGCATTCTTTTAAGAATCATGGGCAAAGAAAGAAAATAAGACCACTATTTCTAGTGGTCTTATTTTTATAATTTCAAGAAAGGACAAAAGATTGGATTTTTTTTGATTTTTGGTTGCTCCATGAAAAATATAAAATCAAGAAGCTATTAGTATTTTTTTTATGCAAAAAAATAAAAAAAGAAGTTAATTGATAAAAGATGCTTTTGAAAAAATATTTAATATTTCAACTTTATAGCGTTTTTTATGATTGTGGTTACTTCGGCAAAAACTCAAAAAAGAGATTTAATAACAAAATAAGTTAAAATACTTAAATAATCTTAAATTTGTAAAAAAATATTATAAGTAATTATTCGTAAGTTTTTTAGTTTTTGAAATTAATTTTTTAATAAAAAAAAGACCAACTCAAAAGTTGATCTTAATTATTGTTTTTTTTAACTAGTTTGAAATAATAAATTAACACGAGTTCCTAATTGATTTGGTAATTCTTGGGTATTTGTTTTAATTAAATCAATTTTTAATTTTTGAATAATAGATTGACTATCTTTTAACTCCTCTTCGTATTTTTTGCCTTTCATGGCTAAAAAATAACCCCTTTTTTTAATTAAAGGAAAACACCATGGTAAAATAAGAGATAATTTTCCCAAAGCCCTAGTTACCACACAATCATAACTTAAAGTATGTTTTTCGACCCTTTGGTGAAAAAAAAAGATATTTTCCAAAGATAAATATGGAGCTAATTGTTTTAAAAAAATAATTTTTTTTAAAGAAGATTCTATAATTGTAATCCTTAAATGTGGATAGATGATTTTTAAAGGAAAACTAGGAAAACCAGCCCCTGAACCAACATCACAAAGATTTTTAATTTTTTTAAATTCTAGTATTTCTTTTAATATTAAAGAATCATAAAAATGTTTACCATAAACTTCTGATAAAGATGTTAAAGCAGTAAGATTATATTTTTTATTTTCTTGGGTTAAAAATTGATAGTATAAAGAAAACTGTTTTAATTGCTTTTGATCAAGTTTAAATTTGTTTGCTAATAAATTAGTATAAAGCATGTTTTTTTTCCAAATAAATCAACAAAATAGAAATATCCACTTGATTAACTCCTAAAATTCTCGAAGCTTGACCTAAAGTTTCTGGTTTAACAAAAGCTAATTTTTCTTTAGCTTCTTTTGATAAATTTTTAATCTCTAAATAATTAATTTTTTCAGGTATTATTTTACACTCTAATCTTAATAGTTTTTTTGCTTCTTTTTGAGCTTTTGCAATATAACCTTCATATTTGATTTGTATTTCTACTTGTTCATAGACTTTTTGATCCGCTTTTTCTTTTGAAAAATGTTGCAAAACCTTATAGTTCAATTCAGGACGTTTTAACAATTGTAATAATGTTGTTTTGCCAGCAAAAGGTGCAGAATCTAATTTTTTTAAATAAGCTAAATTAGTTTCATTAGCTAAAATTTCACAATTTTGACTAAACCGTAAAATTAATTTAATTTGATCTTTTTTCTTTTGAAAATTTTTATAATTGGTCTCATCAATTAAACCTAGATGATAACTATAATCTTTTAAACGCAAATCAGCATTATCATGTCTTAATAATAAACGAAATTCAGCTCGCGAGGTTAACAAACGATAAGGTTCTTTAGTTCCTTTGGTGATTAAATCATCAATTAAAACTCCAATATAAGCTTCATTTCTTTTTAAAATAAAAGCTGGTTTATTTTCTAATTTTAAAGAAGCATTAATTCCCGCCATTAATCCTTGGCAAGCTGCTTCTTCATAACCGCTAGTTCCATTCATTTGTCCGGCAAAAAAAAGATTAATAATTTTTTTTGTTTCTAGGTTGTGTTTTAATTGGCTCGGATTAAAAGCATCGTATTCAATAGCATAAGCATATTTAGTAATTTGGGAGTTTTGTAAACCAGGAATGGTTTTTAAAATTTCATGTTGTACTTCTTGTGTCATACTAGTTGAAAGTCCTTGCAAATACATTTCATCTAAAGATATACTTTCGGGTTCGATAAAAATTTGATGACTATTTTTATCACAAAAACGTATTACTTTATCCTCAATTGAAGGACAATAACGTGGTCCTGTTCCTTTAATATAACCACCATACATAGCAGATTTTTGAAGATGTTTTTGAATCACTTGATGAGTTTTTTCGTTAGTGTGGGTTAAATAACAAGGTTCTTGTTGTCTTAAATTTTTTATATCGCTATCAAAACTAAATGTTTGTAAATGATTATCACCTAATTGGATTTTAGTTTGACTATAATCAATTGTTGATTTTTTTATTCTTGGTGGTGTTCCTGTTTTCAGTCTAATTATTTCAAAACCTAATTCTTTTAATTGTTGACTAATGCCATAAGTGGTTGGCTTGCCGTTGGGACCAGCTGCTTTTTTGGTTTCTCCAATTAAAATTTGACTTGCTAAATAAGTTCCTGTTGTAATAATTACGGTTTTTCCATAAATTTTTTGACCATCTAACAGACAAACTCCTTGAACTTGATTACCTTTGATTAATAAATTATTAACTAAACCTTCTAATAAAGTTAAATTAGGACTGGATTGTAACATTTTTAAAATAATTTGGGGATATTGTAGTTTATCAATTTGAGCTCTTAAAGCTCTGACAGCAGGACCTTTAGAAAAGTTAAGCATTTTCATTTGGATTTGCGATAAATCGGCTGCTTTGCCCATCACCCCTCCTAAAGCATCTATTTCTCGGACAACTACTCCTTTGGCAGGGCCTCCAATAGAAGGATTACAAGGTAAAGAGGCTACTTCTTTTAAAGAACCCGAAATTAATAAAGTATGATGTTTTTTAGCCAATATTAAAGCTGCTTCAACTCCTGCATGTCCTGCTCCGATAACAATGCTATCATAAATCATTTTAAACCTCTTTTTTTCTTTTGATATGATGGGATTTTTTTAAACATATTTTAAAAATAAAAATAAGTATTAAATATTTTTAAAATATTGTGTCATTATCTCCTTCATTTTTGATTGACACATAAGGAGGCTTATAATTTTTTTGTTTTTCTAGGAGTTCTGCAAAAAAAGATTCTCCTAATTTTTTTTTAATTTCTTCTAATGCTTTTTGTAACTCTTTATCTTTAAAAAAAATTAATTGTTTTTGTTGATTTTTAATCCAATAATTAACGATAAAGCTAACAGTTAATAAAATAACTAAAGGAACGACAAAAAACCATTTTTTTTCTAATTTTTGCCATTTTTGAATTGTTAAAAAAATTAATAATAAAGTAGGGAGTAAAACAAACAAAAAAACAAATTTAATTCTGTTAATTAAACTTATTTCTTTTTGATAAACTCGTATCATGAATGTTAGCCAAAAAACATTTATTTCTTTTTGATACAAAGGTGCAAAATGTTGATAATAGTCTTTGTCAATTAAAAGCCGATAACTTCCTTGATCAGCTGTCCAAATAGCAAATTGTCTTGACTGAAACAAAGTACTGTAATGCTTACTTTGTTCTAAATAATAAAATTCAACTTTGACTAAATCCCCATCCAAAACAACTTCTTCTATTAAAAAAGGTTCCCCTTGTAAAGAATGATAAAAATTAGTTAATAACTGTAACTGTTTTTTCTTCTTTAAAAAAAATAATAAATTCATATAATACCTTAATTTCTTTTGATGGTTATTTTTATCAATTATTAGATTTCTAGTTGATATCTATGTCTTCTTTTATAATTTGTTTATCAGTTACAAACTTAATTATTTTTTCAAATTATTGTTTTAGCTATAAACAATAAACTATTAAATGCAAAATCAAAAAACATAATTTGCCATTTTGACCAATTTTTTTGGTTTATTTTTTATAATATTTTTTTGATTTTTTTATTTATCAAAAATTTTTGAAAAAAACTAAAAAACAAAATTTAAGGTTTAAAATATTCTAATAATAATATATTTTTTTGATTATGATTTTTATTTTTTAGATAAAATAACCTTTTCAAACTTTATTATCCACACAATAAAACAACTTATGGCTGCTTCATTCAAGACCTGACCAAATTCATTCTTTCATTGTTGAACAATAAAGTTTGAAAAAGCTAACTTTTTTTAAATATGTAAAATATATCACCTAACTTTTAAAATAAAATATTAACTAAAACTATGATTTTTTTAATTATTTTATTTATATACCTAAAAAGGGTACACTATTATTATAAACTTTTTTTTAGTTTTTATTGCAAATAAATTTTTTTGAAACTTTTTTTACTCTATTTTTTTGTTTGTTGTTGTATTGTAAATATTTTTAAAAAATACCTCTCAAAAATTAATCATAAAATTTTTATTTTATGTTACAATATTTATTGTTATTTATTGTTATATATAATTTATTGTTATATATACTTTGTTTGAGTAGCTCAGCAGGATAGAGCAACAGCCTTCTAAGCTGTCGGTCGGGGGTTCGAATCCCTTCTCAAACGCCATATATGTTTTTTTATTAATGATTTAACAAAATTTATTTTTATATTCGTTAAAAATTATTTTTCAAAGATTATTTAATTATTATTTTTTTTTAATCAATTTTTTTAAAAATAATTAATTAAAAAAAGGAACTATTAAAATTCATGACTGAATTTTATTTGCAAATTTTTATTTTAATTCTTTTAGCTATATTTATTATTGTGATTATTGTTATAGTATTTGTTTTACGTAAGCTCTTTTTAAAAAACCAACCTTTAGAAAACAATATTCAAGATTTTTTAAAACAATCTTTTTTAGAGTCTGAATTACGAGTTATCGATAGGTTAGATCTTAAAATAAACAATTTAACTCATCAAAGCAAAGATAGTTTAACTAAAGAAATCAAAGACACTCGTCAACATTTGATTAATAATCTTGAAAATTCATTAAAAGTTTTAAGAGAACAAAATGCCAGTGGTTTTCAAGAAGTTCAAAATATTCATAAATTATTGTGTCAAAATGATAAATCGGGTCAAGCAGGAGAATTTTTGTTAACACGCATTTTGGAAAACATCTCGCAAATGAAAGATAAATTAATTTTTGAAAAGCAATTTCTAATGAAGAAACAAACCAACAATGGACAACGTTTAAGAGTCGATGTTATGTGCAAAGGACATGGAAAGTTTATTCAAATTCCAATTGATTCTAAATTTCCTACAACAGATTTTCTCGCATATATTAACGATATCAACAATCAAACAGAATTAAAAAAACGTTTTTTTTCTCATGTAAAAGAAAGAATTAAAGAAGCCCAAAAATACGTTAGCAAAGAAGATAACGCTCCTTATGTAATTATGTTTATTCCGTCTGAAAGTGTTTTTTCTCAAATTAACGCGGATGAAGAAACAATATCATATGCTTTTAAACGTAATGTTATTATTACAAGTCCTTCTATTTTATTAGCTATTTTAAATTCAGTTGATTATTATTTTCAAATTTTTGAAAGTGTTCAGAATAATGAAGAAAAGTTTGTTTGTATTGATAATGTTTTGCAGGCAATGAAAAATTTTGATAAAATATTTTTTAATGACCTAAAAATAGCTTTACAAAAAGTTTTAAATGTTATTGAAGAGTTGGATAAAAAAGAAAGAACTTTACAAAAGCGTTATGAACAATTATTAGAAGTTCGCAAACAGGAAAGTAAAAAAAGATTACAAACTAACCAAAAAGATTAATTTTTTGATATTTTTTTAATGGTTGAATTTAAAAAAATGGGTCTTTGCTATTTTGATTTTTTTATAAATTGTATTTATTAAAATTATTTTGCAAATATTTTTTTTGCTTATTATATAATATTTATGGATACTAAATATTTAAAGATTTAGTATTTTGCCTTTGTTTGTTTAAGTACATATTTAATTTAAAAAAATTAAAGCATTTATGATTGTATTTAAATCTTTCATGGTATTTTTAATTTAAAATTAAAGGATTTTTTGAAATTTTTACATTGAACTCAAAATATAATAGAACTTTTATAATTAGTATTTTAATTTTTTTTACTATCGTTATTTTTTTAAGTTTTTTATTCTTTAATTATCAAGGTTTTTTTGTCGATGAAACATCCAACGATGAAACTGAAGAAATTGTTTCATCAATAACACCAGAACCTCATGTTTCTGATTCTAACATAGACGTTCTTAAAAATAAAATTTTGAATAAATTAGGTGATGTAACCGAAAAAATAATTGATTCAAAGCAGGTAAACAAGCATTTAAATGAACTTCCTAGTAAATTGACTTCTTTTGTATTTAAGGGCAAAAAAACCAAAAATTAAATTTATGAAACTAATTTTTGTATAATATATTAATAATTATTTTTTTTCTTATGAAAGCTAATCTCTTAAGGTTAGCTTTTCAGTTTTTTTATTTTACATCAAAAAAATATTTATTGAGATAAAAATATTGCATTTTTCTATTATTTTATTCAATTAAAATAATTAATCTTTGTTTATAATCTTTTTCTATTTCAGTTTTGTTTGAAAAAAAGATTTTCAAAAAAATATAAATTAATTATTAAAAACCATCTTGAAATTTTATCTTTGTTTATTTGAAATGATATAAAAAAAAGCATTTTACATACAATTTTATTGTCTATAATTGCTTTTTTTATTATAAAATATTATAAAAAAGAAAGGCATAAAAGAAAATGGGCGTGGACTGCAATGATTGTAGTAACATGGTTTTGCTTTCTGTTGTTTTTTTTTCTTTAGGTATTTCAATAGGTTATTTATTTTATTCTTTTTTTAATCGAAAAAAACTAGACCAAGAACAAAACAAATTTAAAAAACAAGTTAAAGAAAAATTAGAAAAATTGGAAAAATATGAAAAAGAATTGATTCGAAATGCCAAAATAGAAATATTTTCGTTAAGAAAAAAAATGGAACATGATTTACATGAAAGAACTAATATTATAGTTAATTTAGAAGAAAAAAATAATCGTCGTGAGGAATTGTTTAATAATAGAACAGAAAATTTAAACAGAAGAGAACAATATTTAGACGAAAAACAACAAACAATTAATCATACTAAAAAAATTATAGAAATGCAAATCAAAGAACAAGAAATTATTTTGCAAAATCAAAAAATCAAATTAGAACAAATAGCTTCTTTAAATCAAAAAGAAGCGCAAAAAATTATTATGGATGAAGTTAGAAATAAAACTGCTAACGAAATTTTTGCATATATTAAAAAAGAAGAAGAAAAGGCTAAATTAGAAGTTTCTAAAAAAGCTAAAATGCTTTTGATTTTAGCGATGCAAAAGTATTCTGCTGATACCACAGGAGAAAAAAACATTAGCGTGATTGATATTCCTAATGAAGAAATGAAAGGTCGCATTATCGGTCGTCAAGGCAGAAATATTAAAGCTTTAGAAATTTTAACCGGAGTAGATTTAATTATTGATGATTCCCCTTTGACAGTAGTTTTAAGTAGTTTTAACCCTATTAGAAGAGAAATTGCTAAAAAAACTTTAGAATTGCTAGTTTTAGATGGCAGAATTCATCCTTCTCATATTGAAAAAGCCTTAGAACAATCAATTATAGAGGTTGATAATTTTATTAAAGAATTAGGTGAAGAAGCTGTTTTTATTACTAAAATTGGCGAAGTTCATCCTGATTTAATTAAACTTTTAGGAAAATTACATTTTCGATTAAGTTATAGTCAAAATGTTTTAAAACATTCTTTGGAAGTAGCTTTTTTAGCGGGTAAACTAGCTTCAGAAATTGGTGAAAATGAAATTTTAGCAAGGAGAGCAGGTCTTTTTCATGATATCGGAAAGGCTTTGGACCACGAAACAGAAGGTAGTCACGTTGAAATTGGGATCGCTTTAGCTCATAAATATAAAGAAAAAAAAGAAGTAATTGACGCTATTGCTTCTCACCATGAAGATCAATTAGCTCAAACTACAATTGGTGTTTTAGTTGCTATTGCAGATACTCTTAGCGCAGCAAGGCCTGGAGCCAGAAAAGAATCAATAGAAAATTATATTCAAAGATTAACTAAATTAGAAAACATTGCAAATTCCATTAAAGGGGTAGCTCATTCTTATGCTATTCAAGCTGGTCGTGAAATTAGAGTTATTGTTAAACCAGACACAATAAATGATTATTTTATGTCTCCAATTGCAAGAATTATTAAAGAAAAAATAGAAAAAGACATTATTTACAATGGATTTATTAAAGTTACCGTTATAAGAGAAACAAGAGTTATTGAGGTAGCTAAATTCTAGCAAATTAGGGGAATTATTATGAAAATAATGTTTATTGGAGATATTTATGGTAAACCAGGGATTGATTATTTTACAGAAAAAATGGTTTTTTTGAAAAAAACTTACCAACCAAATTTTATTATTGCTAATGCAGAAAATGCTCACAATGGAAAAGGTTTAAGTTATAAAGTTTATCAAAAATTACAAAAAATAGGTGTTAATTTAATTACTATGGGTAATCATATTTGGAAAAATCAACAAATTAAAGATTTTATTGATGATTCTGATGTTATCCGTCCTATTAATGACCTTCAACAAATAGGTCAAGGTTATAAGATTGTGGAGTGTAATAATAAAAAAATTTTAGTTATGAATGCTTTAGGGCGTGTTTTTCTTAATCCTAAAATTTATTGCCCTTTTAAAACAATTGATTATGTTTTAGAAAAAAATAAATCTAAATATGATTTTTCTTTTTTAGACTTTCATGCCGAAGCCACTAGTGAAAAAATAGCTCTTACTCATTATTTTGACGGTCGGATTAATGCTATTGTAGGAACTCACACTCATGTTCAAACCAACGATGATCGTCTTTTTCCTCACAAAACACTTTATATTTCTGATGCCGGGATGACTGGGGCCAAAGATGGGGTTATTGGTAAAGAAAAAGATCCTATTATTGAGTCTTTTTTAGGCAACAAGGTTTTTGTAAAACCCAATGCTACAGGAAAACGACAATTAAATGGGGTTTTATTAACTTTGCAACCAGAACAAAAAATTGAAAAAATAAATTTATCAGAAGAGTAATAATTCATAAATATTTATTTTTCTTTTATTCTCTTTTTATTTGTTATTTTAAAAGAATTACTATTAATAATTTTTCAAAAATTGAAAAAAATCACGATTATGTAAAACTAAAGATTGCATAAAGGAATTGTTATGAAAAAAATAATTGCTATTACAGGGGTTACCGCTTCAGGAAAAACAAACCTTTCTATTAAAATAGCTAAACAATTTAATTTCGAAATTATTAATTGTGATTCTACTCAAATTTATCAACACTATAATATTGGGACTGCTAAAATTAAAAAAGAAGAGATGCAAGGAGTTAAACATCATCTTTTAGATTTTCTTTCTCCTGAAAAAAATTATAGTATTTATCATTTCCAAAGAGATGCACGTCAAAAAATTAATGATATTAGTAATTCTTTGTTTGTTGGAGGGAGTGGATTATATTTAAAAGCAGCTCTTTTTGATTACGAATTAACCCCAAAGCCTTTGATTCAACAAAAATTTAATAAACAAGATTTAGAAAATATGCTTGTTACCATTAAAAAAAAAGACCCTCAAATAGTTTTAGATGTTAAAAATCCCCTTCGCATTGTTAGTTCTTATCATGATATTATTTCAGGACATTTGAGATCTCAAAAAACTAAAAAAAATATACCTTTATATTCATTTTTAATTTTTTATCTTGATATTGATCGACAAGTATTAAAAAAAAGGATTATTTTCAGGTTAGAATCTATGTTAAATCAAGGTTTTATAGAAGAAGTAAAAAATATTAAAACTGATTTTCCTCAAGCTAATTTTAATATTATTGGTTACCGCGAAATCAAATCATTTTTAGAAGGAAGATATAATTTAACAGAAGCTAAAAATTTAATTATCCAAAAAACGATGCAATATGCTAAAAGGCAAAAAACTTGGTTTAAAAACCAATTTCAACCTATTGTCTTAGATGCTTTATCGTCTTCTTTAGAAAAAATAGTTTCTCAGATAGTCAGTGATTTTTTAAAAAAATAATTTCATTAATAGGAGTTAAAATATGATTAACACAAATGATTTTAAAACAGGTCAAACAATTAAATTCAATAATCAAATTTATCAAATTTTGGAGTTTTTACATGTTAAACCCGGAAAAGGAGCTGCTTTTGTAAGAAGTAAACTAAGAAATTTAAGAACAGGTAGTGTTATAGATCATACTTTTAATGCTGGTGTTAAATTAGAGCCTGCTTTGATTAATAAAATAAAAATGCAGTTTCTTTATTGTTTAAAAGAACAATATATTTTTATGAATACTCAAACTTATGAACAGTTAGAAATCAATAAAAACCAACTAAAAGAAGAACTTCAATACCTTTATGAGGGTTTATTAGTGGAAGTTATCTTTTATGACAATAACGAAATTTTGACAATTAGTTTACCTGATAAAATATCTTTAAAAGTCATTTATACAGAACCAGGAGCAAAAGGAGACACTAAGACTAATTCTTTAAAATATGCCACTTTAGAAACAGGATTAGTGATTAAAGTACCTCTTTTTATTAATATAGGTGAAAAGATCATCATCAACACAGAGACTGGACTTTATTTGTCAAGAGATAATAGTAAGTAATTTTTTGACTTTGTCAAAATACCTTTTTTGCTATTTGGATTTTCTTTTTGTTCTTATGTTTTTAACTTTTATTTTTTTCAACATCTTTTTTGTTATATAATGAGAATAGTTATTCTTAAAAATTTTACTTTGATTTGTTGATTAAAATAAATAAGGGAAATAAAGCATTGTGAATGAAATATTTGAATGGTTAATAAATTCATATTTAAAATTTTTTATTAGTTATCTTGTTGGTTTTATTAGTGGTTTTGTTTTTTTTGCTTTTGTTTATTGTTGGCTTTCTTTGTGCAATATTAAAAAAAGCATTAATCAGAGTAAACCAGAAAAAAACGATGTTAATCAAAAAGCAATCATTGAATTAATTGAATCTAAAAAAAAAGATTTTAAAACTAAAATAAAAAAAGATAAGGATAATTTTGGTAATCTTTTGCTTTTATCAATTAAAGAGTTGACTTTGGAAATTGTTACACAGTTTTACCCAAAATCTAAATACCCTTATTTAGAATTAACTATTGATGAAAGTTTAATCTTAATACTTTATATTAATCAAAGAATTGATAATATATTTAAAAATAAAATTTTAAGAATATTTCGCAAAATGACTTTAAAAAGAATTTTTATTATTAGGGAAGCCATTATTAAAAAAAATATTGTCCAAAAGTTCCAGAAAACTAAAAAAATTACCAATACTTTGAGTAATATTAAAAACTTGATTAATCCCTTTCATTGGATTAAAAAACTTGTTTTTGATAAACCTTTAGAATTAATTTTTATTCAAATAGGTGTTTCTTTAATATCTATTACCGGAGAAGAATTTTATAAAATTTATAGCAAAAAAATTTTTGAAACTGAAGCTGATGTTGAACAAGATTTACAAAAAGTTTTGGAATCTATTTCAAATGTCACAAATAATTAATTTTTTAATCATCAAAATAGAAGTTAAATTAAAGAAACAGGAAATAACTAAATGAAAATATTTAATTGGTTTCCTGGTCATATGAAAAAAACTTTTGACCAAATTAAAAATAATTTGTTTTTAGTTGATATAGTTTTGATAATGCTAGATGCAAGAATACCCTTTTCTAGTGTTAATTTTAAAGTTTTGTCTTTGATTAAAAAGCATCAAAAACCTTTTTTGTTTTTATTAAATAAAAACTCTTTAACTGATTCTCATAAAACGGCTACTTTTATTAAATATTATTTGCAAAAAGAAATATCAATCTTAGCAATTGATGCTATTGAAAAAAATCAAAATTTTTCTATTTATGAACAAGCCCTTAAAATAATTAAAATGAAAAAAGCTCATTTTAATTCCCCAAAAAAACTTATTTCGAATAAACCTAATATTAAAATGATGATAGTAGGTATGCCAAATGTCGGTAAATCTACTTTAATTAATAGTTTTGCTGGTAAAAAAGTCTTAAAAACAGCTAATTTAGCTGGTACTACCATCAAAATTCAATGGATTAAGATCTTAAAACCTAATATTAAATTTTTAGATACTCCGGGAGTTTTATCTCATAGTTTTTATGATCAAAAAATTAGTTTGTCTTTGGCGTTGGCTGGTTGTTTTAAAGATTCAGTTTTGCCTTTAGAACAATTAGGGCAACACTCCTTAGGTTATTTACAGAAACATTATTTTAACAATTTAAAAAAGAGATTTAATTTAGTTGATTTAGATGAAAACAATTTTAAAAAAACTAATTTAGTTGAACTTATTGGGCAAAAAAGAAATTTTTATACTAAAAATAAGCAAATTGATCAAAATAAAGTTTATCAAATGATTTTAAAAGAAATAAGAGAAGGTAGTTTAGGAAAAATTAATTTTGATTTAGATATTTTACCTTTTTTGGATGATTTTTTTCAACAACAAATCAAATTAAGCTAAAAATTTTTACGAGGAATGCAAAAATGAAAAACAAAGTTATTATAGTCGAGTCTCCTGCTAAAATAAAAACTTTAAGTCGTTTTTTTGATGATAAAGTTGAAATTTTATCTTCTAAAGGTCACATTAGGGATTTATCTTTATCAGGAAAAGATAGGCTTGGTATCGACATTAAAAATGGTTTCATCCCTAAATATGAAATTATAAAAGAGAAAAAAAGTCTAGTTGATTTTTTGCTTCAAAAAACTAAAAATAAAGAAATTTTTTTAGCGACTGATCCCGATAGAGAAGGTGAAGCAATTGCTTGGCATTTATCCAAAGTTCTAAATTTAAAACCTCAAATTGCTAATAGAATTGTTTTTCGTGAAATCACTAAAGAAGTGGTTCTAAAAGCTTTTCAAAAACCTCGTATGATTGATGAATTATTGGTTTTTTCTCAAGAAACTAGAAGGATGCTTGATCGCATTATTGGTTTTAAGCTGTCTCGTATAGTCAGGAGAATTAAATCGCAGTCTGCAGGAAGAGTTCAATCAGTAACTTTGAAGTTAATTGTTGATTTGGAAAAAGAAATCAATTCTTTTGTTCCGGAAGAATATCACCTTATTACTGCTTTTTTTCCATGTTTTCAAGCTGAATATCAAAATCCTAAAAATAAAAAAATTAAAGCTTTAGAAGCTTTAGGTATTATTGAAAAAATAACAAAAAAACCTTTTATAGTGAAAAAAATAAAACAAACCGACATGTTTCAAAAACCTAAAAAACCCTTGATTACTTCAACTTTACAACAAGAAGCAATTAATAATCTTAATATGACATCTAATCAAACAATGAGAGTAGCTCAAAAACTTTATGAAGGGATTGAAATTTCAAGCGAACCAATCGGATTAATCACTTATATGCGTACTGATTCTCAAAGATTTTCGAAAATGTTTGTTAAAGACGCTCAAGAATTCATTAAAGAGCAATATGGCAAAAAATATTTAGCCGTTTTTCAACAAAATTCAAAAACCAAAGCTCAAGATGCTCATGAAGCGATAAGACCTACGGATTTAACTAAAACACCAGAAAGTTTAGCGTCATATCTTGATAAATATGAATATAAACTTTATGAACTTATTTACAAAAGAACACTAGCAAGTTTTATGAAACCAGCTATATTTCAAAGAAATCAAGTTTGTTTTGAAGTGGAAAAACATTCTTTTTTAACAGAAGGAATGATTAAAATATTTGATGGTTATCAAAAAATTTTAAAAGATGGAATTCAAGATAAAATAATCCCAATTTTTCATTTAAATGAAACTTTTTTTCCTGAAGAAATACAAGATCTACAAAAGTTTACTACTCCTCCAACTCGTTTTTCGGAAGCTACTTTGATTAAAACTTTAGAAAAACTTAATATTGGTAGACCTTCTACTTATTCACAAATTATTTTTACTCTCAAAAAAAGATTTTATGTTGATGTGTTAGAAAAACGTTTTCAACCAACCGAACAAGGGATTTTAACTATTCAAAATTTAGAAATTTTTTTCAAACAATTTCTTGATTACCAATATACAGCTAAAATGGAAGATGATCTTGATAAAATTGCTTTAGGAATGGTTGATAATAAACAATTAATGCAACGTTTTTATCAAAAATTTCTTGAACTTTATCAAATAGCAAATAAAAAACTAGAAAAAATAAAACCAATTGAAACCGATCAAAAATGCAATTTATGTAAAGCTCCTTTATTGATTAAAAAAAGTCGTTATGGTCAATTTTTGGGGTGTAGTCGTTTTCCTGAATGTAAAAATACTTCTCTTTTGAAACCTCAAGAAAATGAAAAATTACAAAATTCAAAACCAATTGAAACCGATCAAAAATGCAATTTATGTAAAGCTCCTTTATTGATTAAAAAAAGTCGTTATGGTCAATTTTTGGGGTGTAGTCGTTTTCCTGAATGTAAAAATATTGTTAAAATTAAAAAAACTTAATTTTTTAAGTTTTTTTTCTAATTAATTTTCTATTTCTTATTTTTTTAAACTCTTCATCTATTTTGCATTCAACAACAAATAACGATTAAAAAATTTAGGCCGATATTTTTTTACTTAGTGTTATCGTAAATATGATTATATATTTTTATTAGCATCAAGTCGCGCGACATTTAAAAAAATGAGCTGAGATAAAAAAACAAACTAAAAATAACGAAAAATCAATTATAAAAATATATATAATTAAATTATAAAAGTAAATTGGGCGATAATAATTTTTTAAATTTTAGTTATTTTTTCAATGTTTTTTGTATTTCGATCATTTTTATTAAATATTTTATCAAATAAAAAATAATTAGGGGTTTTGTACATCTTTTAAATTTTTTAAAATTATCAAAATAAAAGTATTTTTTGTAGTTTTAGTTGTTTTTTATTTTATTTTTTGTATCACTCACACTTATGCTTTAATTTTTGATGGCGATGGGGAGGTTCTACATCAGCTTTTAACCCTAATGATTATGAAATAGATTATAATACCCAAAAAACACATAATTCACACCACAATTTTGGCGAACATGAAGATAGGCGCTTTTGCCACTAATGCTCTAGAGTATTTTATGATATTCCAAGGAATGAAAATGGTTCCTTGTAGAAACTTTTATCAAGAATATACTAATAAATCACAAATAGCGGGCAATGATTTTGGTATACTTTGTAATTTTTTCCTCCGGTAAAAGTTGAATATGGAATTTGTAAATTGGGTAGTGAAAAAAAGACTAACTTAATAGTTAGTCTTAAAGATTTTTTTTAAAAAAAATTGTTTAAAATTTGGAACACCTCAAGTTTTTTACTAATAATAAGTTTCTAATTAAAATTATTAAAAATTAGTAATCAAGGAGTTGTTAATTTCATTTATTTGTCATAACGTTAGTAAATTAATAAACATTTTTTTGCTTAATATTTGTTTAAGTGGTAGTGTTTTGAGATCCCCGGTCCCCTTTTTCTCTTACTGTTTTTATACTTATATTTTTTAATTAAAATATTTTTATTTATAATCACTAATTTTAAAAAAATAAACGATTATCAAATATTTCTGTATAATTATAAATTTTTAATCGAACAGTTAAACTTTTTTTGTGGTTTTTGATGTATTATTTTTCTTCTTTTTTAATTTTAATAATAAAACGTAGGCATAAAAAAAGCATAAAAATCAACATAATGCAGTTAGAAAAGAAGTTAGCTAGACTATACACATGATATTCTTTTGAACTGCCAGGTTTCAAAATAATATTTCTAAATAAATAAAGAAAAGGAATTCTAAATAGAAAAACACGACCAAAACTTAAAAATAAATCATATTTCGGTTGTTTTGTGGCAATTAAAAAAGTAGATATAATTTCTAATTGTGTTGTTATTAAACTGGTTGTTAAAAGTCCTCCAATTAAAAATTCTGAAAAACCAGGAGGAATCTTTGTATCTTTTTTTATACATTTTATACCTAAATTTTTAAAAAATAAGTATATTTTATCCCCTAATCCAAAACCCATATAATTTGTAGGTGCACAAATTAAATATGTAATAATAAAAATGATAAAAACAGATATAGAAGAAATAACTAAGGTTTTGATAGCTCTTTTAATGTTTTTGTTTCCTAGATTTTCAGAAACAATCAATAATTCCCCTTCTTTCAAAGAAAAGGATATTTGAACAAATAAACTAATTACCCCGTCAGCAACACCTATTTTTCCTAATGTTCCGTTTCCAAATCCGTAAAAACCTAAAAAACCCGTTTCTGGATTACTTTCTATCATGTATAAAGTCAATAATCTACCAAACTCATAAAACATTTTCCCCAACATTAAAGGAATAGCGAATTTAAGGATAGTTTTAATTATTTTTTTATTTTCTAAAAAATTTTTCCAATGAAAATCTTTGATACTTAAACAAAAATTATTTTTTTTGTTAAAAAGAGTTCCAAAAGCTACTATTGTAATGGAAGCATGGGCCAATACAGAAGCTACTTCCAACCCTAAAGCATTTTTAATGCCTAATCCATAAAAAATTAAAAAACTTAAGCTAATTTTGAAAGCCATCATAATGCAATTCAAAATTAATATTTTCTTCATTTTTCCTAAAATTCTTTCGGTTCCCAAAAAGAAAACGTTAATGGCTAATAAAATAATCCCTAACATTTTTAACCTAAAAGCCTGAATGCAACTTGCTTGTCCTTTTTCCGTTAAAAAGCCGTCATGTACATATTTATTTAACCCCATAATATTATTACAAAAAGGTTCAGCAAACAAAACCATTACAAAAGCTACTAAAACACTGATAGAAATTAATAAAACAAAAATCAAAGATGCTATTTGACGAGCTTTTGGATTGTATATATCTTTTTTTTTCCCAATTTCTCTAGCAATTAAAGTAATTCCTGCAATACTTAAACAAATTCCTATCGAATCAATAATACTTTGAATAGATTTAGAAAATTGAATAAAACCAGAGATACCATCAGGTTTGGAGTTTCCAACAATAAATAAAGCGTCAATGTTGGCAAATAAAGCTTTAAAAATATTAAAAACAATAATAGGGAAAGAAACAACTAATAAAGATTTTAACAAACTTCCTTCTAAGATTAATTTATTTAATCTTTCTTTTTTACTAATGATTATACCTCCTTTTGTCATGAATTTAATTCCTTTCAATTATTTTCAATTTTTTTATTTTTGTGGTTATGATTGTGGTTTGTCGTTATTTTTTTTAATTATATTTTTTAATAAATTATTGTTTACTATTAATCATGCTCATTACTGACTACTTTTAAATATAACACACAAAAAAATAAATGTCAATCTATTTATTTTTAAAATTTATTGTTTTTTTAATAAAATATTTATTGTAATTTTTCGATAGTTGTGCAGTGACTATATTTTTTTGAACTTTTTGAATTTAATTTTATAAACTTTTTAAAACTGTTAAAATTATTTAAAAATATTTTATAATTTATGTTTTTTTATTGCAATATTGTTTTTAATTTTATATAATTAAAATGTAGTTAATAATTAAATAAAAATATTAACTTTTTATTTGTAAAATTTTTTCAAAAAGGTGATTTTAAAAATATTTAATGTTTTGTTTTTAATAAAACATCAATGAAATTTCATTTCAAAATAAGTCTTGTAATCATTTCATAATTTAGTAATTACAAATTTTTTTTAGTAATTTTTTAAGATTGTTTTAAAAAAATAAAATCATTGTAGTTTTTAATTGCCTAAATTAAGAAAGGGAATAATTTGAAAAATATTTAATTAAGTATTATTTTAAACCTATTTCATTTTTTTAGTTTTATTTGTTCTCCTTTTATTTCTTAAAATAGATAATATTTTTTAATTAATTGTTTTTTCTAAATTTTATTTTTGCTTTTTGTATTTTTTGATTTTGATAAATAAGATTTTATCAATTAATAAAAATAAAGTAATTTTGTTTAAATTATTTTTTTGAGTAATTTTTTAAAGTTAATGGTTGAAAATTAAAATAATTCTAAAAGAGGTTTTATATTAAAAATGAAAAAAGAAAAAGAATTGAAAAAAATTGCTGTTTTAACTTCAGGAGGAGATGCTCCTGGGATGAATGCTGCCATTAGAGCTGTTGTTTTAGAAGGAGCTAGACAAGGCCTTGAAGTTTATGGTGTAAAAGATGGTTATTTAGGATTATATAACAACGAAATACAGCTTTTAGAATTAAAACTACTTCCTCGCGTTATCAATGTATCGGGAACTTTTTTAGGAACTTCTCGTTTTATAGCTTTTCAAGAAAATCTTGCTATTCGTCAAAAATGTGCAAGCAATTTAAAAAAACTAGGGATTGAAAAGTTAGTTGTTATTGGTGGTGATGGTTCTTATAGGGGTGCTATGAAATTAAAAGAATTAGGAATTAATTGTGTTGGCTTGCCTGCTACTATTGATAATGATATTGATGATACCGATTTTACAATTGGCTTTAGTACTGCTTTAAGCAATGTGGTTGATGCGATTGAAAAATTGCGTGATACTTCTTTTTCTCATCGTAGATGTAGCATTATTGAAGTTATGGGACGTTACAAAGGAGATTTAGCTTTATATGGAGGAGTGGCCACTGGAGCAGATTTAATTGTAACACGCGAACATCCTTTAGATAAGCAAAAAATTTTTGATAAAATCAAAAAATTGCGTGAATCTAATCAAAGAGATGTGATTGTAGTTGTCACTGAGCATATTTTTGATGTTGTTAGTTTAGCAAAAGAAGTTGAAGTATACAGTGGTTTTGAAACTAGATCTCAAATTTTAGGTCACATTCAAAGAGGCGGTACTCCAACTGCTGAAGATTTGGTATTAGCAACTCGCATGGGTAGTTTCGCTGTCCAATTATTGCAAAAAGATATTTCTAATTGTGGAGTTGGTTTACAAGGGTTAAAATTACATCATGTTAATTTTGAACAAATTTTTAGTCATAAAGGTAAACAATGCTGTTTGTTTGATACAATATCAAATTTATTATCTAATTAATTTTTTTCATTTCAAAATAGATTAACTTTTGATTTAGATAAAATATAAAAAATACGAAAGTAAAAGGTTTTTTATGAACATTAATAATCATATTACAAAAAAACATAATTCTTCTCATCCTCAAAGAACTTTTGAAAGACCTATTTGGAAAAATTTAATCATCCTTACTATTCCAATTGCTATTTATTTGCTTTTTCAACATTTAGGTACTTCTATTGATTTTTACATTATAGGTACTCCAAAAAAATTACTTAATGTAGATTCAACTATTACTTATATGAAGCAAATCAAAAAAATTCTTCAAAGTATAGCGATTTCTTTAGGAGGGGCTGGAGTAGTTTTAGTAGCGCGTGAATATAAAAGGCAAAATAAAGAAAAATCGAAACAATACGCCACTTTAGCTTTTGTATTATCTGTTGCTATTTCTTTAGTTCTTTTAATTATTTTAGGTTTGGGACCGTTATTACCTAGTTATTTAGGTGATATATTTTTAAAAAGTGATTATCATCCAGATGGTGGTTTTTTATATTATCAACTTTCTTTAATTACTTTTGTGTTTATCACCATTAATTCTGTTTTTATTGGCTTAGAGCGTGCTAAAAATAAAACTAAATTTGTTTTAATGTTAAATATTTTGCTAATTATTGTAAGAATCATGATTTCTTTTATTTATAAGTTTGTTAAAAAAGAAGGCAATGTTACAGTAATTCATTTAGCTTTAGCTGATTTATTTTCTAATTTGTTAATTTCTTTTATTGCTTTTTATTGTATGTTTAGTTCTAAAAACCCTTTTCAATTCCAGTTTAAAAAGTTAGTTTTTTCTAGAAATATAGTTCAAAGTATGCTTAAATTATCAGGCACTTTAATTATTGGAAAAGTTACTTATGAAATTGGTAAAAAAATTATTCTTGATATGTCTACAAATTATTATAATGATTTAGTAGCTATTTCAGGGTTGGTGGCAGTTGTAAATGGTATTTGTTATGCTGTTTCTCAGTCTTTTGAAGATTCTCAATCTGCAATGGTTGCTCAAAGTGTTGCTTGTGAAAATGATCAAAAAACTTTTAAAATCTTTAAAAACGTTTTTGTCATTACTTTAATCATCGGTATTATTGGTTTTTTATCTAATTATTTTTTGGGAGAATATTTATTACAACTATTGAAACCAGGTAAAAAATTTTCACCAACGGAAAAAGTAAATTTTAATATAATTTTATTTTGGGAAGGCACCTCTTTATTTACTTCTGTTTGGGCTTCTATGATGATGGGTTATATTTTATCTTACAAAAAAAATGCTAACTTGATTTTTTGGATGAACCTTTTAAGAGTGGTTTTAAGAATTGCACTTTTATTTACTTTACATGAAATTTTTCAAAATATACCTAACGCTCAACAATTTGGTTTAAGCACTTTTGGCAGTAATATAACTGTTTTAATAGTAACAGCAATTATTTTTATTGCTTTTTTAAGAAAAAATAAAATGAATTCTTTGAAATCAACAAAGTCATTTTAATAAAAAAAATATTTTTCGTGCATAATAATCAAAAAAATATTTATTAAACTATAGTTATTAAAAAATTAAGGAGTTAACAATGAGTTTAAAATTAAATCTTGGCGGAATTGAAACTTTTTTTAATTGGGAAAAAGAAACAAAAAATTATCATTCTAAAATAAAAGCTATTCATCATCAATTGCATCATGACGAAATTATTCGAAATCAATATTTAGGATGGTTAGATTTGCCTTTAAATTATGACCGTCAAGAACTTCAAATAATAAAACAACTAAAGCGACAAAACACTGATTTAGATGTTTTAGTAGTCATTGGAATTGGAGGTTCTTATTTAGGATCCAAAGCTGGGATTGAATTTCTTCAAACTCCTTTTCAAAAAAACAAACCTGAAATAATTTTTGCAGGACAACAAGTATCAGGCAGTTATTTAACGAATCTTTTAAAATATTTACAAGAGAAAACTTGGGCTATTAATGTCATTTCAAAATCTGGAACCACTTTAGAACCAGCCCTAGCTTTTAGAATCCTTAAAAAAGAAATTGAAAAAAAATATGGCAAAGAAGTTGCTAAAAAACGTATTTTTGTTACTACAGACAAACAAAAAGGGGTTTTATTTAAT
This sequence comes from Candidatus Phytoplasma solani, assembly GCF_040126175.1. Taxonomy (NCBI): domain Bacteria; kingdom Bacillati; phylum Mycoplasmatota; class Mollicutes; order Acholeplasmatales; family Acholeplasmataceae; genus Candidatus Phytoplasma; species Candidatus Phytoplasma solani. The sequence continues at coordinate 291,639 of NZ_CP155828.1, forward strand.
TTAGCCAAAAAAGAAGGCTATGAAATGTTTGTGATTCCTGAATCTGTCGGAGGAAGATTTAGTGTTTTTACTAGTGTAGGCACTCTTCCTTTTGTTTTTGCTAATTTAGATGTTGATGTTATGTTGCAAGGAGCCTTGTGCGCTTTAAAAGATACTTCTTCAGGCGATTTAAATAAAAATCAAGCTTATCAATATGCTTTAGCTAGATATTTAATGTATACTAAAATGGATAAAAAAATGGAGTTATTAGTTACTTATGAACCTCATTTATTAGCTTTTTCTGAATGGTGGAAACAATTGTTTGCTGAATCCGAAGGAAAAGAAAATAAAGGTCTTTTTGTGGGATCAGTTAATAATTCTACTGATCTTCATTCTTTAGGACAATTTATTCAAGAAGGTAAAAAAATTCTTTTTGAGACTGTTTTAAATATAACTTCTACAAAAGATGATTGTGTTATTCCTGAAATAAGCAATGAATTAGATAATCTTAATTATATAGCCCACAAATCTTATTCAGAAATTAATCAAAAAATACTTCAAGCTACTAAACAAGCTCACATCGAAGGTGAAGTTCCTAATTTAGAAATTATTATTCCTACTTTAGATGAATTTCATTTTGGCTATTTAGCTTATTTTTTTCAAAAAGCTTGTGCTATGTCGGGGTATTTGTTGGGGATTAACCCTTTTAATCAACCTGGAGTAGAAATATACAAACAAAAAATGTTTTCTTTGTTGAAAAAATAAATTAAAAGAGGTTGTTTTCAACAGATATATTTGGAAGGTATCGGACCAAAAATGGCAACCACCCAAAAACAAAAAGTGTCTAAACTTTTGGAACACCTCACCCCCTCAATATTCCTTAAATTTTAGATAATATTTTTTATTTAAATATTCAACCTTGAAAAAGGTTATCTTTTTGCACCTTTTTTTTAAAAACAACATAATTGCGTAAAAAAATAATTTTAATTTCATTTTCTAGGGGGATTTTCCACTTTTTTCCCCTAGCTAGTTAGTAAAATGATATAATATTTAAAAAAAATATCTTTTGAAACTAGCAAATTTAAAAAAAGTTTAGACACTTTTTATTTGTAATTTTAATAATTTGTTTGTTTGAAAAGATATGAAATTATCTACTTATTTTTAAGTTTTAAAGAGTAATTTTTAAATAAAAAAATGTCCAAAAAAACGGAACAGCGCATAATTATCCGCGGCCGTTAAATGATTTAGAAAAGGAATTGATAAAAATATGCAAGCAAAATTATTATATTACAATTGATGGAAAAAAAAGACGCCGATTAGGTTATCGGATAGTACACCATAATTTAATAAAAGCTGGTTTTTCTATTCACCCTAAAACGGTTTTAAGTTTGATGCATAAGTTCGGTTTACTTTCACAAAGAGTTAAACGCAAGCATCAATATTATTATAATTTAGCTATTCAAAAAGAAAATAATTTAAAAAATCTTATTAATAATAATTTTCAAGCCGATACACCTTTACAAAGGTTATGTACTGACGTGACTTATATTATAATTGGTGCCAAAGGTACAAAAATATATGTATCAGCTATTCTTGATTTATACAACCGACAAATTATCAGTTATAACATTGCAACTATCACTGACGTTAATTTTATTTTAGAAACTATCAAACCAATTCCTAAAGTAAATCATTTTTGTATCCTACATTGTGATAGGGGTAGTATTTATACCTCCAAAAGATATCAAAAAGCAGTAAAAGATAAAAATATGTATCAAAGTTTTTCAGCAAAAGCAACTCCAACCGAAAATGCATGTATAGAGTCTTTTTGGGCTAATTTAAAAAAAGAGACTCTCCATTACGAAAAAATGAAATACTTAACCGAAAATCAAGTTAAAAATATTATTCATAAATATATGCATTATTATAACTACAAACGAAAAATGAAAATTCTTAATTATTTATCTCCGATTGAATATAAAAAAAAACATTTTAAATAATTGCCGTTCTATTTTTGAATGGTTATTTTTTTTGATTTTTTTTAAATTCTTTCAAAAAAAAGTTTAATTAATTTTTATAATATTGATATAGCGCTTAATTTTGCCCCTTAGTGACGTCTTAGGGGGTATATTAATAAATTTTACTCAAATACCCCTTTTAAAATCTTATTAAAGGGCAATATTTTTAGTTTTTAATAAACGATAGTATTTATATACAATAACAAATGGCATACATTTTTACAAATAAGGTCATTTTGATTTGTTATTTACTTGCGATTTTTTGCAATGGCATACATTTTTACAAAATTGGCATACATTGCTAAAAAGCAAGTAAAAAACTAGCAAATCGGCCTCGCGGGGATATATTTTTTTATATATTATACACTTAAATAATGTTATTGTCAATAGTAAAATTAAATGAAAGTTATTTTTTTACGCAATTATGTTAAAAAACATAATTTATTAATTTTTTATGTTTTTTGTACCACTAAAGAACAACAAAAAAATTTTATTTTTTTATGTTGAAATGCGATTTTAGTAGTGTATAATAAAAGTAATAGTAAACATTTTTTTTGAGTCATGTCTTTTTTGTCTCAAAAAGTGTTGTTCTTTATCAGTTCACTTTTCGTGGAGCTTACCATCTTTACATTTTTTCCCTTCCTGTTTCAAAACAACAGCCTTTAATTTAGTATCCAAAGAATATGATTTTAATTTCTTCTCCATTTCTAAGCTCATTTCCGTTTTGTTAACATATCCTTAATTTTTAAGTTGCTATTGTTAAAAAACTGTTTATTTGTTATTTATATTGATAAAAAAAACAACAATAAAATCTTTTTTAGAAGGTTTATTGTTGTTTTAAAGATATTTATTTATTATTTTAACATGCTTTTGGGGGGTTTGATAATTTTGATAAAATATAATTTGTTTGTTTTGGTTTTCGATTAGTTTTTTATATATTCATTATTGATTTAAAAATAAATTTCTACGAATATTTTCGGCTTGTATAGCAATTTGATTTGCTTGATTTTTAAAGTGGTTAATTGTTTCTTCTGAAGCATTATTTCTCAATGCATTATATATTTCTTGCGTTAACCTTGCCTCTTCTAATAATAAATCATGTAAATTTCTACATGCCGTCATTTCGTTCTCAACATTTCTATTATTTTGCTGAACATAACCGTTAGAATGACCGTTATTCATAGCCATAACTTGATTATTCGTGATTAAAAATAATCCTAAAGAACTAAATAAAAATATTGGTAATAAATATAATTGTTTTTTTAATCTAAAAATTAACATTTTTTTCTCTTTTCTTTTTTTTAATTATTTTTTTGTTTGTTTACTATCTTTAGTGTTTATTTTTTCAGTATAAAGGGTAATATATTGTTTCTAGAATAAATATTATAAGTTTTTACTATAAGGTAAAGTTTTAATATAATTTTCCATAAATTCCCAATCTGGTGTTCCTTCTTTATTTGTCGGCAATTTAATAATTGTCTTTTTGATACGTTTTTGATTGAAGCCTCTACCATAAGAATATCGAAATTGCTCTTGGTTAATAATAGTGGTTAAAAACATAGCAATATATTTATTTAATTTAAAATTTGGTTTTAATTGTTCTACATGGTCTGTAGCTGTAAATTTATTTTCTTGATAAAAACACGAACCTACCACCGCTGAATCAACAGTCAAAACATTTCCTTCTTCCGAATAAAAAGAATAAAATCCGTTAACTCCGTTGTTAGTCGCTCTAGTAGAAACATATGCATATTCACCTTTTTCATATTCTTCTATTTCTTCTTTAGATGTTGTTTTGGTTCCTTTAACTTTAAACAAATCTTTAATTTGAAAACTTTTACAATTTTTAAATATGTCAAAATAAGTATTTTTTGTTATGTTCGATTTTTTTTGTGTGAAAACAATTTTTTGGTTAAGTTTTTCTAACAAAGTAATTTCATCTAAATTTTTATTTAAAATTCCTAAATCTTTTTTTATTTGAAAAATAACATATTTTTTAACAGTTAACAAAAAATCTTTTTCGGTTAAGTTATTATAATTGGTTTTAACATATGCAAATGAAATCCATTCATCGTTTTCTTTAATTGGGTGTTTTAAATAATTATAACCATCGTAATATTTGGAATGAAATTTATTTAAAAAATCTTTTTCAATATCACCCCATTTGTGAAAACGGTCAACTCTACCTTTATTTTTAAATAAAACTAAACCATCATCTTCTAGGTTATAAAAATCAACTTCTTTATTGTTGTGAGGGGTGTTAGTTTTAAAAATAGAAATTGCTGTATGCGTAGAAGCATTAGGTTCAAATATTTTTTTTGGCATTTGAATTATTTTTTCCAAAGTATGTTTTTTTAAAATTCTATTTCTTATTGTATTGTCATTTATGTAAGTGCTTAAAGGTGCAATCATCACAACACGACCATCAACCAACTTTAACAGTTTTTCTAAAAACTCAATTTCTTTTTTAGTAGGGTTTGTTGGTGTGCTTTTTCCAGCATAAGGTGGATTAATAAATCCAATGGTCGGTTTTTTTGTTCCATCTTTTATTTTTTTATCAACTTCCTCACTGAAAAAATCTAAATTATAAATTTGTGATTTCCCGTCACCACGAAATAACATATTAGAAATTGATAAAGTATACATAGTAGGGTCTTTATCGAAACCGATAATTTGATTTTGTTTTATTTTATTAATTTCTTTTTCATTTTTATTATCTAATTTATCGATAATAGAATTCATGCCCGCAATTAAAAAACCACCAGTGCCACAACAGGGGTCTAAAACAACATCAGTACTACTAATATCAATTAATTTAGTAAATAATTCAGTAATATGTCTAGGTGTTAAAACAATTCCGTTTTTGACATTAGTTACACCAGCATATTTTAAAAAAACCTCATAAAAATTACCAATAATATCATAACTATATTTATTTTTGCTGTCTAATAGATGATAAATGTTTGTTTTCAATTCTTCTAAAACATCTTTAATTATTTCTAAACCATTATCTCCTAATAAGGATTTAATTAAACGCATTTGTTCGTGTAAATATTGAATTTTTTCATTATTAATGTTTTGATTTCGTAAAACATTTTTTATAGCAGTATTAATGTCTTGTAATAAACTGTCATAAGCATCTTCATATTCTATTTTTCTTTTGTTTTCTTTTAATTTAGAATCATAAGAATATATATTGTTTTTTTGATTATCAAACTTTTCCTTAAACTTGGTATTTTTTAAGCAAATTAATAAAATAGAAATTAAAATAGGTCTATATTGAACTTCTAATGGTCTTAATTGAATATTAATTATTCTAGCTGTTTTAGCTGATTGTTTTATAATAGTATCTAATTCGAATTTATCATTTTTAAATAATTGTAAATATTCATCATCATTTTTTAAAATTTCTGAAATCGATAATTTGTCTTTTAATTCTATAATAGAATTGTTTTTGATATAAAAATGAGTTAATTCGTGTTTATCTTCAATATTTCCTGACAAAGCAATCCCTATTTTATTCCAGTTACAAAGAGTATCACAAAAATAATGAAGATAATGTTTAACCCCTTCGACAGCATAAGAAATTTCTGGATTTTTTGTATTATTTGAAAAACATCGATGTTTTTTTATATCATTTTTTATTTCTACCAAAATTAAAAGTTTTTTACTAGTATTTTCATAAACAAAATCTGGATATCCTGCTTTATTATTTCCTTTTTTTGAAGCTTTATTTAAAATATCGTCAATTATTTTTAAGCCACTTCTTTCGCTTTGCCATTTGCGTTCAAATTTTTTGTTGTTATTAATAAAATTGTAAAAGTAATTGTGATTTTGGGTTTCTCTTTCTTTTTTCAAATTAGTATTTTCCTTTTTATAAATTTAGGCGATTTCATAGGGGGAATTGAGGGAGGATAGGAGGGGTTGATTTTCTTTATTCATTTTTTTTGATTTTTCCTCCTTTTTCTAATTATTTATTTTCTTTTGTGTTGTGTTTTTGAGTGTATAGGGTGATGTAGGCTTGTTTGGGGTTGAAGTGGAGGTAGTAGGTTTTGTTTATCAAAGAGCCTTCAGGTCGACTTTTATTTGTAGGACAATTTACTTCATCCATGAAAAAGTCTTTGTCTTCTTCGAGTAACAATTTAGGGCCTTCGTAGTTTAGTTCTATGTAGTGATTTGATGGATCTACAAGCATATGGTCGTCAAATTGTGAGTCTTTATGTTGTCTTTTTGTGTGGAAACCGCGAAACTCATCTACTGTATAACCTTTTTCATACCAATTGTCGAATGGGTTTTTGACGAATGGCGCGAGGTCGGTTAGTTCGTGTTCGGGGTGTTTTCCTTTACCTAATCCAGCTAATCCGTAGAAGGTGTAGGTTCTTTTAATCATCGGAGTACCTTCAATTTTAACACCATTTATTGTTAATTCTAATTCGTTAGCTTTTATGTTTTTTATTTTTTCCTTAGCTTCTTCGCTATAATCAATTCTGTATGAATCATAATAATTTTCACTTTCTCTTTGTTTTTCTTTCGCTTGAAACCATTCATCATGTGTTTCTATTTTGGTGTTGGGGATAGGGTAAATTTTTGGTTTTGTTTTGGTGATATCATATTTTATATCTAAAAACAAAAACACTCCAAAAGCAAGAACTATAATAGACATCATGACATAATAAACAATCAAAGCTGTCTTTATATTGACTTTTTTAATCCTATTTGTATTTTCTCGTTTTTGAATAAACCAAATCCATAAAGGGATTAATCCAAAAATAATACCCAAAATACCTATAATAACTAATAATTTAAATAACTCCATTCTAATCTTGATTCCTTTTTTTTATAATTTTAACTTATTATTATTTTAACACAAACAAAACAAAATGCAAAAAAATATGCATTATTGTTACCAACCAAACCATTCTTTGAATGTGTCCCATTTTGTTGCAACCGCTGTTGCACCGCCTAAAGCTGCACCAGCAAGTCCACCAACAACAGTTCCAACAGGGCCTAAAACAGAACCAGCTGCGGCACCATAAATAGCCCCTGATTTAACCGAAACTGCTGTTGTAATAACTGCTCCTGTTCTTTCTACTCCTTTTTGCCAATCCGTTTTCTTATTTTTTAATTTCTCTGCGTCAGTGATTAATTTTAGTCTATCAACTTCTACTTCACGGATTTGTTTGTCTAATTGCCTTTTCGTTGCTTCATGTGCGTTTTGTTCGGCTTTCAATTGTGCTTTTAGTTTTTCAATTTCATGTCTTAATTCTTTGTTTTCGAATCCTAATGAACCACTAGCGCCTTCAAGTCCTGCAATTGCGCCTTCTAGTTCTTTAATCCTCATTGCTTGTTGTTTGAAGGTTTCCATGTTGGCTTCAATTTCAGCAGTTAGTTTCATAATTTGTTCTGCTTGTTCTTGTATGGTTTGTTGTAGTTGGGCTATTTCTTCGTCTTTTTGTTTGATGATTTCTTGTAATTGAGTTTCATTGGCTTCTAAGGTGTTGATTTTGCCTTTTAACTCTTTTATTTGGGATTGTTTAGTGTTTAATTGGTTGACTAATGCTTCATTGGCATTTCCATTTTTAACTAATTCATCTTGTATTTCTTGCATTTCTTTTTCTAGTTGTTCGTTTTCATCTTTATATGTATTAAGTTCTTTTTGAATTTTGTTTAAATCGTTAGTATATTTTTCTTTAAGGTTTTTATTTTCTAACTTTAAAGTATCTATTTCACTTCTAAAACCTTGTTCTTTAATTTCTAGTTGTTGCATTTCGTCTTTTAAGTTTTTGATATGAGTTTCTTTGTTGTTTAATTCTTGTTGTAAAGTGTCATCAGGTTTTTGGTTGGTAATTAAATCAGTAATTTCATTTTTTTGTTTATTTAATTCTTCTTGTTTATTGTTTAATTGTTGCGTAATTTCATTTAAATTATTTGTTTTTTCTTCTAATATGGATTTATAATTATCGAGTTTATTTGGTGGTGGAGTAGTACTTACATCGTGACTAAATTTTAATTCCCAATATTCTTGTTTATTAGGACCATTTTTATAATTTTCAACATCCATAAACCAACTTTTATCATCATGAGTCAAAGTTCCTATATAACTACTTCTTTCACTATAACGTATATAATAAACATCATTTCCGTTAATTTCAGTTTTATAACTATCTATTGTTGTTATATTTTTATCTTGGAAACCTCTATTACAATACCAATCACCCATATCTTTTGCATGTAAAATTGGTTTTATTTTTATTTGAAAAGGCACAGGAGAATAATATATACCATCTTTATTATCGTAAGTTGATAATGTTTCGTTAGCTTTAATTTCACAATTTTTTTGCCATTCCTCATAAGTTTGAGTTAAATTTGATATTTCTTGTTGTAAAGAGATTTGTTGTTGTGAAAGACTACCTAATTCTTGGTTGATTGTGTTTATTTTGTTTTGTTTAGTTAATAATTCTTCTTGTAGTATTTTTGCATTTTCATTGTTTTTTGCAATTTGTTCTTTTAGGTTTTCGGTTTCAGTTTCTAGTTCCGAAATAATGTTTTTGTAATTATCTATTTGTCTTTGGATTTCTTCCAAAGTTTTTACGTGTTGTTCTCTTAGACTTGTTGTTTCATCTTGTTTTTGGGTTAATAGTTGTTTTAGATTAGCTTCATTTTGTTTTAATTGTTCGATTTCTTCTTCTTTGAGAGATAATTGAACTTCAAATTTAACCTTTTCTTGGTTGATATCAGTTTTTAAAATCTTAATTTCTGAATTTAGTTGTTGTTTTTCTTCGTTTGATAAATTAATTTGCTCGTTTAATTGTTGTTCTTTTTTTTGTAATTCTTCTTCTTTTTGGTTAATTTGTTGTTGGAGTTTTTCTAAGTCTTGTTTATTTGAAGATAATTGGTTTTCTAATTGTGATGTTTGAGTTTGTAATTGTTCGATTTCTTTGTGTTTGTTTTCGGTATTTTTAACTTGATTAGCTAAATTAGTTTTAATATCTTTAATTTCTTGAGTTAATTGTTTCTCTTTTTCTTCACTGGATTTTTGAGTTTGTGTTAATTTTTCTTCTTGTTCTTTAATAACTTTGTTTAACTCCTTTTGGGTTGTTTTTTCTTGTTCTAATTTTTGATTTACATTCTTTAATTCTTCATTTTTAGAAGTTAAATTAGTTTGAATACCTTGAATTTCTTGAGTTAATTTTTGTTTTTCTTCATCTGATAGGTTTTTTTGTTCTTTCAATTGATTTTCTTTTTGTTTTAATGTTTCTTGTTCTTGTTTGATAACCTTATTTAATTCCTTTTGGTTTTCTTTTTCTTGGTCTAATTGTTGATTTACATTCTTTAATTCTTCGTTTTTAGAAGATAAATTAGTTTTAATATCTTTAATTTCTTGAGTTAATTGTTTCTCTTTTTCTTCACTGGATTTTTGAGTTTGTGTTAATTTTTCTTCTTGTTCTTTAATAACTTTGTTTAACTCCTTTTGGGTTGTTTTTTCTTGTTCTAATTTTTGATTTACATTCTTTAATTCTTCATTTTTAGAAGTTAAATTAGTTTGAATACCTTGAATTTCTTGAGTTAATTTTTGTTTTTCTTCATCTGATAGGTTTTTTTGTTCTTCAAGTTGTTTTTCTTTTTTTCCTAAAGATTCTTTTTCTTGATTAATAAGGTTATTTAATTCATCTTGTTTTTCTTTTTCTTGTTCTAATTTTTGATTCAAGGTGTTTAATTCCTCGTTTTTATTAATTAAGTTTTTTTGTAATTCTTCTTTTAATTTATCTTTTTCTTCTTTACTCAATGTTTTATTAGCTTCTAATTCTTTTTGTTTTAATTGAAGTTGGTTTTCTAATTGAGATTTTTGGCTATTTATATTAAACATTTCTAATTGTTGAGCTTGTAAGTTGGCTTCAAGATAGTTTTTTTCATTCTCTAATTCTTTATTTTTTGCTTTTTCTTGTTGAATTAACTCCTCAACTTGTTTTTTCATTTCAGGATTTAATTCATTTCTTTTGTGTTCTTCTTTTTCTTTATGAATTGGTTGTTGCATAGTTAGTTGAGGAGTTTGGGGGTTATTAGTTAATTCAGGAGATTTGTTTGTTTTTTTTTTTTTTTGAGATTCCATTTGTTGGGGTTCGTCGTTATTGTTTGTTTCTATCGCCTCTTCGTGGTGTTGTGTGTTGTTGGTTTTGTTTTCTATTTTTGGGTTTTCGTTTTTATTTTCTAGTTGTTGTGGTGGGGAGTTGTTAGTTGGTGGGGTTTGGGGTGTTTTATCTGTTAATGAAGTTATTGATACATAAGTGATAGTTGCAACTAAAACCAAACTTCCGATTAAAGGTCCTACAAATGGGATGAAACAACATGCACCAGCAAGTAGACAACCACCAATAAGCCATAGAGCTTTTGAAGCAACAGAAGAATATTGAGGGCTAATCCCTATTTTTTCTAATGCTTCTGCGGTTTTGTCGTTTATGTTATGACAGGTATCTTTTAAATTTTTAAATGCTCCGCCAAATTTTGCAGCTAATTCAGGGAAGAATTTAGTAACCACAAGAAATATTCCGCCACCAATTAACAAAAATGGTAATAAAAAGAGAATTGTAGTTTTTAGTGATTTGATTATTTTTACAAACCAATTATCTTGTTTTTGTTGAGTTTCTACAATTATTTTTGTAGGTTGTGGGGGGGTTTTGGTAATTGGTTTTGTAGTTTTTGGGGTTGTTTTAGTAATTCTTGTTGAAGTTTTTTTAATTATAGTTGGTTTGGTGGTTGTTTTTTTAACTGTTTTTTTTGGTTTTTTGTTTTTTCGAGGGATAACTTTTTTAGAAGTTATCGCCTTTGGTTTAGTTTTTTTGGTTTTAATTATTTTTTTAGCCATATGATTTTACTCGCTTTCTTTGTTTGAATTATTTTGATTTATTACAATTTCTTCTAAATTATTTAAATCTTCATCAAATTTTTCAAAATTCCTTTTTGTTTCTTGTTGAAATGCATCCATTTCTTTTTCAATAAGATTAATTTTTTGTTTTAAATGATTGTTTTGAAGATTAACGTTTTCTTTTAAATGTTGGTTATGAAGGTTAATATATTCTTTTAAATTATTATTATTGAAATTACAGATTATGATTGTTGTTAAAGTAAAAATTATTAAACAAATATAAGGTGAATATTTTTGAATAGTTTCCATTTTGTTTTCTCGCTTTCTAATTATTTATTTTCTTTTGTGTTGTGTTTTTGAGTGTATAGGGTGATGTAGGCTTGTTTGGGGTTGAAGTGGAGGTAGTAGGTTTTGTTTATCAAAGAGCCTTCAGGTCGACTTTTATTTGTAGGACAATTTACTTCATCCATGAAAAAGTCTTTGTCTTCTTCGAGTAACCATTTAGGGCCTTCGTAGTTTAGTTCTATGTAGTGATTTGATGGATCTACAAGCATATGGTCGTCAAATTGTGAGTCTTTATGTTGTCTTTTTGTGTGGAAACCGCGAAACTCATCTACTGTATAACCTTTTTCATACCAATTGTCGAATGGGTTTTTGACGAATGGCGCGAGGTCGGTTGGTTCGTGTTCGGGGTGTTTTCCTTTACCTAATCCAGCTAATCCGTAGAAGGTGTAGGTTCTTTTAATCATTCTTCGGTCTTTGGGGGGTTTGAGGTATTTGATTATTCCTTTTTTCCATGCTTCATATTGGTCTTCGCATTCTTTTCTACGTTTTTTAATATCGGTTATATCTTTATTGATGCCTTGTTTTACATCCATCACTTCTTCTAAGTCGGACGGCAACATTACTTCATGAATTGGATTCATTGATTTATATTTATTAGTTTTATTGTAAGCTTCATTAATAATAGTTGTTAAAACACGGTTAGAATAGTTTTTACCTTTGCATCTTGTTGCAATTTCTTTTAAATGAAGGTAAGTATGATAACTAATTTGATAAGGGGTTGTTAAGAATTCCAAGAAACCTTCAATTTCTTCGTCTTTTATTAAATCAATTTTTATTTCTTTGGAAAATCTACTTCTTAAAGCTTTATCAATTTGGCCGAGGTGGTTTGTTGAGCCCATTAAAACTATTTTTTTGTCAGCGCTATTAAAACCATCTAATTTAGTTAACATATTATTGATTATATTTTTGCTTGTGTTGTTAACGTTTTTATCTTCTCTATTAGCAAGTCCGCTTATTTCATCAATGAAGATAATAGTTTTATTGTGATTTTGCGCATCTTTCCAGATGTTTTCCCATTCTTCGGTTCCTTCTCCAATATATGTTTTGTCTAATTTAGATGGTTCAAATTCAATAAAATAAGCTCCGCTTTCGTTGCATAAAGCTTTCATTAAAAAGGTTTTTCCTGTTCCTGGGGGACCATATAATAAGTATCCTTTTGGTTTAATTTTGTCATAATTTACTAAATCATTGTTATCATCTTTAAAATAATAAATTAAATCTTCTAATTCTTCTTTTTCTCTTTCCATTCCATATACATCTTTAAACATAACTTTCTTTTTTTCAAGTTTGGGTGTATTTGGGTTTTTAATTATTTCAATTTCATTGTTTAGCTGTTTAATTTGTTTTTCGAATTGAATTAATTGATCGTCTAAGAATAAATCATAGCTTTTTAAGTTTTGGATTTCTTGGGGATTATCCTGATTTTTAGTTATTTGTTCTTTTATTAATTCTTTGTTTGCGTTATTGTAATTAATTGCTTTTTGTAAGATGTTGATTTTTTCATAAATATCTTTAAAATTGGTAGTTTTATTTATTTCTGAGTTAGTTTCTTGAATTGTGTTGTGGTTGGTTAATTGAGATTGTGTGATTTCTATTCGTTTTTTAGTTAGTGGTTTTGTTTCATTATTGATGTTATCGCGTTGTTGAGTTAAATTAGAGATTTCTTGATTTAAGTTGTTTAAATCAGTTTTTAATTTCTTTTTTTCTTCGTCAGTTAAGTTAGTTTCTTTGTTGTTTAATTGTTTGGTTTTTTCTTCTAATTGGTTATTGAGGTTATTTATTTCTTGATTTAAAGTGTTTATCTTTGTTAAATTAGAATTGATTTTTTGTGATAAAATGTTGTCTTCTTCTTTTAATTTTTTTGAGTTTTCTATATTTTTTTGATTACTTTTTTCTAATTCTTGTAAACGAGCTTGTAATTTGGCAAGATCTTCTTTATCTTTGGGATTTAGTTCTTTTTGGTTTGTTGGGGGTTGTATTGTTGGATTTTGGTTGGGAATGGGTGTGGATGGTGATTTGGTTAATCCAACAATAAATAAAACAATTAGAATTAAACTAAATATTGCTAAAAAACTAAGATATATTTTGGTTGAAAGTTTCATATTTTCTCCTTTCTTTAAAGAGCGGTGTTTTTATAATGATAAGCGATGTATAATGAGTCGACTTTTGTTTTTGAGGGACCTTTATGGCTAAAATTTTGAGTCTATTTTTTTATGTTTTGTTTTATTACTTAATTTTAGTTAGTTTTTTTAAATAAGTAGTTTTAGCTAGTTCTTCTTTTGCTTTATTTAGAAGATTTAAATATTTTTTACTATCAGCAATCATTTTAGGGATGAAGGTTTTATCTTGATAAATGCGGACAACATGAAAGTTTATGTCATCAAAATAAACCAAAAAGTAAGCAAATTTAGCTTGACTACAATATAATTGGCATTGAACTTGGGCCCAGTAGTTAATGGGGACTTCTTTATTTGAAAAAAAGCCGTTCCAAGATGCAGATGTTTTATTGTTTTCATCCACATAAGGACATTTTATTTCTAACAAAGTGTTAGTTTTAGAATTATATCCATCAAGAGAGGATGAAAACATTTTTGTTTTATCGTCAGTAAAGATGGTATCAGGGAAATTTAGTTTAGTTGTTTTTTCAAAGAAACTACGTGCTAGGGGTTCAGTTTTGTTGCCGTGTTCGGTGTATTTGTTGGAAGTAAAAGTTGTTCCAAATATTTTGTCATGTATTAATTGTTCTAAGGTTCTAAATTTATCATTTCCAGTGATACTTCCTATTTCAGATGCATTGATGTATTTTTTACGGTGTTGGTACCATAATTTGGTGCGTTGATTTAAATTTTTGATTTGCATAATAATTATTCTTTTTCTATTTCTTTGTTATTTAATTCAATTGGTTTTTGTTTTGGATTAATTGGATTGTTGTTTTCTGTTTTAGTGTTTAATTGTTTGATTGATTCTAGTTCTTGTAATCTTTTTTTTATTTCTTTTGTTTCTTGGGGATGAGAATGTTGAAAAAGAGAGAAGAATAGTTTTTTAAAAAGGAACATCAAAGCAGTTGTAAACAAACAACCAATTAAAAAACCAATAGTAAAATTTAAATCATTCATCTTCTTTATCCTTTCTTTGTGATTTTAACAAGTTTTTTCGCTCTTTTTTAGCTTTCCAATGAGAAACTTTGAGTCTTTGGGAAGAAATTTTGTTTTGGAGTTTTTCTTGTTTTCTGTTGATTTCATCTAATTTTTTTAATAATTGTTTTTCTAAGTATTCTTGTTTGGCGTTTTTTATTTCTAAATTTCGGAGTTTTTTGTTGGGGAAAAAGATGCCGATGATGGTATCTTTGCAAAAAATAATGATGTTAAATAATAGTGTAAAAATTGGTTTAAAACCTGTGACAACAAAGATTGTTAAAAGAGTTGTTTGAATTACATCCATTCTTCGGTCAAGAATTTCGGTGATGGTAAATCCTTTGGTAAATTTAACAACAAAATTGCTAATGTACGTAAATATTGAAAAAATAAACATAATTTAAATCCTTCTTTCTTTAATAATTTTTAATTCTTTTAGTTTTAAGTTCTTTCTTTTTGTTTTTCATGGTTTTAGTTGGATGTTTTAAGTTAAGCCATGTACCTTTCGGATTTTTATATTTGTTGGTTTGTTTTTTTGAAGTTTTTGAACGGTCCTTGAAGTAAGTACCACAGTATGCTTCTGACATTCCATCGCTCATATTTTTTCCTCCTTTGGGTTTATTGAAATTAATATTAAAAAAATAATTATAAAAATTAAAGATATTATAATTGTCAGTGTTATTTTACTTACGGTTTCTATGCTTAAGGTAAAATATTCAAATATTTTGAAAAGCGAAAACGAAATTGATGTTGGAACTATAATAATAAGGATTGTTGATAATATAGCTTTTAAAAATTTATTCATTTTGTTTTATTCCTCCTTTGGGTTTATTGAAATTAATATAAAAAATAAAATATTTTGCAACAAAATTCCAAATGTTGTAATGTGGAATATAGTTTTTGCACTTAATTCAAAATAATTAATTATTTTGAAAGTAAAAAATGCAATTATTACGGAGTATATAGTAACCGCAAATATAGGTATGAAATTATTTTTTATTTTCATATTATTCTCCTTTGTTGGTTTTAATTTAATTCTAGTTTCTTAACTTCATCTTTGATGGTTTTAGAAAGTTTAAAAGTGACTACTGTTTTGGCAGGTATTTTTAGTTTTTTTCCAGTTTTAGGATTTCTTCCTATGTGGGCTTTTCTTGATTTTAAGATGAATTTGCCGATTTGTGGGGATAAAACCACTTCTGCGTTGGATGTTATTGCCATCTTTAAAGCATACTCAAATGAGTTATAAAATTCCTCGGTTTTTGTGATTGAGGTTTTATTTACCTCAGCTATTTTTCTAATTAATTCTTTTTTATTCATTTTTTTAAGTTCTCCTTTGGTTTTTTTGTTTTTTGAGTTGTTGGATTTTTTCTTTGTATTCTTGGGCTTCTGCTGTTCATTTTCGTGCTTGCGTTTCATATTCTTTGGCCGCAACTGAAAACATTTGTGCTAATGCTGGGTGTTTTTTCGTTTTTATTGTGTATTTTTTTTCTTTTGTTCGGTTGGGTTAGGATCATTTTCTTTTTGGCTAGTTTTTATATCGTTTGGTTGGGACTTTGGTAAAAAGGGAATTTTGTTGTCGTGGTAGTTTATTGCTACAATGAAAACAAAATGCAAAATGATAGTTACATAAGCGATAATTTTTAAATAATTTATTATTGGTGATTTCATATTTTTGTTCTCCTTTGGATTTGTTATAGTTTGTGTTGATTGTTTAGTTGTTTTTATAATTGGTGATTTTTTTGGTTTGAGTTTGTTTTTTATAGGGGGCGTTTTTGACATAATATTTTCTCACTTTCTTTATTTAATTTTTGATTTTAATAACCACAATATTCGCAATTGCATTCGTGGTCGTCATCATCTTCGGGAAAATTTTCAACCTCTTCAATTGTGCCGTCGGATTTGTAGTAGGTTGATTTGGTTTCGTTTCCTGTTTGGGGGTTGTATTCGGTGATGTACCAAATTGTTGTGCCGTTGGGGCGGAATGTGGTTTGTTTGATTGGTTTATTTGTTTTAGGATTGTATTCGATGATGTAGTCGATTGTTGTGCTATTGGAGTTGTATTCGGTTTTTTTGGTTTGGTATCCTGTTTTGGGGTCATATTCGTCGATGGAACTAATTGTTTTACCATTGGAGCCGTAATAGGTTTCTTTGGTTTGGTATCCTGTTTGAGGATTGTAGTTGGCGATGGCTTCGATTTTACCATCAGAACCGTACCAGGTTTGTTTGGTTTGGTATTCTGTTTGAGGATCGAATTCTTCGATGTACCAAATTGTTGTATTGTCGGAATGGAATGTGGTTTGTTTGATTACTTTATTTGATTGGGGGTCTAGTTCTTGGATTCCTTTGTAACCATATTCGTTGGTTGTTTCTTTTTTTATTGTTTGCATTTTTTTAATTCTCCTTTTTATTTATTTTCTTCTTTGATAATTCAATTAAACAAACATTTTCATTGTTATAATCATCAAGAGATGTCTTAATTATTTTTCTTGTATACATTGAATTATAAGGGTTGAATTCGATGATATACCAAATTGTCTTACCGTCATCGTGGTAATAGGTTCTTTTGAGGAAAGGGTCGTATTCGTAGATGTGGTCGATTGTTTTTCCGTCGGAGTTGTACCAGGTTTCTTTGGTTTCGTTTCCTGTTTGGGGGTTGTATTCGGTGATGCAACTAATGGTTGAGGCATGAATGCCGTAGCTGGTGTATTTGATTTGATTACCTGTTTTGGGGTCGTATTTGGCGATGAAAAGGAATTCACCATCTTCTTTGTAGCTGGTGTGTTTGATTTTTTTACCTGTTTCAAGGTCGTATTTGGTGATGGAATGAAGTGTTTTTCCGTCGGAGTTGTACCAGGTTTCTTTGGTTTTGGTTCCTGTTTTTGGGTCGAATTCGTCGATGTGCCAAATTGTTGTGCCGTCGGATTTGTAGTAGGTTGATTTGGTTTCGTTTCCTGTTTGGGGGTTGTATTCGGTGATGTGCCAAATTGTTTCGGTGTTGGGGCGGAATGCGATTACTTTGATTAATTGGTTTTGTGAATTAGTTTCTTTGATTATTCTATAACCATATTTGTTGGTTGTTTCTTTGATTATATTCATTTTTATATTTCCTTTTTTAATCTTTCAATTTAATTTTCTAATTGTTGTGCTTTTACTGTGTATTCTTGCGCCTCCGCTATGTCTTCTTGCACATAGGTTGTGCATCTTTGTGCCATCGCTGTGTATTCTTGCGTCAAAGATACGCATTCTTGTGCCTCCGCTGTGTATTCTTGCGCATTCTCTGTGTAATCTTGTACCTTCTCTCTGTAAGGTTTGGCGGTTTTAGTTAATGATTTAATTTTTTTGCTTGTTTTTTTACTCATTTTATTTTATTTCTCCTATTTGTTTAATTTTTATTATATTTTTTTAAAATGTTAATTGTGAAAGAAGTTAACCCATATAAAAAAGATGAATCTAAATAAACACGGGAGTAAAAATTAAGCTCAAAAATATTTTTACAAATGTGATTGTAAAGATGGATTGAATCAATTTCATACAATCTTTGATGTTGATTTAAAGAAATTAATTTTTCTTTCAATTTTTGAAAACCTACAATGTAATATTCTTGGATGATTTCAATTTTGTGTTGGAGTTCCTCGTTGTCTGCTAAAAGTTCTTGAATTTCTAGTTCTATTTCAAAATAAATATCTGAATAAGAGTTTTTAGATGGCAAAAGGTTAAATAATTTATTGATTTGTATGTTGTTTTTATCAATTATTGTTTTTAATAAATCAATTTGTAGGTGGTGGCGTTTGATGAAATTTTTTGTTTGAGATAAAAAAGTTAATGAATTTGTCATTTTTTATTACCTTTTTTTGAAAATTTAAAATATTTTTTTAATGGTTAAAATTTTAATTATTTGTTTTAGAATTTTATTTTTAGATTGTGTTGCATTAATTAAAAAACTATTGCAATTTTCGTGTTTGCAATTTGGATTATTGCAGTATTTGTGTTGGTTTAAGTAATTTTTGCGAACATTTGTAAAATAATTTAATGGTTTTTGTTCGATTGGATCTAATTTGTGATTGGGTTGATTTTGTTTTCTTTGTAATCCTATTTTAGGTGTAATATCTAGATATATAGTTAAATTAGGTTTAATTAAGAAATGATTTATGATTTTTGAAGTCGTTATTTCGTCGCCATAATCAAGGTTCATATCGTCACTTTGATAAGCAAAAGTAGAATCATACCAACGATCAACTAAAACAATATAACCTTTTGATAAACCAGGAATAATGAGCTCTTCTTGGGTTTGGAGCATGTTAGTTAAACTAAGTAAAAATCTAGTATTAGGTGATAAATTTGATTGATTTAAAAATAAATTTCTAATTGGTTTACCAATTAAAGAGCTTCCTAATCCTTGACACAAAATTACTTTTTTGTGTTGATTTTTTAAATATTTTTTTAATTGTTTAATTAAAGTTGTTTTTCCGCTGCCATCTAATCCTTCAAAAACGATTAATTTATTTGTCATTTGAGTGCACCATTTTTTTAATTAAATTAATTGGTGAAAAAGAGATGAATTGGTTGGTAAGTAAGGTTTGTAAGAATTGATTTGCATTGTTAGAAAATAGATTAATGACTTGATTTATTCCTTGAACTTTGCCATTTGCAATTTTGTTGTTTAATCTTTGGGATTCAATGGTATTGTTAGTTAATAAATAGAATTCAAAACGGGTGTCGAGTTTTTTTAATTGTTGGGCTTCGACAATTGTTTGTTTGTATCGGTCTCTCAGGCATGTTTTGAAATTAAAAGCGATAATCCGTTTGGTTTTAGTGAATAAAACCAAATCGAATTTGATGTCGGGGATGAAAAACAAGTAAGCCTGGGGGTATAAATTGATGATTCCCTTGTTGTTTAGATAAAGCAAAATTAAGTATTCATTGATTTTACCGCGGATTGTCTTTTGGCTTTGGGAGTTGTATTGGTTTTTATCTAGATATTTATTTAGATTATTGTGAGATTCTAACATATATTCATTAAAAGGCTTAGTAAAAAAAGATGGTTGACATATTTGTTTGGTTATGTTAACACATGAATTTTGATTATTAAAAACATTAATATTTTTGAAATGTAAATTAGTTAATTGATTCATTTTATTATTTCCTTTTTTAATTTAAAACTTCAAATTTTTGGATTTGTTTGTAAAAATTAAAATTACATTCACCTAGTTGTCCACTGCGGTTTTTGGCAATGATTAAATTAGTGAATGGGTTATTGTCTGGTTTTTGATAATAACTTTCGCGGTGTAAAAACATTACAACATCAGCATCTTGTTCGATAGTGCCTGAATCTCTTAAATCCGATAATTGTGGTGATTTGACTTCTCTTATGTTTGTCGCGCGATTCATTTGACTTAAAGCTATGATTGGAATATTAAGTTCACTTGCTAGTTTTTTGAGTTCACGCGAAATTACTGCTGTTGCTTGATAGGTATTGTAATTTTGTTCTTCTTTTAATAAGTGTAAATAATCAATAAAAACAACATCAAGTCCTTTTGTATATTTCATTTGGCGACATTTGTTTTTAATATCTTCAATTTTATTATTTCTATCATCATCAATTAAAATATTTAATTTAGTTAATTCAAATTCAGCTTTGGCTAATGCAAATCTATCTTCTTTATTTAAGGTTTTGTGTTGCAGTTTTGTTAAGGGTACTTGTGATACTGATGAAATTAAACGAATTCCTAATTCTTCTGATGTCATTTCTAAACTAAAAATTACTGCATTTTGTTTTTTTGGTTTTGATTCTAATTCTTGTTTTTGATGAAAATTTTTTGTAATGTTTGTGATTAAATTTAGCATAAAAGCGGTTTTACCCATTCCAGTTCTTGCGCCTAAAATAATTAATTGTTTATTTTTAAACCCAGAAACTAATTCATCGAGATTGTCAAAACCTGTTTTAATTCCTATAAACTGGTTATCTTCGTTATCAGTAATAATGTTTTGGCGAAGAGAAGGGATTAATGTTTTTGTAGAAATAAAAGGTGATTTAGTATTTTGGATAAATCCTTCAACTTGATTTTTGACTGTTTGTAAATAATTATGTATATTTTTAGTTTTTGATAATTCAATAGGTAAATGTTTGATTAAATCTAATAAATCAGTTTTAAGGGTGTTTTCTTTGATTAAATCAATATAAGTGTCTAAATATTGAGTTGGTGGGGTTTCTTCGGTTAATTCAATCAAATAGTCAATTCCTCCTATTTTGTTTAAATTATTATTAGTTTCTAAAGTAGAACTAACAGAAACGTAATCAATCTCGCGATTTAGTTTTCGTAGGTGCTTCATTGCCTCAAATATATAGCGATGTTGTGATGTGGTGAAATTGCGAGTTTCAATTAAAATTCTCACAGCATCCATCTTTTCTGGATTTAAAAACAAACTACCTAACAATGCACGTTCAGCTTCTAACATCTTTTCTCCTTTTTTGCATTTGGGTACAAAAAATACCCAAACTATTTATTTTTAATTAATAAATAATTTGGGTATTTTGTTGCTTTAAACCAGTTCACTTTTTTTGGGGCAGTCTACTACAATTAAAGTTAAGTTTAAATTATCCTTTTTTCTTAAAAAGTATTTATTCTTTCTAAAAGAAAAAACGCTTATGATAAAATAATGATGATGCTTTTGTTTTGAGATAAATCAAATTAACTATAATTTAACACTTACAAAGAATCAATCATGATAAATATACAACAAAGGATTTAAAATGCAATTAACTTTTATTATTTTTTTTCTTTTATTTTATGCTTTAGGATCTTTGCCAACTGGCTTAATAATTGGGAAATTAACTCAAAAAAAAGATTTACGTTTTACTGGTTCTTGCAATATTGGTGCTACTAACGCTTCAAGAATTTTAGGAGCCAAATGGGGAATTGTAGTTTTTTTATGCGATTTTTTAAAAGGTTTAATTCCTACTCTCATTTGCTTACACAACAAAACACTTAAAGATTCAGTAAATGAATCTCATAATCCAAATATAGCTGTTTGTCTTTTGATAATTTTACCAATTTTAGGACATATGTTTTCTATTTTTAATAAATTAAAAGGTGGTAAGGCAATCGCAACATCAGTTGGGGTAATTACTGCTATTAATCCTTTGATTGGTTTTTTAGGAATTCTTTTTTTTCTTCTTTTTTTAAGGTTTTTTGGTTATGCTTCTCTGGCTTCAATCATAGCAACTCTTTTAGTAAACTTATTGCTTGGAATTAATTTTATTTTTAATGATGATGTTTTCACTAGAATACCAAATATCCAAGATAATAAGGGAATGTTATATTTTTTTATCATTTCAATAACTTGTGTTGTTATTTTAAAACATTATTCAAATATCGTCCGTCTTTGGCAAGGCAAGGAATATAAATTTACTTTTTCAAAATAATAATTTTAAATGGTATAAAATGTTTTTAAACAAAAAAAGGTGTGGGAATGTCAAACTTAAAACTAATTGAACAAAAAATTAAAATTTTAGTTAAACAACTGTTAAAAGCCAATTATCAGTACTATAATTTAAGTCAACCTAAAATAAATGATCAACAATACGATGCTTTATTAAAAGAATTAATAGCTTTAGAAGAAAAATATCCTCAATTTATACTTCCTTATAGTCCTACTTTAAAAATAGGTGGTTTTGTCGAAAAAAAATTTAAAACATTCAAACATCAAATTCCTATGATGTCTTTAGCTAATGCTTTTAATACTCAAGAATTAAAAAACTTTCATAATCGTCTTAGTAAAGTTAGTTCCTCTTTTAGTTTTTTTACCGAATTAAAAATTGATGGAGTTGCTGTTAGTTTAAAATACCAAAAAGGGATTTTAACTCAAGCCTTAACCAGGGGTAATGGGATTTTAGGGGAAGATATTTTAAAAAACATACAAACAATTAAAACAATTCCTTTAAAATTAAATCAACCAATAGATCTAGAAGTAAGAGGTGAAGTTTATTTATCTTATACCTCCTTTGAAAAACTTAACCAACAACAAGAAAAAAAACAGAAACCACTTTTTGCCAATCCTCGAAATGCTACTTCAGGAACTTTAAGACAGCTTAATTCCAAAATAGTAGCACAAAGAAATTTATCAATTTTTGTTTATCAACTTTCCTTTCCTGAACTTATGAAAGAAACACAAAAAGAAAGCTTAGAGTTTTTAGCTTTCTTAGGTTTTATGATAAACCCTCATTATGATTTAGCTTTAACTTTTGAAGAATTATTAATAAAATTAAAAAATTACCAAAATTTAAAAGATAGACTTGATTACGATACCGACGGAGTTGTCATTAAAGTTAATGAACTTAAACTTTATTCATTAATAGGAACAACTTCTAAAGTGCCTAAATGGGCGATTGCTTATAAATTTCCAGCTAAAAACAGTCAAAGTATCGTCAAAAAAATTATTTTTCAATTAGGGCGTTCAGGGATGATTACTCCTGTGTGTCAAATTATTCCTGTTATAGTTGATGGTAGTTTAATTTCGAAAGTAGTTTTACACAATTATGATTATATTGCTAAAAAAGATATTCGTGTAGGAGATCACGTCACCATTCATAAAGCAGGTTCTGTTATTCCTGAAATTTTAGAAGTAATTAAAAGCAAAAGAGATGGCACCCAAAAAAAAACTACTATGATTTTGCAATGTCCTTATTGCCATACTGATTTAGTCAAAAAAGAAAGTGAAGTTGATTATTTTTGCCTCAATGAAAATTGTAAGCAACAAAAAATCCAAAAATTAATTCATTTTGTTTCGAAAAAAGCAATGGATATTAATGCTTTAGGGGGGCAAACAATTATTACTTTATTTCAAAAAAATTTAATTCAAAGACCATCGGATTTGTATTTATTAAATAATCACTTAAATGTACTTCAAAGTTTTCCTAGTTTTGGGGTTAAAAAAATACAAAATATTTTAGATGCTATCCAAAAAAGTAAGACTAAACCTTTTGAAAATGTTTTATTCGCTTTAGGGATTAAACATGTTGGTGCAAAAATTTCTCAAGTGTTGGCTAAAAACTTTACTACAATCGACCAACTTGCCACTAGCAACTTTTTAAATTTAATTTTAATTCCCGAAATTGGAGAAAAAATTGCTGCAAGTCTTGAAACATTTTTTAAAGAAAAAAACAATTTAGCGGAAATTGAAAAATTAAAAAAACTAGGAGTAACTTTTCAAAATCTTATCGCAAATCAAAGTTCCAAAAAAACCTTTTTTACTAATAAAAAAATTGTTTTAACGGGAGCATTAGGAAAATATAGTCGCCTTGATTTAACTAAAATATTAAAAGAGATGGGAGCTATTATTAGCAATTCCCTTTCAATTAAAACAGATTATCTAATAGTTGGCGCTAATGCTGGTTCTAAATTAACAAAAGCTAAAAAGTTAAAAATAGCAATCATCAAAGAAAAACAATTAGAACAATTAATCCAAGAAAGGTAAAAAAACAATAATTAATTATTGTTTTTTTTTAACCATGTTAAAACATAAAGAGGTGCCAATGTCTTTTACTGTCGAAATCAAAGAAGAAATTACTTTACAAAAATTCTCACCTTTAGAAAATTTTTTTGAACTGACAGCTTTATTACATTTTGGTGCTGAATTAGAAAAAAATCACCAAAAAACTATTTTATGGTTCAAAACAAAAAATATTAAAATTGCTAGAAGATTCCTTATTTTAATCAAATCATTTTATGATGTTAATTCTTTTTTAATGACTAATAAGGAATATAATTTACCTCATTTAAAAAGCATTCATATAGGAATTGAAAAAAACATTCCTTTGATTTTAACAAAACATCATTTTTTATTAACTAATCAAAAGGACTTTTTACAAGAACTTAAAAAAAACACTAAAACAAAAAAAGCATATTTAAGAGGAGTTTTTTTGTGTATCGGCTACGTTTCTAATCCAAAAAAAAATAATAATCATTTGGAATTTTTTCATCAAGATATTACAAAAATTAAACTAATTCAACAATTAATGTTGGATTTTGACCTTAACGCTAAACAAATTTCACATAAAAAAGGTTTTTTAGTTTATTTAAAAAAATCACAAATGATTATCGATTTTTTAAGATTAATTGGGGCTTTAGAAATGGTATTTCAATACGAAAAAACCAATATTCAAAAAGATTTTAACAAAATAATTAAATCAACTATTAACTTTGAAATCTCTAATGAAAAAAAAATCATTAACACCGCAAGCAAACAATTACAATCCATTAGTTTGATGGAAAAAAACATTCCAAAAAAAAATTGGCTTCACAAAAACAAAAAAATGATGCAAATTATTGAATTAAGAAAAAAATATCCTGATGCTAGTATGAAAGAATTAACACAAAAATATTACAACACATATAAGCAAAAAATAACTAAATCAGGAATAAATTATTATTTTCAAAAAATCCAAGAAATAAATAAAAAAGAGAAAGAAGTTAAAAATGAATGTCCAAAATATCGGAATAGATTTAGTCGAAATAACAAAGATTAAAAAAATAGGACTTCAATTTTTAGCTACAAGAATTTTATCTTTTCAAGAAAAAAGAATTTTTCTTACTTTACAAAACAATGAAAGAAAATTAACTTTTTTAGGAGGGAGATGGGCCGCTAAAGAAGCTCTTTTTAAAGCTTTTCGCACACAAGCTAATCTTAATTATACCAAATCAAACTATCGCGATTGGTCCATTTTAAACGATTGCAATAATGCTCCTTATTTAGAAGATAAAAACTGGAAAAACCAAGTTTTACTTTCTATTTCTCATACCACTAATTATGCTTTAGCGATGGTCTTGATTTTACAAAAAAAGAAAAAAAACTAAACTACCTATTTTGAAGAAATAATTTAACTTTATTTTTTTGTTTTTAGGTGGTTGCTGTTCTTGGACCGGTACCAAGATGACGACAGTCAAATCGAATTAAAAGAAATTTTTAAACATACTTATAGTAAAATGAGTACTCAATTAGAAAAACAATATCACAAATTAAAAAGTTTTTTATAAAACTGAAAACCAAAAAATAATTATAGTTTTAAAAGGAAAAATAAAGAAAGATATAAAAATATGTTAATAGATACTCATGCGCATTTAAATGTGAAAACATATGCTAAAGATTTAGATGAAGTTTTAAAAAGAGCTTTTCAAAATGATATTAAAAAAATTATTGTAGTTGGAATGGATGAAAAAAGTAATCAAAAAGCTTTTGAGATAGCAAATAAAAATAAAGAAATAATGGTCTCTTTTGGGATTCACCCTTGTTCAGATTTTTCAAAAGAAACCTCCGAAAGCATCCTTAAATATCTCAAACACCCTCAAACAGTTGCCATCGGAGAAATTGGACTTGACTTGTATCATCAACAAGACAACCTAGACATTCAAAAAAAAAATTTTCAAGATCAAGTAAAAATAGCGATCCAATATAACTTACCAATAATTATTCATGCTCGCAAATCTTTTGAAGAAATTTACCGCTTATTATTACCTTTTAAAAATAAAATTAGAGGAGTTTTTCACTGTTTGGTTTTTAGTTGTAAGGAAGTTCAAATGGCTCTTGAATTAGGTTTTTACATAGGAATTGGCGGAGTTGTAACTTTTAAAAATACTCCAGTTGCACAAGTTATTGCAAAAACAACTCCTTTAAATAGGGTTTTATTAGAAACAGACGCTCCTTATTTAACTCCTTACCCTTTTCAAGGAAAAAGAAACGAACCCGCACACATTAAAATTATTGCTCAAAAAGTCGCTCAATTAAAAAATATTTCTTTGCAAGAAGTTGCAAGACAAACAAGTAATAACGTAGCGCAACTTTTTTACAATAAAAGTTCTTTTTAAGTTTTTAATAATCAAATAAGAAAAAAGTTTTAAAATTTTTTAATTTTAAATAAAAAAAATCAACCTCCATTATATGTGGTTGATTTTGCCTTTTTCCTTATCGTCGGTTTGTCTAAAAATTTTTACATCTAAAAAAACTTGGTGAAGTGATTCTTTTTTACTTTCTCTAACTTCTCCTTCTACTACCTTAATTACTTGCCCTGGTTGTAAAAAAAATTCCGGATTATCAGCATCAATATGAGTAAAATTAATAATTACTTCGTTATATTTAATTTTTTGATTATCAAACTTAGCAAACCATTCCTTTTTACCACCATCAACTGTTTTTAAATATCTTACTTTCACTTCCAAATAAACATTTTGAACTTTAATTACTTTTTTATTATCATGATTCATTTTTTTAATTAAACCTTCCTTATTATTTGATTCTTTTTTTTTAAAAACTTACAATAAAACAATATCATAATAATATGATAAAATATTATTGAATTGTTTAAGTGTGAAACAATTTTTTTAATTAATATTTCATCTAATATTATAGCAAATTATTATAAATTTTAGTTTGAGAAAATAAATGATTTCATTTTATTATCCTTAATTTGATGTCGTTTATACACTTATTTGTTTTTTTATTAATTTTAATCTTGAAGTTAATCAAGTAAATAAAATTGAAATATTTAATACTTTTTTTATATTTTTTTGTTAATTGGTATTATTTTAATAATATTCTAATTAAGCTAATTAAAATAATTCATAAAAAAACAAAACTAAACTTTTTGCTATTTTTAACCAAAAAAATATTAATATTTATAACAAATTATAACTTAATTAAAAGGAGTGTTGTTTTTTTAATGAAAATAGCGGTAGATGCGATGGGAGGCGATTTTGCTCCTTTAGAAATTGTTAAAGGATCTTGTCTAGCTTTAGAAAATAACCCTTCACTTCAAATCATTTTATATGGCGATCAAAATTTAATAACCCCTATTATTGCAAAAAATCGTTTTTTTTTAACACAACAAATTAGTATCAAACACACTCCACATTTTTTAACAATGCGCGATAAAAATATTAGAGACCAATTAAAAATAAAACCCGATGCCTCTTTGTTTTTAGCACTCAAAGGGGCTTTAAATGAAGAAGTAGAAGGAGTAGTTTCTGCAGGGGGAACTCAAGTTTTAGTTTTAGCTAGTCATTTAATTTTAAAAAAAATGCCTTTAATGCAAAGAATAGCTATAGCTCCTATCTTTAAATCATTTGATAATCGAATAAGAATTTTGTTAGATGCAGGGGCTAATGTGGAATTAAAACCACAACATTTATTAATGTTTGCTCATTACGCTACTATTGTTGCTCAAGAAATTTTATCAATTAAAAACCCTCAAGTAAAACTTTTAAATATCGGTCAAGAAGCAAACAAAGGAAGGCCAGTAGACTTAGAAACTTATGAAATTTTAAGCAAATCACCTCATATTAATTTCGGTGGTAACGAAGAGCCTCAAAATATTTTAACAACTTCAGCCGATATTTTATTAAGTGATGGTTTTACCGCTAATATAACTTTAAAAACTTATGAAGGAACAGTGCTTAACTTTATGAAAAATATCAAGCAAATTATGTCTCAAACTTTAACTAAAAAAATCATTACTAAAATATATTTTAAAAAAGAGTTACAAAAGTTACAAAAAAAAATAGATCCTCGCGAGATTGGTGGCGCAATGCTTTTAGGAATGAATAAAATAGTCATTAAAGCCCATGGTTCTTCTCAAGATTATGCTTTTTGTCAAGCTATTTTACAAGCACAAAAAATGATTTCGACTAACATTAATCAAAAAATAACTCAAATATTAAAAAAACAAACATCATGAATGTTGAATATTTTTTAAAAAAATTAAATATTGTGCCGAAAAATCTTGCTTTATATCGAAAAGCTTTAACACATAGTTCTTATTCTAACGAAAAAGCACTTTTACAAGAAGATAACGAAAGATTAGAATTTCTGGGTGATGCTATCATTGGACTTTTAATGGCAGACCATTTATACCAAAAAAATCAAGAAGATGAAGGAATTATGACTAAAAAAAGAGCTCAAGCTGTCTGTGAAAAATCTTTAACTATTTATGCTAAAAATATCAACTTACAAAATTATCTTTTTTTAGGAAAGGGTGAAAAAAACAAAGATTTTAACACTCAAAGCATTATGGCTGATGCTTTTGAAGCTTTATTTGGGGCAATTTACTTAGATTTAGGATATTCTTTTGCTAAAAAAATTTTTCAAAAATTAGTAATTCCTCATTTATCAAAAGTTATTAATATTGTTGATTTTAAAACTCAATTACAAGAAATAATCCAATCAGAAAAAAAAACCATTCAATATAAAATAGTTTCGGAACAAGGGCCTGCGCACTCTAAAAAATTTGTGGCTGAAGTTTATTTAGAAAAAAACTTATTAGGTAGCGGCGAGGGAACAACCAAAAAAGCAGCTGAACAAAAAGCAGCTCAAGAAGCATTATCTAAAGTCGCCAAAAGTTAAAAAAGGGTATTATATGTTAAAAAAACTTTATGAAGATGGTTTCTTGTTGATGGAAAAAATATTAATTCAAGAATATCAAAAATTAAATTTAACTTATCAAGAATTAACTATTTTAATGTTTTTATTTGATTTTTCTAAAAAAAGGGTTTTTTCTTCGAACACTTTAGCTAAAAAAGCAGGTATCAGTAAAAATGAAGTTGAAAATATTTTAGAAAAACTACTCTCTAAAGGTTTCTTTGAACTTTTTCAAGAAACTAAAGGAAATCGAATAATTGAAGTTTTTTCTCTTAACCTTACCTTTGAAAAAATAGAAAAAATATATTTAGAGGACGTTGAAAAAGAAAAAGAAGCTTCTAAAACAACTTTAATTCAAGAAACTATCAATTTTCTTGAAAAAAACAAAGGTCAAGAATTAGTCTCTTATGAACTAGATGTAGTTAAAGGTTGGTATCAAAATCAAGAATTTAGTCATCAAGAAATTAAAACAACTATTGAAGAAGCATTTCATTATAAAAAAACATCGGTTTTTTATATCGATAAATTATTACATAAAAAACAATTAACTCAAGTAGAACCCAACGAAAAAGATGATCAACTCTTGAAAAAACTTTTTAAAAAAGTTAAATAAAAAGATATCAAAAATTAAATATAATTTCTATTTATTTTTTATTATAACGACATGTATTGATGGGTAAACACATTAAACAAAACAATAAATATTACAAATTAGCTAAAATTTGAACAAAATAAGAAAGGTCTATTTAGTAAAAATGAAATTTATAGCTACTAAAAGAAACAAAATCATTGTCGGAGTTATTTGTATTATAACATCTCTTTATTTGGGTTTAGGGTTTTGGATTTCCTTTAACCCTATTAAATGGTTTTCTCCTTATGAAACTTGGGCAAAAAATTCTGGTAATAAATTGGTGGTTTTAGCTGAAGAATTAAAAAAAGAAAAAGACAAAAACAAAATAAAACAGAAAATAAAAGAAATCAAAAATCAATTATCAAAAATTAATACCTTTGTTGTTGAACGTTATAAAAACATAGAAAAAATTAAACAAAAATATTCGGAATTTAAATTTAAATATGATGAATTAAATAATAATATAAAAGAAGTTGGAAATGATAATACATACATCGTAAAACTTGCTAAGGATATCAGAGGAAAGATTAATATTTTATTTGAATAAAAAAACATATTAATCTTTTTTTTAAGAGTTTTTTTAAATATTAAAAAAAGCTAAATTGTAAATGACAAACATTAAATTTAGCTTTTATTTTTTTATTTTTTTGGTAGTCGTGTTTTTTGGACTAGTATTTTTAATTTTATTAATTGACTAGTTCTTTTTATCAATTTTTTTCTTATTTAATAAAGAAGTTTCAATAAAACTTTTAAACAAAGGGTGAGGTTTTAATGGTCTTGATAAAAATTCAGGATGAAACTGTACTGCAATAAACCAAGGATGTTTTTTTAACTCAATTATTTCTGGAAGGTTTTGTTCGGGGTTTAACCCTGCAACTAAAAAATCATTACTTTTTTCAAACAAAGAAACATAATAAGGATTCATTTCAAAACGATGACGATGTCTTTCATAAATAGTTTCTTGTTGATAAATAGCTTTACTTTTGCTATTTTCTTTAAGAACGCATCGATAAGAACCCAATCTTAAAGTTCCTCCCAAATTAGCATTTGTTATTTTTTTTGTAATAACTGGATAAGAAGTTTTTTCGTTAATTTCAGTAGAATTAGCTCCTTCTAAAAATAATACATTGTTTGCATACTCAATCACTGCTAACTGCATCCCAAAGCAAATACCAAAAAAAGGAATATTTTTTTCGCGTGCATATTGAATAGCTAAAATTTTTCCTTCAACAGCGCGAGCACCAAAACCATGAGGAACTAAAATACCATTGCAATCACTCAAGAAAGTTATAATATTAGATGAGTTTAATTTTTCTGAATCAATCCATTTAATCTCAATATCAAAATTATAATAATAGGCGGCATGTTTTAAAGCTTCAACGATTGATAAATAAGCATCTTTTAAAATAACATATTTACCAACCAAAGCAATCACTAATTTTTCTTTTAAATTTTGAATTCGAGTGATTAAAAAATGCCAATCTTTTAAATTAGCTTTAATGTTGTTTGGTAACTGAAAATGATTTAAAATAAAATTGTCAATCCCTTGGTTAAAAAAATTTAAAATAATTTGATATAAAATATCTACATCTAAAGCTTCAAAAATAGCTTTAGCGTTAATATCGCATAAAGAAGATACTTTGTTTTTAATTTCTTGATTAATTGGTATTTCACTTCTTAAAACTAAAATTTGAGGTTGTATCCCTAAAGAACGTAATTCTTTAACACTATGTTGAGTCGGTTTTGTTTTTATTTCTTGGGCCTTTTTTAAATAAGGAAGTAAAGTGGTATGCAAATACAAAACATTATGATAGCCAAAATCATGACGAAATTGTCTAATAGCTTCTAAAAAAGGAGCAGATTCCATATCGCCAACAGTTCCACCAATTTCTACAATTACAATATCAGATTGATGAAATATAGCGGCTTTTATTAATTTTTGTTTAATTTCTTCAGTAATGTGTGGGATTACTTGCACAGTTTTTCCTAAATATTTACCTTGTCTTTCTTTGTTGATAACACTTTGATAAATTTGTCCTGCGGTAATATTAGAACTTTTAGACATGTTTTCATCTAAAAATCTTTCATAATGTCCTAAATCAAGATCAGTTTCAGCTCCATCATCAGTAACAAAAACTTCTCCATGTTGATAAGGGCTCATAGTTCCAGGATCAACATTAATATATGGGTCTAATTTTTGAATACTAACTTTGAATCCTCGATTTTTCAAAATTTGTCCAATAGAAGCAGCGGTGATACCTTTGCCTAAACTAGAAACAACCCCACCAGTGATAAAAATAAATTTTGTTTTTAAAGGTTTATTATTCAAGTGTTTCCACCCCTTTTCTTGTTGATTTGCCAAACTTTTCTTAAATAATTGTTTTTTTCTTAAAAAGATAAGAATGAAAATATTTTTTTAATTTTTACAAAAATTTATCTACTGATTTTTTTGCCAATCACTTCAGCGATTTTAATTTGTGTTTCACAACTTTGTTGGGTATTTTTTAAAATACGTTGATCAAAAAGAACCACATTTTTTTGTACTAAAATAACAATAGTAGAACCACCACATTCGAAATAACCTTTTTCTTCCCCTTTTTGAAAAGTTTGAGAAGAATGATTTTTGATTTTTCCAACTAGCAAAGCTCCTATTTCTATTTGAACTATTTTTCCGAAATTTTTAGTTTGTAAAACACTATATTCTCTTGTGTTTTCTTTAAAAACATCAAAACTTTCAAACGCGATAGGATTAACGGTATGTAATTTGCCTTGAATTTTTTTTATTTGAGTTAAAAAATATCCTTGATCAATAAAAAGATAGCGATGATAATCATGAGGTTCTAAACGAAAAACAAGTAAATAACCATCTTGATAATCCATTGCTAAGTTTTTATTTTGCAATAAATCAACTAAACTATAATTAGTATCTTTAATTTGATAAAAGGAGTTACTTTTAATAGGATAAATACTTAATTTACTTTCGCAAGGACTTATAAAAGAAAGGTTATTATTATCAAAGGGTATTGTTTTGTATTTTCTAGTAAAAAAATCATTGTAAGAGTTAAATTGTTGCTTTTCAAAATATTTTAAAATAATTTGATGCTTTTGAATAATATTTCTTGCGTATCCACATGACCAAGGAGTATACCAATACAAAGTAACTAACCAAGAAATAGGTCTTGTAATTAATATTTTTAAAAGCATTCTTTTAAAAAAGTTTTTTTCTAGGTTAGTGTATAAAAACTTTTGGATAAAAGAAACCGAATTTTGTTTAATTATTTTACCTTCTAAATTAACAATTTTCATTTAAAATGATCACTTTCTAGGATATATTTTCATAATAACAAAAAAAATAATCCAAATAATACCAACGATACCAACGATAATAATAGTTTTTTTGGCTTTTGGTTTTTTCAATATAATTTTGTCGCAAAGAAACAAGAAAGTTAAAAGTATAATGCATACAAAATGAACCCAAAACCAAAATACATCATTTAATATTTGCACATCATTTATTTGCAATGATAATGATTTACTAATCATTTTTAAAAAACCCACAAAGGGGAAAACCATCGCTACAGTTGTGACAGGAAAACCGATAAACTTTTTAGAACTTTTATTATCACTTTCAGCCAAAACATTATAATAAGCTAATCTAATTAAAGCAGCTAAAAGATATAAACCCCAACAAAACCAAATTAAATAAAAAAAAGGCGTGTGGCGGGTTAAAAACATAATACTTTCTTTTTCTTTTGTTTTTGGAACAATTAAAGAATAATTAATCAAAATAGGTAAAATCCCAAAACTTATCATATCAGCTAAAGAATCGATTTGAATACCATATCTTTTTTCAAAAATAGTACTATTTTTTTTAGTCCTACTAACTAAACCATCAAACATATCACAAATACCTGCAAGTAAAAGAAAAATTAAAGAAGAGGTGTATTTTCCGACAACTGCAAAACTAATTCCAAAAAAACCACTTAATAAATTAAGATAAGTTAAATAAGTGGTATAATTATATAATCCTAAAAACATATTAAACCTCTTTTACTAATTTTTTTATAAAAGATTTTTAACATTTCTAAAATTTTTTTGAAAAAAATCTTTATTTTTTTATTTTTTTGCCCCCCAAAAAAAATAAAAATCCTTTATCCGTGTTGAATAAAGGATAAAAAGAAAAAAGTAAAAAAATTATTATTTTTGCAAAATAACACTTATTTATCGTAAAGATAATCATAATCATCTAATAAATCATCGTAATCATCTTCTTTATCGTTATTATCTAAAATTTCATCAGAATTATTTTTTTTATCTTCTTCATTGTCTAATGAATCATCTTCTAATGCTGCATTGTTTTTTTTATTTTGTTTGTCATCTTCATTATTTAATTTTTCCAAAAGAAAATCTTCAAAATCTAAATTCTGTTCTGCCAGAGAATCAGATAAATCATCAATTTTATTATTTTGAGGTTTTTCAAAAAAATCTTTATCCCAATGTTCTTTATTATTTTCTTTAATCATTAAACATTTATCATCACAAAAAATAAATTGTCCGCTCAAAGTAATATCTAAATAAAGTTGATTTATTTTTTTATAATCGCTAAAATCATTGATTTGATGTTTCTTACATGTTTGCTTTAATAAATCATAAATAAAAATAGGTTTACGTTGTTTTTTAGCTATTTCATAAGCTGTTTCTAAAAGTGATTTTGATATTTTTATTGTTTTCATAATTAATTATCACCTTTTTTTAAATTTTCTAAATTTTATATTTTATTAAAAAAATATAAAATTTTAATAATTGCAAATTTATTATTTTAAAATGGAGATAAACCACCTGATATTTGACCCATAATTTCTTTAGAAGTTTTTTCAAGCTTTCTTAAGGCAGCATTAAAAGCCAATAAAATACTTTCTTGCAAAGTTTCTATATTGTTGTTTTTTTCAATAATTACATCTATAACTTGTTTAGTGCCTTGTAAAACAACAATAACATCACCAGCTTTACCAGTAAATTCTTGTAATTCCAATTGTTTTTGAGCGTTTTCAATTTCTTCTTGCATTTTTTTTAATTTTTCTAATATATTAGATTGAGTATTCATTTTTTATGTATTAACTCCTAGTTCTTAATTAATTATTTCTACTATATTATTGTCAAAAAAATCATAAGCTAATTGAACAACAAAAGGAAGATTAATTATTTGATTTTGGGTTTTATAAAAATCAAGTTCCCAATCGCAAGCATTTATAAAAATATCAATCGCATCAGAAGAATTATTTTTTAAAAAAGTTTCTAAATTTTTATAATCTTTTTCTAAAAAACAAACATAATCTCTAACAAGTTGCGTTTTTCTATTTAAAATCTTTAAAGCTTGAACTTTAATATTTTTTTTCAATATTTGTTGACAAGCAATATTATCTCGATAAACCAAAATCATTTCTTTTTTATGACTTAAAGCTATGATTTGACCTTTATATAAAAGTTGAGCTACATTTCTATTAGAAAAAAATCTATATTCTGTATTTAATTTTTCCCAAGCGTTAGCAATCATTTTTATTTTAGATTCGTCTTTATTGGATAAAATATTTAAAGCTATCATTATTAAATCATTCAAAGAAGAAATCACAAAATAAGGATCTTTTTGAACACTTATCGTTTCTTTTTGCTCTTTTTTAGAATAAATATTATTTTGCATAAAAGAAGTGGCTGTAGTTGAAATTAAATTTTCATCTATATTTGTTCTTGGTTTTGCATGATTATCCAAAAAAGAATTATCATTAAAATTTACTTTTGTTTTTTCATCAATATTTTGTCGTAATAAAGGTTGTTTATTGTTTGATGCAAAAAATGAATTTTGATTAGATTCTGCAAAATAACATATTTGTAAAAAAGCAATTTCTATCAAAATCTTTTTTTGATCACTTTTTTTTAAATCTTGTTGCAATTTAATTAAAGTTTTTAAAATAAAATCAACATGAAATGCAATAACTTCATTAGTGATATTTGTTTTTTCAGGTGACAAAACTTGTGTATTTTCGATTTGTTCTAATAAATAATTTTTTAAAGCATCAATTAAATCAAAAACTAATAAATCAAGATTTTTACCAGAATGAAACGCCTTATCAAGTAATTTTAAAACTTCAATAGTTTTTTTAGTCATAAGTGAATGAAATAATTTTTTTAAAAAACTACCTGAAACAAGTCCTTTAACTTCAGCAATATCTTCTGAAGTGATTAAATTATTTTGATAAGAACTTATTTGATCCAATAAACTTAAGGCATTACGCATACTTCCATCAGCATAACTAGCAATGACTTTGATAGCATCATCAGTAATAATAATATTTTCCAAAATAGTAATTTTTTTTAATTGTAAAATAATATTTTCAAGGCTTAAATTTTCAAAAGAAAAACTTTGAGCGCGAGATAAAATAGTTTCAGGAATTTTATATATTTCTGTAGTTATTAAAAGAAAAACAACATGCTTAGGGGGTTCTTCTAAAATTTTTAATAAAGCGTTAAAAGCATTGGGAGTTAAAACATGAACTTCATCAACAATATAAACCTTGTATTTACCTATATGAGGTTTATATTGGACTTTATCTTGTAATTCCCTTATTTCATCAACTCCATTATAAGAGGCGCCATCAAGTTCAACAATATCAGTATTTGCTTGAAAGCAATTAAGACATGATTGACATTTTTCACAAACATCTCCTAATTTAGGATGCATGCAATTAATAGCTTTGGCAAATATTTTGGCTAAAGTAGTTTTTCCGGTGCCTTTATTACCGCTAAAAAGGTAACAATGATTAATTTTTTGATATCTAATGGTGTTTTTTAAAGTTTGAATAATGATTTTTTGTCCGACAACATCTTTAAAAATTTGAGGTCGATATTTTCTATATAAAACTAAATAAGACACCATCAACTCCTTTTTTATTATTAAAATATCTAATATAAAATAAAAAATCTCTTAATTATTATAACATATTATTTAATAAACGATAAATATATTTTTGATAAATAAAAATTATTAAATTTTCAAAGTGTTTTTAGAAAATAAAAATATTTTCAATTGAATATATCAAAGGGGATAACTTTTTTAATTTAATCTTTTTTTGTTATTTGTTAAAAAAAAGATAAAAAATAATTAAAACTGAAAATTTGTTTTAAAAAATAACAAAATTTAACGAAAAATGTTGACCTTGGAAATCCACAAAATATTAATAAACAATTTAGATTTAATGTTGTTATTTTTCGGTTCAGTTTTTTTGGGTGCTCCAAAATGCAGCTTAAAATGAAATAATATTGCCATTTTTAAAAAACAAAAAATGTCTAAATTTTTGGAACACCTCATTGGAGTTAAATTGGTTTGTGACACTTCTTCTGATTTGAATGGTCGGAAAAACCAAATTGAAACAGCTACGATTACTGACACAACAATAGCCGCTGTGAATGCGTATATTTGTTTATTTTCCATTTTTTATTTCTCCTTTCTAATGATTTATTTAATTAAAACAGTTTTATGACTTGTTTAGGGCAATATTTTTAGTTTTTTTAATAAAAAAGCTAGTTTTAAACTAGCTTTTTATTTATGATCGTTGGCATCGTTGGCATCGTCTTCGTCAATGAAATCGATAATTTCAATGTTTTCATCTTTACAATAATCAAATAAATTATTGATTTCATCATCAAGTGATTCAAGCGTATTTTTACTAATGTCGTTTTGAAGTTCATAAAAATAATCGTGAATTGATGATAAAAAGGAGTTGATTATTTGTTTGTTGTTGTCGGTTAAATTTTTTGAATATTCAATTTCATCTGAAACATCTACATTCCAAACAGTACCATTTACAGCTTCTACAAATTCGTGATAATCTAAATATTGTGCGTCTCCTGTCAAATAAGTAACGGACGGCAAAAACTCTAATAATATTTTTTTATTATTCATTTTATTTTATTTCTCCTTATTTTTTGTTTAGAATAATACGGATAGATCAATTGCGTTTTATTAGATGTTTTGTGTCATCCTTTTATTTACAGTTAACCACATTCCGACCGTGTGGGAGAGAGTGAGTTGCTAGGTATGGGGTTTTTCATAATTTATTCTCTTTCTTGCCTTTTGTGATAATTGGGTATTTTCGGTGGCTTTCTTTGTTAATTTAATTCCAATTCTTTAACTAAATCTTTGATGGTTTTAGAAAGTTTGAAAGTTACTACTGTTTTAGCAGGAATTTTTAGTTTTTTACCTGTTTGAGGGTTTCTTCCTATGTAGGCTTTTCTTGATTTTAAAATAAATTTACCGATAGAAGGTGATAAAACTACTTCAGCGGTGGATGTTATTGCCTCATTCAAAGCAAATTCAAATGAGTTATAAAATTCCTCAGTTTTT
This sequence comes from Candidatus Phytoplasma solani, assembly GCF_040126175.1. Taxonomy (NCBI): domain Bacteria; kingdom Bacillati; phylum Mycoplasmatota; class Mollicutes; order Acholeplasmatales; family Acholeplasmataceae; genus Candidatus Phytoplasma; species Candidatus Phytoplasma solani. The sequence continues at coordinate 329,413 of NZ_CP155828.1, forward strand.
GTGATTGAGGTTTTATTAATTTCGGCGATTTTTTTAATTAATTCTTTTTTATTCATTTTTTGGGTTCTCCTTTTATTTTTAGTATTTCTTTTAATTTATTAAATTGGATTTTTAATTCATCGCTTTCTTTTTGAATTAAATATAAATTTTTAAATTGTTGATACATTTTATCATAATTAAAAGAAAATACAACTTGCGCGTCTTTACTAATTGGAAGTAATGCTTTTAAACATATGATAGTTGAATTTATTTCATTTTTTAGTAATTCGTATTTAATTTTGTTTAAGTTTTTCCCTTCTTTTGTTAATGATTGGTATTTTTCCATTTTTTTCTCCTTTTTGTTTAATTTTTATTATATTTTTGTTGTTCGGTTTTGACAAATTCGCTGTCTGAATAGTGGATTTTTATGTGTTTTCCTGTTTGTGGGTCGAATTCGTGGATGCGCCAAACTGATTTTCCGTCGGGTTGGAACCAAATTATTTTGGTTTTGGTTCCTGTTTGGGGGTCAAATTCGTCAAAATGATCCAAATTGATTTTCCGTCAGGTTGGAATGTGGTTGATTTGATTAGTTTACGTGTTTGGGGGTCTAGTTCTTGGATTACTTTGTAACCATATTCATCGGTTGTTTCTTTAATTATATTCATTTTATTTTATTTCTCCTATTTATCTGATTTATTATATTTTTTTGAGATTTTTTATAAAATAATTTTTTATTATTTCATCTTTAATAACGTTTTTAGACCAATCTTCGTTATTATCCCAAGCTGATTGCCAAGGAGCTTCTTGATGCGTCACATTAGTTAAACTAGTAGGCGCTTTATTTCCATATAATTCTATTATTCTATCGATTAAAACACGATGATCGTTTGTTAAGTGTTTTTCTTCTCCTTTTTTAGTTCCGTGACAAATTGGTTTGTAGGTATAACGTTTAAATTCATTATATAAATTAGGGAAAACAGGACCGTGAAGCCACGCTTCGATTGGTTCTTTAAAAATTGGTTGATTATTTTCAACTAAATATTTAGCGTAACAATAATAAGTTAATTTTTGTAATTTCATATTTGTGATGGCACTCTTATTTTTTTTAATAATATAATTGGCGACATCAAAAATAGTGATTTCGTTATTTTGATTATTCATAATTTTTTTCTTTTTAGTTGGATTTTTTGGTTTTTTTGATCGGTCTTTAAAGTAAGTTCCATGATACGCTTCTGACATTCCATCGCTCATATTTTTTCCTCCTTTGGGTTTATTGAAATTAATATTAAAAATAAAATATTTTGCAACAAAATTCCAAATGTTGTAATGTGAAATACAGCTTTTGCACTTAATTCAAAATAATCAATTATTTTGAAAACAAAAAATGTACTTAATAAGGAGTATATAGTGGTTGCAAAAATAGGAAATGAAGAGTTTTTTAATTTCATATTATTTCTCCTTTGGAATTTAATAATTACTGATAATAATTTCTTCTAAAATATTGCTTTTTGTTAAACAATGTGAGGTGGTTGTTTTGACGGTTGTGATATTAAAATCTTTAAATAATTCGATTATTTCAGGTGAATTATAATTGGTGTATAACCATTTTACATTACGGTGATGGGCGCTTTTTAACGTTTTATAAAGTCTTATATGGTTGTCAAATGTAAATGCTTTTTGATAAAAAGCTTTATCTTTGATGTCTTTCCGAAAATATGGTGGATCGACAAATATAAAATCATTGCTTTGTGATTGGTTGATTACGCTTTCAAAATCTATATTTAAAATTTTTGAATTGGTGGAATTATTTTTATTTTTTTGTAATTCTTCTAAATCAATAATTGGGCTTTTAAATTTGTTTTTGTAACCAAAACTCATATATATTTTTCCGTTTTTTTGATATCTAAAAATGCCGCGAAAAGCATATTTCAATAATACATAAAAAAATGAATTTTTAACAACGCAGGGATTCATTTTGTTAAAAATATTTAATAAAAGTTTATAGTTTTCTTTTTGTGAATGTTGATTGTTGGTTTTATATAATTGGGTTTCAAAATTAATAACATTATTACAAAATAAAACTGGTTCGTTTAATGCGTTTTGCCAAAGTTGAATTAAATTAATATCATTATCGTTTAAAATGGCTTTTTTAGGGTTTAAAGTTTGAAATAATATCCCACTTCCTAAAAAGGGTTCGTAATAGGTGTTGTAATTTGAGGGTATTTTGGTTAATAATTGAGGAATCATTTTCTTTTTACACCCTATCCAATTAATTTTCATTTTTTCGTTGCTCCTTTAACCAAATATAAATTAAAAAAACAACATCAGAAACAAGGCTTATTGTTGTGTTGGCTTTGATCCCTAAATTAAAATCAAAAAATAAAATCATAAGGTTTGTAATTATAAAACCGATATATGTAAAAGTTAAAATAATTAAAATATTTTTTGGTTTTAAGTTCATTTACTTACTCCTTAAATTAATTTGTTAAATTACTTATCTTTGATTTGGGTATAAAAAAAGTCCTTTTAGGGACTTGGTTTTGTAAATATTATTTGGATTTATTATCTAAAAAGATAACGTTTTGGATAATTATTTTGGTGGTAGTTCGTGTTTGGCCTTCGAGGGTGGTATATTTTTGGATTGATAGGGTGCCTTCGACATATATTTTTGAACCTTTATGTAGGTATTTGTGGCAGTTTTCGGCCTGAGTTCTAAAAACCACACAAGGGGTGTATTGTACTTTATCCTTGTTGTTGATTGCTAAATTGAAATCTATTTTTGGTATTTGTTCGTTGTTACTATTAATGTATTGTTTTTCTAAGTTATGGGCGATATTGCCGATTAATTGAACTTTGTTTAACATTTTTTTATATTTTCTCCTTATTTTTTTTATTATTTGGGGTTAGTTTTTGAATGGCGTGTTCTTTTAATTTTTCTATTTGTTTTAAAGTTAAATTTAATTTTGTAGCTATTTCTTGATTTGTATATGTTGGTTGATGTGTGTCGTTAATGTTTTTTGTAGTAACGCCAAAACTCAAACAAATAACGTTGAATTCATTTTTACTTAGTTTGGTTTTTAATTTTTTTATTAATAATTCGTGTTTTACTTGTTTTAACCATAATTGATGCGGATTGGGGATTTTGTCGTAAATTGTTTGTTGTGAGTGTTGGTTTTCGTTAAAACTGATATTTCTTGGTTTGGTGGTTTTTTGGGGGATTGAAGGGGAATGGCTTTTTCTTATTAATTCGCGGATTTCCGATTTGATGGTGGGAGTAGCGTAGGCGATAAAGTCGTAACCTAAGTCATGGTAATTATTTAGGGCTTTGATTAAACCTAAAATCCCTTCCTGGTATAAATCCTCTTTAGTCAAAACTCGCGGATAGAAATTAAATTTGTTTGATAATTTTTTTGCTAACGGATAATGAAGTTCAATTAATTGATTGCGGGCCTCTAAATTCTTTTTATTTTTTAAAAAATCTTTAAATAATTTTTGTCTTAACATTTTAATCCTTTCTAAAAACGTTTTTAGAAAAGATATGAAATTATTTTTTAGTCTTTAAAACAAAAAAAAGACTAACTTAATAGTTAGTCTTAAAGAATTTTTAAAAAATAAAAAGTGTCTAAAGTTTTGGAACAGTGCAACCATCAAAAAATTACCTAAATTAAAAAAACCATGCATAATTCATTCCGACCGAGGAACAGTTTATCAATCACAAAAAGTCCAGCAAACACTAACTAAAAAAGGTTTTTTAATAAGTATGTCAAGAAGCACCACCCCACGTGATAATGCGGTAATTGAAAACTTTTTCGGTCAAATGAAAAATATATTACAAAACCAACATCCCTTTTTATTTCTCAAATCAGCCGAAAACGTTAAAAAAATAATCAATCAATTTCCTAAATTTTGGAATACCAAATGGATTTTAGCTAAATTAAATTACTTATCTCCAACTCAATATCACTCACAAAACCTTAGATAAATAATTTTTTATTTCAAACATTTCAACCTTGGAAAAGGTTATCTTTTTGCGCACTTTTTTCATCAAAACAACATAATTACCTAAAAAATAATTTTATTTTCATTTTGTAGGCGGAATTTTAACTTTTTTTACCTAACTATATAGTGTAAAGATAAAATATGAAAAAATATCTTTTGAAACTAACGAATTATTAAAAAAATTTAGACACTTTTTGATTTTTAAAAAAATATTTCCTTAGTTTGAAAAGATATGAAATTATCAATTAATTTTTTAGTCTTAAAGAGTAATTTTAAAACTAAAAGTTGTATTAAAAAACGGAACACTGCAGTTGATCCTTTTTTTGGTAATTGGCAAGACATTGAAAAATTAAGTCAAAATTATTATTTAATGTTTGACTTTATGATTAACCATATTTCGCGTTTATCTTTAATGTATCAAGATTTTCAAAAATATCATGAAAAATCTAAATATAAAGATTTTTTTTATTCGTTGGGAAAAATTTTGGGAACAAGCTGGGAAAAATCGACCCAATCAAAAAGATATTGATTTAATTTATAAGCGTAAGGATCAAGCGCCCATTACAACCATTTATTTTGATGATGGAACGCAAGAAAATCTTTGGAATACTTTTGGCGAAGAACAGATCGATATTAATGTTCATTCTGTTGTTGCTAAAGAGTTTATTAAAACAACTTTAAAAGATATGGTTAAATACGGCGCTAGTTTAATTCGTTTGGATGCTTTTGCTTATGCGATTAAAAAAATTGATACCAATAGTTTTTTTATTGAACCAGAAATTTGGCATTTATTACAAGAAATAAGAGATATTTTAAAACCTTTGGATGCAGAAATTTTACCAGAAATTCATGAGCATTACACTATTTTAAAAAAAATTAGTGATTATAATTATTTTATTTACGATTTTGCTTTATCTATGACAACCCTTTATACTTTATATTCAGGTAAAACTAATCGTTTAGCTGATTGGCTTAAAAAATCACCAATGAAACAATTTACTACTTTAGACACTCACGATGGCATTGGAGTTGTTGATGCCCGTGATGTTTTAAGTGATACAGAAATTAAGTATACTTCGAAAAAATTATATCAAATAGGGGCTAATGTTAAAAAAATTTATTCTTCTGCTTCTTATAATAATTTAGATATTTATCAAATTAATTCCACTTATTATTCAGCGTTAGGTAATGATGATAATGCTTATTTATTAAGTCGAGTTTTTCAAGTTTTTGCGCCAGGTATTCCTCAAATTTATTATGTGGGGCTTTTAGCTGGTGTAAATGATATTGAATTATTAGAAAACTCAAAAGAAGGACGTAATATTAATCGTCATTATTATTCACTTCAAGAAATTAAAGAAGAAATAAAACGTCCCATTGTCCAAAAATTATTGCATTTACTTGAATGGCGTAATCAATTCCTTGCTTTTAATTTAGATGGTTCGATTGAAATTACAAACCCTACACAAACAACAATTAAAATCATTCGTAAAGATCGTATGAAAAAAAATATTGCCATTTTAGAAGCTAATTCTTTGGAAAAAACTTTTCTTATTACAGCTAATGTATAGACTGTCTCAAAAAAAAGATGATAAAGATTTTTAAATTTTAAAAAACACTTTTTATTATTAATGTCGTTTATTTAAAGCGGCATTTTTTAATATTTTTTGTAGTGACTATATTTTCATAAACTTTTTGATTTTTTATCATAATTATTATAATATATTTTTTTAAGAAATTATTTTTATGAAAACTTAAATTTAAAAAGTTCAAAAAAACATAGTCACTGCATTCCGAAATTTTTAAAAAGTCTATAATTAAAAAACTACTTACTTGATTAAATTGTAAAAAGTTTTAAAAAATGTTGTTATTCCAAATTTTTTTATTTTATTTATTGCTATTTTTTAAAAAAATATGTTAAAATAAAAGTATTATTAGAATTTTTTGATGGCAAAAATAAAAAAATATTAATTGCTTATTTAATTTATCTAAAAAAAGTTAGAACAAAATAAATGAATTTAAGAAATCTAAATAAAAGACAAAAAAATATTTTGAATACTGTTATTGGGTTAATTTTATTATTAATTGCTGTTTTTGTTTTTTTTATGCGGTTTAATAAAAACTCAATTCCAATAAATAATAAAAAAACTAAAACTTTAACAGTTGGGATGGAATGTGATTATTGGCCTTATAATGGGGCTTTAAATCAAAAAAAAGACGAAAATAATATTCCAATTTTTGGACAAAGTGGATATGCTTTCGGTTATGATGTTTTAGTTGCTAAACATTTAGCTGAGGAATTAAAACGTACATTAATTATTAAAAAGATTAGTTTTGATGGTTTAATTCCAGCTTTAAAAGCAGGTGAAATTGATGTAATCATTGGTGGGATGACTCCAACAGAAAAAAGAAAAAAAGAAGTCGATTTTAGTAATCCTTATTTTGAATCTAAAATAAATCTATTTTTAAAAAAAGAATCCAAACGTAAAACATATATTAAAATTGGTACTCAAACAGGGACTATTTACTCAGAAGATGAACAAATAAAAAACCAATTCCAAAGTATCAATTTCTCTTATGATAGTTACACTGATTTAGAAAATGCCTTAACAACTGATGCTATTGACGGTTATATTGCTGAATCCCCTATTGCTGATATGATTTGCAAACAAAAAGAAAGAATTTGTGAAGATATTGCATTCAATGATAAAATCTCTATATGTATTGCTGTAAAAAAAGATAATAAAGAATTATTAGAAGCTGTTAATAATAAATTAGAATCAATAAAAAATTACGTATCAATGAAAGAAGTGATCGAGAAAGTGATTAAATATACACAAGGTTAAAAAATAATGCAACTTTTAAAACTATGCTATAATAATTTAAAAAATCATTATTCAATTTATTATCAAGGTTTAATGACAACTGTTAAATTAGCTGTTTTTGGCACTGTTGGAGCTTTTTTACTTGCTTTATTATTGCTTTATGTCAAAGGATTACCAAAAAAACCTAAAAAAACCAGCATTTTTACCAAAATTTCTTTTAAAAGTTTAAATGCCATCATTAATGCTTATATATTTATTATTAAAGGAGTTCCTATGATGTTGCAAGCCATGCTTTTTTATTATGGTCTTAAAAGCACTGGTTACTTTAAATGGTTAACACCTTTTTATGGTGGCTTAATCGTCATTACCTTTAACTCCACTGCTTATATTGCAGAAATCATGTTAAAAAATATGCAATTTTTTGACCCCGGTCAAATTGAAGCAGCCTTAGCTTTAGGTATGACTGCAAGACAAGCTTTAAAAAGAGTTGTTTTACCGCAAGTCATTCAAAGGTCTTTGTTGCGTATTGTTAATGAATTTATTATTAATGTTAAAGATAGTTGTGTTTTTAGTACTATTGGTTTATTAGAGTTATTTGGCGCCACTAAACAAATATATTCAATTTCATATAGTGTGACTGTCCCCTTTATTAATGCTTCTATTATGTATTTAATGTTAGTGGGGATTGCAACTATTGTCTTAAAAAAATTAGAGATTAAATTAGGAAATAAAAATGCATAACATTATTGAAATCAAAAACCTTCAAAAAAATTTTGGCAATCATGTAGTTTTAAAAGATATTAATTTAACAATCAAAAAAAATGAAATTATTACTATTATAGGTGCTTCTGGCGCTGGTAAATCGTCTCTTCTAAGATGTTTAAATCTTTTAGAAGAACCTGATGATGGTATTATTTTATTTAAAAAACAAGACATCTTAGACCCGTGTTATAACACTACTCATTTAAGACAAAAAGTGGGGATGGTTTTTCAACATTTTAATCTTTTTGAACATAAAAATGTTTTAAAAAATTGTAGTTTAGCACCAATGGAAGTTTTAGGAAAAAGTCAAGCAGAATCTGATTTGATTGCCCAAAAAAAACTCAAAATCGTAGGTCTTGAAAAAGCAATGTTACAAAGTATTCAAACTCTTTCTGGAGGACAAAAACAACGGGTTGCCATTGCTCGTGCTTTATGTATGGAACCAGAAGTTATTTTATTTGATGAACCAACAGCTTCACTCGATCCTCAGTTAACTAAAGAAGTTTTAGATATTATGGCAAATTTAGCCAAACAAGCAATTACTATTGTTTTAGTTACTCATGAAATTGCTTTTGCACAAAAAATATCTGATCGGATTGTTTTTATGGCTGATGGGATTATTGTTGAAGGCGGAACTCCTTCGCAAATATTAAATAATCCTCAAAACCAAAAACTGAAAGCTTTTTTAAAAGAAGCTTTTTTTTAATAAGTAAATAAGTTATCAAATTAGTCTAAAATTTTAATTCACTAAAACCTTTTACTTGTTTATAGTAAAGGGTTTTTTTGTTTCACGGAAGCAAAAAATTAAAAAATAAGGATATTTACAAATGAAACGCAGCCATTTAATTATTATTTTAATTTATCTTTTTGTTTTGGTTTTTTCTTTGTGGGCAGATGCTGATTTTAAAATTCCTTTTACTAACAACCAAACAAAACAAATAGATTTAATAGTTGGGATGGAACTAGAATACCTTCCTTTAGGTTACTTGACTAATGAAAACAATGAAGACGCTTGTTATAATATTCAAGGTCAAAGTGGATATGCTTGCGGTTATGATGTTTTAGTTGCTAAAAAATTAGCAGAGGGATTAAACCGTAAATTAATCATTAAAAAGATTAGTTTTGATGGTTTAATTCCAGCTTTAAAAAATAACGAAATAGATTTAGTTATTTCAGGACTTTCTCAAACGCAAGAACGTCAAAAAGAAATTGTTTTTTCTGAACCTTATTGTTTTTATGGATTAGAAATTATTTTAAATAAATCAAAATCAGCAATAAAAGATTTAGGGGATTTAAAAAAATTAAAAATTGGTTATCAAAGTGGTTCTTCTTATGCTTCTATAGTTTCTCAAATAAGTGATTTTAGCACATCTTTTCAAAGTTATAATGACCTCGAAACATCTTTTTTAGCCACTGATATGGATGGTTTTATTGCTGAATCCTTTCTTGCTCAAGTGTTTGTAAATAAATTTGGAAGCCAAACACACACAAACAAACATGTAAATGAAATATTTAGCAAACAACAAGACCAAGAATTATTACAATCTCGTATTGCTTTAAAAAAGGAAAATGATACACTTTTAAAAGATGTTAACAAGGCTTTAACCAAGTTTGACCTAAAACAACAAGGTAAAGAATTAATGCAAATAATTATTAAACAAGCATCTGTAAACAATGATTATAAAATTAATTTATGGCAAATATTAAAAAAATATAAATCATTATATTTTCAAGGTTTTATAAAAACTATGCAATTAGCTTTTTTAGGTACTATTAGTGCTTTTTTTTTAACTTTATTATTGTTTTATCTCAAAGGAATTCCTAAAAATATTAAAAGAATAAGCACTTTAAAAAAATATTTATTTAAATGTTTAAATGCTATTGTTAATATTTATATTTTTATCATCAAAGGGGTGCCTATGATGGTACAAGCTATGATTTTTTATTATGGTCTTAAAAGTACTGGTTACTTTAAGTGGCTAACCCCTTTTTGTGGTGGATTAATTGTTATTACCTTTAATTCAACCGCCTATCTTGCTGAAACAATGTTTAAAAATATTGAGTTTCTTGATTTGGGACAAATTGAAGCAGCTTTAGCTTTAGGGATGACTCCAAGAAAAACTTTAAAAACAGTTGTTTTGCCACAAGTAATTCAAAAGTCTTTATTGCGTTTTTGTAATGAATTTGTTAATAACATCAAAGATAGTTATGTTTTTGAAGTCATTGGATTGTTTGAACTTTTTAATTCCATTTCCCAAATAAGAGGTGCTACTTTGAATATTAATGTTTTTCTTATTCCCGTTTTCTTTTATTTATTTTTAAATATGATTACCTTTTATCTTTTTAAAAAAATATTCGGTTAACAAAAGGTGTTGTAGGGTTTTATAATTTGATATCAAAGAAAAAAGTAATTTTAAATAAATTTTTTATGAATTTTAAACTTGTTTTTTTATTTTTTTGATGTTATAATTATAATTAGTAGTAGTTTGATTATATGTAAAATTACTATATTATTAAATAGTTAGAATTAGAATTAAGGAGGAAAAAGTTAATAAACCTAAAGTATCGTTATATTTTATTATTTTAAAAAATTTTGAAAGGTCTTATTATGTCAAATAAAAAACATTTTTTAAATTTTAAAAAAATATTTAATATTTTTTTTATTATTGGTTTATTGATGCTTTTTGTAATTAATAATACAATAATTAATAGTACAAATCAAACATATGGTGATGTTAATAAACAAACATCATCTGAAAAATTATCAAGTGTATTAACAACAAAAGAATTAGGACAAGTAGATGCAAGAGAAACTGATAAAGTTAAAAGTGCAATAATTACTAAAAACGATTCTTTAAAAGACAAAGATTTACAAGTTACTTTAGTTGAAAAAGAAAACAAAGCAAAAGTAACATCTAATGACTATAATGGTGAAGTAGAAGTTAGATTTACTGTTAAAAAAGATTTATCGGAAGTTTTAAAATCTAAAACAGATAAAATTCAATTATCAGACGAAGAAGCAAAAGAAAACACCCTTAAAGATCAATCTTTTTTAACTTCTATTTTAAATAAAGTTAAAAAAGATGCTAATTCTGACGTGAGTTTAGAAGATGTAACAATAACTACTGATGGTCAAAAATTAAAAGTAGTAGCTAAAACAAATTCTACTAAATTTAAAGGTACAGTAGAATTTAACTTTACAACTCCAAAAGATTTATCAAGTGTATTAACAACAAAAGAATTAGGACAAGTAGATGCAAGAGAAACTGATAAAGTTAAAAGTGCAATAATTACTAAAAACGATTCTTTAAAAGACGAAGATTTACAAGTTACTTTAGTTGAAAAAGAAAACAAAGCAAAAGTAACATCTAATGACTATAATGGTGAAGTAGAAGTTAGATTTACTGTTAAAAAAGATTTATCGGAAGTTTTAAAATCTAAAACAGATAAAATTCAATTATCAGACGAAGAAGCAAAAGAAAACACCCTTAAAGATCAATCTGTTTTAACTTCTATTTTAAATAAAGTTAAAAAAGATGCTAATTCTGACGTGAGTTTAGAAGATGTAACAATAACTACTGATGGTCAAAAATTAAAAGTAGTAGCTAAAACAAATTCTACTAAATTTAAAGGTACAGTAGAATTTAACTTTACAACTCCAAAAGATTTATCAAGTGTATTAACAACAAAAGAATTAGGACAAGTAGATGCAAGAGAAACTGATAAAGTTAAAAGTGCAATAATTACTAAAAACGATTCTTTAAAAGACGAAGATTTACAAGTTACTTTAGTTGAAAAAGAAAACAAAGCAAAAGTAACATCTAATGACTATAATGGTGAAGTAGAAGTTACATTTACTGTTAAAAAAGATTTATCGGAAGTTTTAAAATCTAAAACAGATAAAATTCAATTATCAGACGAAGAAGCAAAAGAAAACACCCTTAAAGATCAATCTGTTTTAACTTCTATTTTAAATAAAGTTAAAAAAGATGCTAATTCTGACGTGAGTTTAGAAGATGTAACAATAACTACTGATGGTCAAAAATTAAAAGTAGTAGCTAAAACAAATTCTACTAAATTTAAAGGTACAGTAGAATTTAACTTTACAACTCCAAAAGATTTATCAAGTGTATTAACAACAAAAGAATTAGGACAAGTAGATGCAAGAGAAACTGATAAAGTTAAAAGTGCAATAATTACTAAAAACGATTCTTTAAAAGACGAAGATTTACAAGTTACTTTAGTTGAAAAAGAAAACAAAGCAAAAGTAACATCTAACGACTATAATGGTGAAGTAGAAGTTACATTTACTGTTAAAAAAGATTTATCGGAAGTTTTAAAATCTAAAACAGATAAAATTCAATTATCAGACGAAGAAGCAAAAGAAAACACCCTTAAAGATCAATCTGTTTTAACTTCTATTTTAAATAAAGTTAAAAAAGATGCTAATTCTGACGTGAGTTTAGAAGATGTAACAATAACTACTGATGGTCAAAAATTAAAAGTAGTAGCTAAAACAAATTCTACTAAATTTAAAGGTACAGTAGAATTTAACTTTACAACTCCAAAAGATTTATCAAGTGTATTAACAACAAAAGAATTAGGACAAGTAGATGCAAGAGAAACTGATAAAGTTAAAAGTGCAATAATTACTAAAAACGATTCTTTAAAAGACGAAGATTTACAAGTTACTTTAGTTGAAAAAGAAAACAAAGCAAAAGTAACATCTAATGACTATAATGGTGAAGTAGAAGTTACATTTACTGTTAAAAAAGATTTATCGGAAGTTTTAAAATCTAAAACAGATAAAATTCAATTATCAGACGAAGAAGCAAAAGAAAACACCCTTAAAGATCAATCTTTTTTAACTTCTATTTTAAATAAAGTTAAAAAAGATGCTAATTCTGACGTGAATTTAGAAGATGTAACAATAACTACTGATGGTCAAAAATTAAAAGTAGTAGCTAAAACAAATTCTACTAAATTTAAAGGTACAGTAGAATTTAACTTTACAACTCCAAAAGATTTATCAAGTGTATTAACAACAAAAGAATTAGGACAAGTAGATGCAAGAGAAACTGATAAAGTTAAAAGTGCAATAATTACTAAAAACGATTCTTTAAAAGACGAAGATTTACAAGTTACTTTAGTTGAAAAAGAAAACAAAGCAAAAGTAACATATAATGACTATAATGGTGAAGTAGAAGTTACATTTACTGTTAAAAAAGATTTATCAAGTGTATTAACAACAAAAGAATTAGGACAAGTAGATGCAAGAGAAACTGATAAAGTTAAAAGTGCAATAATTACTAAAAACGATTCTTTAAAAGACGAAGATTTACAAGTTACTTTAGTTGAAAAAGAAAACAAAGCAAAAGTAACATATAATGACTATAATGGTGAAGTAGAAGTTACATTTACTGTTAAAAAAGATTTATCAAGTGTATTAACAACAAAAGAATTAGGACAAGTAGATGCAAGAGAAACTGATAAAGTTAAAAGTGCAATAATTACTAAAAACGATTCTTTAAAAGACAAAGATTTACAAGTTACTTTAGTTGAAAAAGAAAACAAAGCAAAAGTAACATCTAATGACTATAATGGTGAAGTAGAAGTTACATTTACTGTTAAAAAAGATTTATCAAGTGTATTAACAACAAAAGAATTAGGACAAGTAGATGCAAGAGAAACTGATAAAGTTAAAAGTGCAATAATTACTAAAAACGATTCTTTAAAAGACAAAGATTTACAAGTTACTTTAGTTGAAAAAGAAAACAAAGCAAAAGTAACATCTAAAGACTATGATGGTGAAGTAGAAGTTACATTTACTGTTAAAAAATCAATAATAGGTTGGATTATTTTAGTTATCTTATTTGTTCTTGCTCTTTGTGGTATTATTGGTATAATTATATACAAAAATAAACAAAATAAAAATTCAAACTCCATAAAATTTAGAAGAACATAATTGAATAAAAATAAAAAGAGACTTAAATAGTCTCTTTTTTTTAATGATTTGTGGTGTTTGTATTAGACAAAACAGTCTCTAAATCTATACGTTGAAATAACATTTCATCTGGTATCAGTTTTTGGCTTGGCAGTAAGCCAAAAGTATTTAAACTTTCGAAAGTGACATCTTGAGCTTTAATTTGATAAAGAATTTTTTCGGCTGTTTGAGGCAAAAAAGGCTTTAATAAAACTCCTAAAAATCTTAAAGTTTCTGTTAAAGAATATAAAACATAATCTAACAAAGTTTTTTTTTCTGGTAATTGAGCTAATTTCCAAGGTTTCACCAAATCAATATATTTATTAATAAAGCGAGCTAACTTTTCAACCTCCTCTAAAGATTCACCTACCTTAGAAGCTTTAATTTTTTGACGAACTAAAGGTAAAACTGATAAAACTTTTTGTGATAAATCAAAATCTTGATGGTTTTTAGGGACAACCAAAACTTGAGTGAGTTGGTAATCACGATAACTTTTAATCATTCCAAAAATACGATGAACTACATTTCCAAAAAGATTAACTAAATCACTATTATGTCTTTCTACTAACAGTTCATAAGTAATATTGCCGTCACTTGCGTAAGGAATTTCATGCAAAACAAAATAACGAATAGTATCAATGGGAAAAAATTTTAATAAATCATCAATATATAAAACGTTTCCTTTTGATTTTGACATTTTATTTTTATCAAATAAAATCCAAGGATGAGCTAAAAATTGTTTGGGTAATTCAATTTTAAGTGCCATTAATAAAATAGGCCAATAAATTAAATGAAATCTTAAAATATCTTTCCCAATGACATGCAAATCACAAGGCCAATAATGAATAAATTGTTTACTAGGGTTTTGATTAGGATGATAACCTAAACCAGTTAAATAATTACTTAAAGCATCAATCCAAACATAAATAACATGTTTTTTATCGAAAGGAACAGGAATACCCCATTTAAAAGAAGTTCTTGAAATCGATAAATCATTTAAGGGTTCTTTTAAGAGATTTAAAAGTTCTTTTCTTTGGGTTTCTGGTTTGATTAAATTAGGGTTGTTTTTTAAATAATTTAAAAGGCGATTTTGGTATTTAGATAATTTAAAAAAATAAGTAGCTTCACTGATTAAAATAGGAGTTTCGCCATTAAAAGTTTTGCCATCAACTAAATCTTTTTCCGAAACATAAGCTTCTTCGGCGACCGAATATAAACCTTGATATTGACCTAAATAAATATCTCCTTGTTGCCATAACTTATCAAAAATCGATTGAACTGCTTTTTGATGATTTTGATTAGTTGTTTTAATAAAATGATCATAGCTAATTTGCATCAAATCATAAATTCTTTTAATTTCTAAAGAAACATGATTAACATATAATTGCGGCGGGATAGCTTGTAGGGAAGCTTTTTGTTCGATTTTTTGTCCGTGTTCATCAGTTCCTGTTTGAAAAAAAACATCATAACCATCTAAGCGTTTAAAACGAGCAATTGCATCAGCCAAAATAACTTCATAAACATTACCAACGTGAGGAATGCCAGAAGTATAAGCAATAGAAGTAGAAAGATAAAATTTTGTTTTTGATTGCATAAAAAAACTCCTTCAATAAATATTTACAACAACTATAATAATTTTTAGATTAAAAAGAAAAAAATTAAACAAACTTAAAAAAAGTTTAATATAGCAAAATTTTAAAAATAAAAAAAGGCTATTGTCAAAAAATAGCCTTAAATTTTGTAATTTTATTTTTTTTCATAATAACTTTTTATTAAATGATTTAAAAGACGCACTCCAAAACCGGAAGCCCAAGAGGAGTCAACTTCATTAATTCTTTTACCTGCAGCAACACCTGCAATATCTATATGTGCCCAAGGGATATCATCACCTACAAAACGTTTTAAAAATTGGGCTGCAGTAATAGACCCAGCGCCATAACCACTAGGAGAGTTGCTTATATCAGCAAATTTACCGTTTATTAATTTATCATATTCTTGCGATAAAGGTAATTGCCAAACTTTTTCTTCGGTTACCTCTCCTGAATGAATTAATTGTTTAACCAATTCGTTATTATTAGAAAAAAGGCCTGCATATTCTGAACCTAAAGAAACTACAATAGCACCAGTTAAAGTAGCTAAATCTATAATTGTTTTAGGTTGTAATTTAGTTTTGCAATACCACAAAGCATCTGCTAAAACAAGTCTACCTTCAGCATCGGTATTTATAATTTCAATAGTTTGTCCAGACATAGAAGTTATAATGTCGCCAGGACGTTGAGCGTTAGAACTAGGCATATTTTCAACTAAACCAACAACCCCCAAAGCATTAACTTTGGCTTTTCTAGTAGCTAAAGTATGCATCAATCCTACAACAGTTGCAGCTCCTGCCATATCTGATTTCATATCTTCCATGCGAGAGGAAGGTTTAAGTGAAATCCCACCAGTATCAAAAACAACTCCTTTACCAACAAAAGCTAACGGTTTTTCTTTTTGATCATCTCCACACCATTTCATTACCACCAAATAAGGAGGTCTTACAGACCCTTTAGCTACCCCTAATAAAGCATTCATCCCTAGTTTTTGTAATTCTTCTTTTTCTAAAACTTCAATTTCAACACCTAAAGTTTTTAGTTGTTTTATTTTTTGAACAAACTCTTCGGTTCCTAAAATATTAGCAGGTTCATTAACTAATTCTTTAGTTAAATTAACCCCCTCTAAAATTGCTTTTACTTCTTCTAATTCTTTTTGACACAAATCAGCATTTTTAGTGATTAAAGTAATTTCTAAATCTTTTTTATTATTTTGACTAGAACTATTTTTTTTTGTATGATAATATTCAAAAGAATAACTTTTTAATAAAAGTCCTAAAGTAAAATTCATGATTTGTGATATTTGGACATCAATACCTAAAGCATCAACAAAAACAACTATTTTAGTAGAATTATCAATGCCAGCAAGGCAAACGCTTCCCGCTTTTAAAAAAGATTGATCATTGATGTCTTTTTCTTTCCCTAAGCCCATAATTTTTAAACAAGACATAGGAGATCCTTCTGGATATAATAATTTAATATGAGATCCTAAAGAACCTTTAAATTTTTCTCTTAAAAAACTTTTTTTAGCAATCCCCTTTGGATCCATTTCTTCCAGACCGAAAGCATTATCTAATTTTTCTACTTGTAAAATGACAGCTGTATCAGCATTAATAGTTGATATATAATTTTTTTTAAAATAAATTTTCATAACACATAACCCTATTTCTTTTATTTTTCCAAATATAATTATATTATATAAATTTTAAAATTAAAATCTACAAAAAAAGAAACCAAAAAAGAACAATATTTTTTTTTAATAAAAATAATAAAAAAAGAATCTTAAAAAACATTATTGATTCTCATGTTTATTATATATCAAAATAAAAAAATAATTACAATAAAAATAAAAAAAATATCAAAGCTAAATTGTTTATTAAAAATAAAACAGTTTAGCTTTTTTTGTTTTTCTAAGCTGTTAGAAAAAAGAAATAATAAAAAAAATGCGTTCAACAATTTAAAAATTTAATAAAATATGTTAAAAATCTTTAACAGCGATTTTAAAAAACCAATAAAACGAAAGAAATATAAAAAAATGAACCAAACAATAAATAAAAAAAAGAAGTTAAATATTACACAATTTTATATATTAATAGTAAATTAATAAATATTTTTTCACTTAAGATTTGTTTTCAAGTGGTATTATTTTTTTGAGTTATTGATATAAGTTTTGATTAAACTTTAGTTTATTTAATATTATTGTATTTGCTGTAAATATCTTTTTTGCTTTTTTTTCGATCTTGAGCAACTTGCAATAAAGCTTCTTTTTGACTTAAACCTAATTTTAAATAAAAATCAACGTGTTGAGCTACACTTAAAAAAAGCAAATGTTGATGCTCATTTTTATTACCCTCTACTAAAATTACATATTCACCTTTGTAAATAAGATTTTCTTTTAAAATATCTTCAAGATTGCCGTTGATAATAGTTTCAAATTTTTTAGTTAGTTCACGCGCTAAAGATATTTTGCGATTGCCATAAAGTTGATAAATTAACAATAAAGTTTTTTTGATTCTGTAAGGAGATTCATAAATAATAAGGGTTTCATTAGCGTTTTGGTATTTTAATAATTCTTTTTTCAAAGTTTGATTAAAACGTGATAAAAATGATAAAAAAATAAAAGGAGCGGTTAGGTTAGAAGTTATAAAAGCAGTTAAAAAAGCAGAAGCTCCTGGAATAGCTACTACATTAAAACTTTTTTTTTGCACTTCACTCACTAAAGAAAAACCAGGATCACTAATTAAAGGAGTTCCAGCATCACTAATCAAAGCTAAGTTTTTACCTTGCGATAATAACTCTAAAATTTGAGGTAATCTACTTTTTTGATTGTGTTCATAACAAGAAAGCAAAGGTTTTTTAATCTGATAATGTTCTAAAAGTTTTTTGGAGTTTCTTGTATCTTCGGCTAAAATCAAAAAAACTTCTTTTAAAACTTTGACAGCTCGGAAAGTGATATCTTCCAAATTACCGATAGGGGTTGCGATTAAATATAAAGTTGCCTGGTTATTACAAAAACTTTTTTGGTGAAATAACATATTTTTTTACCTTATTCAAAAAAATAGGACTAACTTTTTTAATGATAACTTTTAAATTATTTTTGATCTTCTAATTCTATCATTAAAGCAAAAAAGATATTTTGAGGATTAACTAAATGAGGTTTTTTTTGATGATATTTTTTAATAATTTGTAAAATATTTATGTTTTGTTGTAAAGTTAAATTTTGAAATGAAGATTTATAGTTATTTTGATTTTCAAAATAAATAGGTAATTGTTTTTTTTCATAAAACAAATCTAAAAACCATCTTAATAAAACTGATACAAAATCAATCAAAAAATCACTAAAAGAATTTATAAGAACAGGAGTAAAATAAAAAGTTGAAAAAGACAATTTTAAAGAAGTTGTTTTTGGCCACTGATCAATAAAAAACAAAAAGCAACTTCGAAAATGTTGATAATAATCACTTGTAACAAAAGTCATGGTTTGACTTGAGGAAGAATTAATCAAAGGGTTTAAATAAAAATCCAAAGAATCTTTTGATAATTTTTGACAATCAGATAAAAAAGGCGTTAATAGTTGTTGTCCCCCGTTATTAATATTAATAACTTGGCAACGAGAAACAATTGTGGATAAAACTTGATCTAAATTGCTAGTCAACAAAAAACCTATTGTATTGTTTGGAGTATTTTCCAAAAAATGAAGCAAACTATTAGCTGCTGGTAGAGTAGTTTTTTCAATTTCTTCAATAACATAAATTCTTTCTTTTCCAAATAAAGAACCTTGATGAAACACTTTTTGCAATTGCATTATTTGATCTTTTTTAAAAAGATGATCGTCTTTATTTAAATAATAAAAATTAGGATATGTACCATCTATTAAAGCTTGTTTTAAAAAAAGATGATCATTTTGAGGATCTTTTGATTTAAATATTTGATAAGATAATTCAAAAACAAATTCTTTTCTTTGGGGAAGGGTTAACCCTGTGATTAAATAAAGGTGGGATAATTTGTTGTTTTGAATTATTTTAAAAAATGTATTTATAAATGATTGGTGCTGCATAATAAATTTTTTACTTTTTGATAAATTAGAGAAGATAATTGAGATAAAGAATTATTGGCTTTAATTTTAATAATACGTTTGTTTTCTTGTTGAGCTAGTTCTAAATAACCTTCACGAATTTTTTGATAAAATTCAAGTTTTTCTAAATCAAGACGATTTTGTTTATTAGAGCGAAAAAGAGATAATCTTTTTTTAGCCATCATAGGATCTAAATCAAGGTAAAAAGTAATATTAGGTAAATGTTTTAAAGCAAAATCGTTAATCTGAGCAATATAATGTTTTCCTAATTGTCTAGCATATCCTTGATAAACAAAAGAAGAATCTAAATAACGATCACAAATAACAATGTTTTTCTTTTTTAAAGCGGGAAGAATCACATTATTTAAATGTTCATTCCTGTCAGCAGCATAAAGCAAAGCTTCCGTTTTGAAATCAATAGGTGGCATTACAGGATTTAAAAGTTTTTCTCTAATAAAACTAAAAGGTTTGTAGCCACCAGGTTCTTTAGTTAAAACAACTTGATAATTGTCTTTCGTTAACTTTTTAGATAAAATACGGGCTAAAGTTGTTTTTCCTGCTGCCTCGCCTCCTTCAAAAGAAATAAACATAATGATTTTATTAATTCTCCTTTTTTTTGTTTTATTCAACCTAAAAGATTTAATTTTGGTAAAAACTAAAAATAAATAAACTAAAGAACAATTTAATAAAAAATTGTTTTCAAAATTAATCCTTTAGCTGGAGCCAAAAAAGAAGCTTTTTTATTGGTTTTTCGCAATAACATAGCTTCAAAAAGCTCTAAAGACATCTTATTTTTACCAATTTCAATTAAACTTCCTACTATAAAACGAACCATATATTTAAGAAAACCATCTGCATGAAAAATTAAAATATAATGTTTTGCAGTTTCTTTAACAAAAGCACGGAAAATAGTTTTATTAAAATTTTTAGCTTGTTTTTCGTTAGTAAAAGAGGTGAAATCATGTTTACCAACAATCAGATTAATAGCTAATTTAATTTTATCAAAATTAAGACCAGCAAAAAATACTTGAAAATGATAATTAAAAGCGTTTAAAGGATTCTTTGCAAAAAAATATTGATAAATTTTTGATTTAACCAAATAACGAGCGTGAAAAGTAGAAGTAACTTTTTTGATTGTTTTAACTCTAATATCTGGTGGCAAAAGATGATTAAGGGTGTGTTTAAAATGGCGAGATTTAAGAAAAAAAGAAATTTTAAAATGGATTGTTTGTCCTTGGGCATGCACTCCTTTATCGGTTCTACTAGCTGCAATAGTATCAATTTGACAATGAGTCATTAATTTTAAAGTATTTTCTAATGTTTGTTGGATAGTCTTTGTTTGAGGTTGTTTTTGATAGCCACAATAACAAGTTCCATCATAACTTAAAACTAATTTATAAAAATGATGTTCCAAAAATACCTCCTTGTTAAGTTAAAACCAAGAAAAACCAAAAAAACACTAATATTTAAAAAAATATATCATTAACTAATTATTATTATAACATAAAAACCATATAAAAACACTAGTTATCTCCCAAAATATTTTAAAGGTTAAATGAAAAAATTTAAACTCATAATCACTTTTAATATAAGATTAAAAAAACAGATATTTTAATGGTTTTAATAGATAAAAAAATAACCCTATTTGATCAAAATTAAAAGTTTTTTTTACATAACTATAAAAATAATTAAAAAATATTTTAAAGTTAACTTTTTTAATAATTTTACTAAAAGTAACTATTTGTTTTAACCTTTTAAATCTTTTTTTGTAGTTGAGATACAAAAAAAAGCTAAATTATTTATTAATAAACAATCTAGCTTGTTTTTAGTTTTAGCAATATTTTTGTTTGCAAACATTTATTAGTAATGATTGATTTTTAAATTTTATCTTCATAAGTGGTATTTTCTTTTTTAGTTTTGCGATAAAAAGGAATAAAAAAAGATAAAGTAGTAATAAAACAAATTAAATTACCTAAAAAAAGACTGAAACCAACTTTATGGACTTCATTAAAACTACTGAAAATAGGAGCACTAAAAAGAAAAAGAAAAAAAATACCAGAAATAATTCTTAAAAGATTCATATTTAAAGCAATTTTTGTTTTTTTAAAACAAACAAAAAAACTACATAAAATAATAGAAAAACAAGTTAACCATAAACCTGTTGTTTCATAAAAAAATAATATTCGAAAGGCGGCGGATTGTGTTTTTGTATCTGATGCACACGCTAAATTATGATAATTTTCACCCGTCATTAAATACAAAATTTTTCCATAACAAAAAAGATGAATTAAAGTTCCTACGAAAGCTAAAAGAACAATTAAAATAATAATTTTTTTAAAGGTTTCAAAAACTCGATTCATTTTTTTTTGCCCTAAATTTTGAGAAATAATAGTATTTTGGGAATCAGCAAAAGAATTGATAATATTAAAAAAAATATTATTAACAGATACTGCTAAAACTAATTGAGCATCAATATTTGTTCCATCGTCATAATTTGTTTTAACAACCATACTAATAATTATTTTACCTAGATTAAAAACTATAATACTTATACAAATAGGAATAGATAAGGTAAAAAGATTTTTCAAAAAAATTTTATCAAAACGAAATTTTTTTGAAAAAATTTTTAAATAGTTTTTTTGATTCAAAAACAAAAACCAAAAGGTAAATAAAGTAACAGAAGCATGAGCAATTAAAGTAGCCCAAGCTAAAGATTTCATTTGGTTTTTAATTTCAAAAAAAACCAAAGACAAAATAATTTTAATGGCGATATTTGATAATGTCACCCATAAAACAATTTTATTATTTCCTTTAGCTCGTTCTAAAGCTAAAAAGACTATATTAATGATAATGCAAACAAGTGAGCAAAAAATAATAAGATAGTATTTTTTTAAATCTTCCTGTTTATTTCCTTGATAATTAACAATATGTTCCAAAATAAGTGTTTTAAAAAAAACAGTACATAAAATAGCAATAATTAACCCTATAATAATAGTTAATACAAAAGTTTGCGAAAGATATAGACGCATTTTTTCAAGATTTTTGCGTCCATAATTGCGACCCACTAAAATAACGCCAGCAGTGGCAATAGAAGCCCCAAAAGAAATGAAGATGTCTTTGAGTAAGTGGATGCGATTGATAGATGATACAAGTTCATCATCAATTTTTAATTTTTTTCGTAATAAAAAAATATCATAAGAATTAAAGATAGCTTGAAAAACTAAATAAATAGTAATAGGAAATGTAACATATAAAATTACTTTCCACAAATTTCCTTCTAACAAAAACTTTCTTTTTTTTTCTTCGGAAATCATAAATTTTTTTTTATCAATTTGCTCTTTTTTTTGAAATATCATAAAACCTCCAATAATTGTTTGTTTTGACGATAAGCAAAAAAAGTTTTCAAAATACTAACAACATCATATATTCTATCAAAAATAAAATTTTTTTAAACAGGTAAATGATTAATCTAAGAAACTTATTTAAAATAACTTCCATATAATGAAGTAAAAAAAAGGCAATAAAAGTTTAGTCTAAAATTAAAAAACAACTAAAAATATTGTATTTAGTTTTTTTATAATTTGTTTGTCTAAACATCTTTTTTTATTTTTTTTAAAAACTATTGTTATTGTTGGAGG